>JAFZOV010000166.1 GCA_017550445.1 Fibrobacter sp.
AAGCTCCAGTTACCGAGCATTTCGAAGAAAGTGTGGTGGTAGTTGTCGCGACCCACCACGTCGAGGTCGTTGTGCTTACCAGACACGCGGAGGCACTTCTGACTGTTGCATGCGCGCTTCCAACCCTTCGGATTGTCACCCAGGAAGATGGCCTTGAACTGGTTCATGCCCGCGTTCGTGAACATGAGCGTCGGGTCGTCATGCGGAACCACCGGCGAAGAACGCACAAACAGGTGGCCCTTGGATTCAAAGAACTTGATGAAAGATTCGCGCACCTGCGCAGAAGTCATTTTTTCGGACATGTTTTATCCCTTTATAATTTTTCGGGGGTAAATTTAGAAAATTCTTCCGCTCACAATTGTATACAGAAAAAATTTGGGGCACTCTAGCTTTTTAAACCTAGCATTTCTAAAATTGGCGCTGTATGCAAGTGCAAGTCAAGGACCGTTCCTTATTAAGCCTTTCGTGGCCGCTGTTCATAACCTTCGGTATCGCCACGTGCCAGCCCATGATGGACAGCTGGTTTTTGTCGCGTACTTCCGAAACGGCAGCTGCGGGCGTGGGGGCATTAATGCCCGTCCTGGGCGCACTCTTTATGGCAATCAACGCCTTCGCCCAGGCAGGGGCGAGCATCGCCTCCCAATTCATGGGAGCAGAACGCCCCAAGCAAGCTGGCACCACCCAGACTATGGTGTTGTTGGGTAGCCTCTTGCTCGGTATCGCCATCACACTGGTCATTATCCCCCTGAACAACCAGATTGTGAGCTGGATGGGGCTTTCCGGCGAGGCCGCCCATCACGCCCGGGACTTCTTGCATGTTGTATCCATAGGCTTTGCATTCAGAGCCCTGCAATCCTGCCTCACTTCACTGATCGCCACCCACGGGCTTACAGTCTGGAACCTGCTCGGAAACATCATCACGATTATTTCGAACGCCATCATGAACGTCATCTTCTTGAACGGCTACCTCGGTTTTCCGCAGATGGGCGTAAAGGGCGTGGCGCTTGCCACCATGCTTTCTTGGCTGATTGCAGCAAGCATTCTGTTCATCATCTTGCGCGTCAAGGTTCACCACAAGATTCGTCGCACCGACTTTAAGCGTTCCCGCGTGATTTTACCCGACTGGATTCGCATCGGATTCCCCGCTGCCGTAGAACCCGTCAGCTTCCAGATTTTCCAGGTGGTGTTGACCGCCATCGTGGTGCACTTGGGCATTATCGCCATGACCGCGCGTATCTTCAGTGCGAACTTCGCCATGCTCGCCGTGATTTTAAGCGTGGGTTTGAGTAGCGGCAACCAGATTCTCGTAGCCCACCTGGTGGGTGCTCACGACTTCGACAAGGCAAACCGCAGACTCCACCAGAGCCTTATCGCCGGTAGCGCCAGCGGACTTATCGTCGCAATCATCGTCGCCATTTTCGGCACCCAGTTGTTGTCTTTCTACACCAGCGACCCCGAAGTGATTCGCCTGGGCAAGCTCTGCCTTTGGTGCGACGTGATCTTGCAGCCATTCAAAGCCGCGAACATGGTCATCACTTCGGCGCTTCGTGCCTCGGGCGACTCCAAGTTCCCCGCCATCGTAGGTTCTGCCATGATGTGGACCTGCGGCCTGGGCACCGCCCTTCTGCTCGCCTTCGGCCTCGAACTCGGCCTGGTCGGCATCTGGCTCGGCATGGCCGCCGACGAATTCTACCGCTCCATCGTCAACTACATCCGTTGGCGTGGCGGCAAATGGAAACGATACGGCGTAGTTTAAGCCAAAATGGGGAAAATTCCCGTTTTAAGCCCATTTTTATCACGCTTTTTTGCACATACCTTCCTTTTTTTATTTTTACATTGTATATTATAGGTATGTTCAATAAATTAGCGCACAAGACTTTTCAGATGATGAACACGGCAAGCCTTATAGCCGTGTGTTTGCTTTTTAGTCTTGCCTCAGGAGTCTGGGCACAAGACGAAAATCTGGATAAGCCCGTAAGCGATGTCGAGGTATTCCGCCCCGAAAAACGCGACACCAAGGTGCAGTTGGTCGATTCCACCAAGAACAACGCCGTCACCTTGAACGTCGACATTTTTGCCGACGGTATGGTAGGTTCGTACTACATCCTGTGGGACGAAGTTGACCTTTCCGAAGACATCAAGAAGCAGATGACCACCCGTGATTTCGCCCGCGACGAATTCTTCATGCAGAATATCGACCGCGAACAGTTCGAGCAGGAACGTCTGTTGCAGCTCTTCGAAGACAAGAAGAAACAGTACTTCGCCATCTTCCCCGAAGAAGCCCTCAAGATGCTGGAAGACGAACAGAAAGACCAATAGTACCCTATTCGGAATTCGGAGTTCAGAATTCGGAACTAAAAATGTTCTCAGAAGAAAGAAATTTTGTCGACTGGCAACTTTGCGGTTTCGGCAATTCGCCCGTTCAGCTTTTCCCAGAAATTCAAAGCACCCATAGCTTAATGAAATCGCTTGCCGCAACAGGCGAAATTGCACCCGGCGCCCTTATTGTCGCCGACAGACAGACCGCGGGCAGAGGCCGCCACGAACGCACCTGGGATTCCCCCGCCGGGCAAAACCTTTACTTCAACATCCTGATTCCTCTCGATGGAATCCCTCTTGCATCCGCAGCTCAAATCACACAAGTCGCGGCCCTCACCTTCGCCGAAGTTTTCAAGAGTCTGCAAGACGAAGCCAACGCCCAAGGCCTCGGCAACAAGAGCCTCGGGAAGGTCACCGTCAAGTGGCCCAATGACATTCTGTGCGGCAAAAGCAAATTCTGCGGGATACTCGCAGAGACAATTCGTATAAGAAAGGAGATGCCCGCCTGCGCGGGCATGACAGAAGAGGGGGCAGGGATGACAAATGAGAGCAAACCCGCAATCAGCATGGGCGTGGGAATCAACGTAAACAGCTGCCCGCTCGATTACGCCCACCTAGGCCGCGCCGTCACCACCCTTAAAGACATCTGCGGACAAAAGCTGAACCGTGAAAAGCTCCTGCAAATGCTGATTGGCAACCTGGAACGGGCCATAGGCCAATTCCGTGCCTTCGGCATTCGCCCTTGGGTCTCCGCCTGGCGCAAAATGGACCAGTTCATCGGTGCCCGCGGCACCATTGTAGTCAACAACAACTGCACCGACCAAAACCGCGACAGCGGCGAAGGCTCCCTGAAAAAAACAGGCACCATCCTCGACATGCAAGACGACGGCAGCCTGCTCTTCAAATGCGACGACGGCACCGTAGAAACCGTCTACAGTGCCGACTTAGAAATTTAATAACGCAGAAGTTACTTTCTTCTCGTCTTAAAATACAAGCTACCAGTCAAGGCAATTGCAAGCACCACGATCATCGCGGTGAGGCCCATATCGGCAAGGTTCTTGTATTCGCCTGCATAGCCCGATTCAATGAGCATAATCAGCACGAGCGCAATCACGGCCGCAGTCGCGCCCATGCGTTCGAACATTTTGATTTTTTCTTCTGTACCGAAGGGTCTGTTAGTAAAGGGCATCGACGCTACCTCCCAGGC
>JAFZOV010000167.1 GCA_017550445.1 Fibrobacter sp.
AGTATATCATCGCTGGTAACTGGAAGATGAACAAGACCGTTAGCGAATCCATTCAGCTCGCTAAGGATATCGTGGAAGCCGTCAAGGACGTGAAGAAGACCGAAGTGGTCATCGCCCCGACTTACCTCGCCGCCGCCAAGGTCGCCGACGTCATCAAGGGTTCCAACGTGAAGCTCGCCATCCAGGACATTCACTGGAAGGACCAGGGCGCATACACCGGTAAGGTTTCTATCGACATGGTCAAGGAAATCGGTGCTGAATACGTGATCATCGGTCACTCCGAACAGCGTCAGTACTTCCACGAAACCGAAGAAACCGTGAACCTCAAGGTCAAGAAGACTCTCGAAGCCGGCCTGAAGCCGATTATCTGCATTGGCGAAACCCTCGACCAGCGCAACGGCGGCATCCTCAAGGAAGTCCTCGGTCTCCAGATCAAGGGTGCTTTCAAGGACGTTTCTGCTGAAGACGCTGCCAAGTGCGTTCTCGCTTACGAACCGGTTTGGGCAATCGGTACTGGCGTTACCGCTACCGACGAACAGGCTCAGGACACTCAGGCTTACGCCCGTTCTGTCGTGAAGGAAATCTACGGCGAAGCTGTTGCTGAAGGCATGCGCATCCAGTACGGTGGCTCCATGAAGGGCGCCAACGCTGCCGGCCTCCTCGCTCAGAAGGACATCGACGGTGGTTTGATCGGTGGTGCAGGCCTCAAGGCTAACACCTTCAAGGAAATCATCGACGCTGCCGAAGCTCGCTAATTAAAACTTTAAATTCAAGGTAAAACGACTATGACAACTCTCTTTTGGATTGGTATCGTCCTCCACGTGTTCCTGTGCCTCTTCCTCATGCTGCTCGTTCTCGTGCAGAACGACAAGATGGGCGGTCTCGCAGGTCTCGGCGGCATGACTTCCCAGTCTGCCTTCTCTACCGCAGGTGCCGCGACTTTCATCCAGAAGTTGACCCGTGTCGTGGCCGTGATCTTCTTTATCGTCGTGTTCGCCCTCGGCCTGATTACTGCCAAGCAGGATCAGACTGTTGAAGAATCTTCGATGCAGAAGGCTACCCGCGAAAACGCTGCCCAGCAGACCGCTCCGGCACCGGCACTTCCGACCGACTTTGCAGCTCCTGCTGCTCCGGCCGCTGATGTTGCTCCGGCTACCGAAGCTCCCGCTGCTCCGGCTGCTGAATAAGGTTTCGTTCGGCGCAAGTTGAAATTCAACGCGCGCCGACAGCCTGCGGTCGTGGTGGAATTGGTAGACACGCTAGCTTGAGGTGCTAGTGGGAGCGATCCCATGACAGTTCAAGTCTGTCCGACCGCATTATGAAGTCCGCCCTCGTGGCGGATTTTTTTGTGCGCCGAAGGCGCACCATTACACACTCCACACCTCTTTTCTACTTTTTTCCCCGAGGTTTTTAATATGCAGAATACTTTAGTTGCGCCGGTTGGTGTTTTAGGCTTTGGCGTCGAAGGTCAGAGCACGTTCAATTATCTTGTTCGTAACGGAGTCAAGGACATCGTGGTGATGGACAAGAACCCGGTAAACCTGCCGCAAGTACCCGCTGGCGTGAACGTGAAGGTGTGTTCCGGCGAAAACTACATGGACGGACTTAAGGATTGCGTGACCGTGGTGCGTTCCGCGGGCGTTTACCCCATGAGCAAGGAACTGTTCAAGTTCCAGATGAACGGCGGCCTAATGACAAGCCAGATCCAGCTGTTTTTAGAACAAACTAAGTCCAAGAACGTCGTTGGCGTTACAGGAACGCTCGGCAAGGGCTCTACCGTGAGCATGATTAGCCACATTCTGACGAAATGCAATGTGAACAACGAGATTGGCGGAAACTTCGGTGTGCCGGCGTTGGACTTGCTCGAAACAGAAACGGCAGACCGAATCAGCATTCTGGAACTTTCGAGTTTCCAGTTGATGACTTTGTCGCTGTCGCCGGACGTAGGCGTGGTGCTGCGTGTTTCCACGGAGCACCTCGACTGGCATAAGACTGTTGAGGAATACCGGGACGCAAAGGCGAACTTGGTTCGTTGGCAGAAGCGTGCCGGTACGTGCGTGTACCTGAAGGATGCGGAGCCTACCGCAAAGATTGCAGTAGAGAGCCCCGCTGGGACCAAGTATGCAGTCAGCTTGAAAGATGGTCCGAGCGCGGGTGATGGCGACGCAGTCATCGATGGAGCCACACTGACGATTGACGGCGAAAAGCTTTACCTGTCGGACTGCAAGGTGCGTGGCATTTACCAGCTCGAAAACATGGCTGCGGCGACTCTCGCTTGCAAGGCATTGGGCATCAAAGTGGCAGACGCTTTCGAAGCCTTGAAGAGCTACGAGACACTCCCCTTCCGCATGGAATTCAAGGGCGAAAAGAAGGGCATCGAATTCTTTAACGACAGCTATGCGACACGCCCCGATGCGACGATTGCAGCAACGGCAAGCATGAAGCGCCCCTTCGCGCTCATTCTCGGCGGTTCTGAAAAGAACGCAGACTTTACCGAGCTCTCGCAAATTCTGGTGAACGACCGTCCGAACTTGAAGCGTATCGCGCTCATCGGCGCAACAGCAGAACGTATGCTGGAATCGCTGAAGCAGGCCGGGCTTAAAGTCACCGCAAACATCTTCCCCACTCTTGAAGAAGCATTTGCTGACAGCTTGCAAATCGGCGAAGGCGGCACAGTCATCATGAGCCCCGCCTGCGCAAGCTTCGGACTGTTCAAGAACTACAAAGTCCGCGGCCAAGTCTTCGACAAGCTCGTCGCTGATTTGTAATTCAAAAAAAAATTCATTTTTTTTGAAAAAAATGCGTCCTTACCCCTTTACAAGCGGAGCGATTTAATCTAAATTTGGGTCGTTCCGCTAAGGACCACGCGGTCGTGGTGGAATTGGTAGACACGCTAGCTTGAGGTGCTAGTGGGAGCGATCCCATGACAGTTCAAGTCTGTCCGACCGCAGAAGAAAGACTCAGTGAAAACTGAGTCTTTTTTCGTTTAATCTAGACGTGATTGGACGCGAGCGGTAATAAAAAGTCTTCCCAGCGCAAAGCGTTAGGAAGACTTCGTTGGAGGTGTATGTAAGAAGCTTATTTGGCGAAGTTCACCACGAAGGTCTTATTGCCCTGCACATGCTTGAGCATATAAACACCCTTCTTAAAGCCAGCGGCCTTCAGAGCTGCAGAGGCATTGCCCGTACGAGACAAATCGATTGTTCCAAGCACAGTGCCCCTCAGGTCGAACACGCGATAGGAATCGGCAACCTTGTTCTGGAACTTAACGGCGCTAATCGAAGTCTTGCCAGGTTCAGCATCCTTGCCTGCCGCGAATTCAAAGTAGTCGATGTCCATCCAGTCACCGGTCACGGTAAAGCGGAGAATGTGCTTGCCAGCGGTAAGTTTGACATTCGCCTTGACCAAGCTAAAGTCATCGTAGTTATCAGTACCTTCATTTTGGGGCACTGCAATTTCTTCGGTAATATCGTCGCCATCAATAGACAACTTGAAACTACCGCTCGTGCTGCCAGAAGCCACGGAAGCGAACATAGTGTAATCACCTGCTGCAGCCACTTCTACAGTATATTCAAGCCATTCACCACTCTGGTTGTAGCCAACGGCATAGCCCGTAGCCTTCTTATAAATGTCTACACCGGTACCTTCGCGGTAGCTCTTGCCATCATTGCTTTCGGCGCCATGATCATCAGAATCGTTATCGGAGTAAGAATCATTACCAGTGCCATAGCCCGGTTCATCGAAGTTTTCTGCTTCAATCTTGCCCGGAATAGCCCAAGCCTTTCCGCCAAACGGTGTCTGAGGTTCAGGTTCACGCTTGGTGCCCTGGAATTCCCATTCAATAAGGCCCATGGTGGAATCCTTGGAGCCCTTGAACACGAAGAAGAGTTCATCGACAACGTCGGTAAGTCCACTCATTTCGCAATCATTATCGACATAGGTGTTCCAGTTGCCGGTCTTTTCGAGTTCGCAGGTACCAGCGAGCGTGCCACTCACAGAACCCTTATGGATTTCAACCTTGTTGCCATCACCCACGTTAGCAGCCTTGATACGAAGGTTCTGAGCACCTTTACCAAAGTCAACACCAGAAACGCGAATCCAGGATTCCTTGGTAGCAAGCGGAGTCAAAACATGCACAACGGGCTTGCCCTTGGTCCAATCGGTACGGCTACGCACGTTCCTCTGCTTGGAACTGGTGAG
>JAFZOV010000168.1 GCA_017550445.1 Fibrobacter sp.
CATGCCGGTGAACACCATGGCCACGCCAAGCTTGTCGCAAGCTTCGATGGAGAGGTTGTCCTTCTTGGAACCACCCGGCTGCACGATGTACTGGACGCCAGCCTTGGCAGCGGCTTCCACATTGTCCGGGAACGGGAAGAAAGCGTCGGAGCCCATAACGACTTCGCTGAACACCTTCTTTTCCAGAGCCTTGAGACCGGCCTTGTCGATGCACTTGCCCTTTTCGTTGAAGAACTTCTGGGCAGCCTTCATGCGGGCAACGTTGTCGCGAACGCGGGGCTGGCAGAGGCGGAGGTTAGAGTCGATACGGTTGGGCTGGCCGGGGCCGAGACCCAGAACCTGGAAATAACCGCGGGCGTATTCGTAACCCATGACGATGGCGTTACTCTTGGTGTGCTTGGTGACGATCCAGGTAAAGCGGGCGAGGGCTTCCTTGTTCTTTGCAAATTTCTTCTTGGTGACGCATTCGAACTTTTCGTAAACGTCAACATCGCGGTCCTGAACCAGCATGCCGCCGATTACGTGCTTGTAGACCTTCATCTTGGTGGCCTTCTTGATTTTGCCAACTTCAAGGAGGCGAATGTCCTTGGACTTGTTCTTCAAAAATTCCAGAGCGTCTTTGTCAAATGCCGGAGCGAGAAGGATTTCTACGAACTTGCCCTTCAAAAATTCGGCAGTCTTCAGGTCGACCGTCTTGGTAACGGCGATCACGGAACCGAAAGCGGACACCGGGTCACCCGCCCAGGCGGCTACCATGGCGTTGCGGAGAGTCTTGCCGGTAGCGAGTCCGCAAGGGTTCATATGCTTCACGATTACGACCGCATTGTCGTCGCTGAATTCGCGGGCCATTTCGAGGGCGGCGTCAGCGTCTACGATGTTGTTGTAAGAAAGTTCCTTACCCCAGAGCTGCTTGGCGGTAGCGAGGCTTGCTTCGGTGCAAGTCGGGTCGCGGTAGAATACAGCGGACTGGTGGGAATTTTCACCGTAGCGCATCGGCTTCGGGTCAACGAATTTCAAAACGAGTTCTTCGGACATAGGGAGTTCCTTTAGTGATTTACTTATTATAATATAAAAACTTTATCGGTGGGGTTTGGGACCATTTGGTAGAGACTAGGAACAATGTGTAGTGTGAAATGTGTAATGAATAATTTCACATTCCACATCACACATCTCACATTCCACATCTTAGAATAGGCTCGGGGGAGGATTGTTGTCATCCAACCCAGCCAAATTGCGGTCGGCATCGGACATTTCGTTTTGCGGAAGGTTGTCGAGCGGGTCTTCAGGTTCCACAATCAGGTTGTAATAAACGTTATTCTTGAGCTCGTCTTCGATGTAGAAGAGCGTTCCGCCCATGGCAGAACCGCAACCGGCACACGCACCCTGGTAACGAATCTTAAGACGGTTGTCGTCGGTCAAGTCCAGAATTTCGAGGTCGCCACCGTCACCCTGCAAAGTCCCGCGTACGGTCTGGTGCAACCAGGCTTCCACCTTCTCGATTTTCTGAACCTTGGTAAGTGCATTCCATTCGGCATCAGCCTCGGCACGGCCTTCGGCGGTCTGGGTGCGGTACTTGATTCGCTCCATCTTTTCACGCACCAGGATTGCCGTTCCCTTCTTTTCGGGGTAGGTTTCGAGAATGCGCTTGATCAGCGTGTTCATCTGCTTGATTTCGGGGGCGTTTTCGGCAATGGCTGGCGCATCTGGTGTATCGCGGAGCTCCAGCTCTAGGCTTTCGGCGGTAATGGCGCAAGCTTCATCCACCGTTACCATCTGGATCTTTTTGCAGAACGTATCTGCAAGGGCCGTAAATACGGGGCCGCCGTAGGTAAAGAATCTCGTTTCCAGAATTTTGTCGCAATCCGGATCTATCATCAAGTAGACTTTCAGGCTTGCTTCTTTAACATCTACGAGGGCAAGTCCCTTTTCGTCCGCTTCAATTTGGAATATGGCTCCACGGTATTTGGGGGCTTTAGCTAACTCTTGTAATTTTTTCGATAAATTTGCGCACAGTTCTTCGCTCATATGCCCAAATTTAGAAAATTTAGGCTGTTTTGTGGCTTTTTGTATGATGATGTTGGTGAAACATACAACAGTTTTTGCCGTGAAAAATCGCCTTTTTTCTTACGAAAAAATAATTTTCTGTTAGAATTCCAAAAAGGAGTGTTATTATGGACTTCAAAAAAATGGGCCTTGCGGTGATTGCCGCTTCCATGTTTACCTTCATAGCCTGTGATGATTCTGCATCGGCTAGCGATGACACCAAGGGCAATGAAACTCAGCAGACTGTTTCTAGCGATTCGAATGGTGGCGATGGAGCTGCTCTCAGCTCTTCTAGCGAAGAAGGAGCAACGACTCAGGAAACTCAGAATGCCGGTGGCAATGAGGAGGCCAATTCTGGAACAGAAACGAATTCTGGAACGGAAACGAATTCGGGGACGGATACTCCCGATTCTCCTGAAACTACTACTACGGGAGAAGGCGAAGCCGCATCATCTTCTTCTGAGGAACCTTTCAATTTCGATACAACTGGCTTTACTTTCGATACAACCGCCTTCGCTGACATGATAAAATGCAACGAAGAAGGCTCAACTCGAAATATGGCGACTGTTGTCATGGTCTGCAAGGACGGTCAATGGGCTGTGGATTCTGCAGCAACGAAAGCCGCTACCGAGTGCACCGAAGAAGGTGCTACCAAGACAGAAACCATGTCGATGGGAGCCTATGAAATGGAAATGAAGTACATCTGCAAGGATGGCGAATGGACCATGGACATGTCTGGCTTTGCCAATATGTTCGGTGGCGATAGCACCGGTACTGGCATGAATTTCGGTGATTTCGGCGGAGGTAATTTCGGCGATACCAGCTTCACAATGCTTGGTAACATGGGTGATATTGACTGGAGCGACTTCGGTGGCGGAGCCAAGCTCGATTAAACCATAAATTTACAAAACAGCTTAAAAAGTCTCCCATTGGGGGACTTTTGCTGTTATTTTGTTATTACAGACAACATTTTTATAAAAGGTGTTGATTTCTGAATAAAAAAAGATATATTTCAATTAGAATTTTTAAAAGGAGATTAAGATGAAAATGAGAATTCTGGGCCTCGCCCTTTCCCTTTCTGCCGCTTTTGGCCTTATGGCTTGTGGTGATTCGAGCAGCTCTGATGATTTTTCTTGTAGAGTTACGTCCGACGCAAATTCCGTGACGATGGTCATGAGCAATATGGGTCAATCTATGTCGACTGAAGCTACTCTCCAGGGCGATAAGCTTGTGGTCTCTACAACTTTAAAAGGCTTCACATCGTCAGAAGTAGATGAAACTTGTGAGTACTTGAAACGTCAATTCGGTGGCGGCACATGCGATGGCAATACACATACTTATACGACGGATGCAGAAGATGCAACTATCGAAGAGATGAGGGTTGATGCTGAAGAGTCCTGTAAGGAAATGGAAGCTGAATTTGAAGAGTATGGTGATTATTAAGTCTTTTAATTGGAATTAAATAGTGAATCATCAAAAAGGCCTCCCGTTCGGGAGGCTTTTTAAGACTGCTCGGCTTTATTGCGTTTAGTGTTGCGCTAGGCTTTGATAATCGTATCCTTCGCGAGGACAACGATGCCGGATTCGGTCACGTGGAAGAGCTTCTTGTCGCGTTCCAAGTCGTAACCAATCTGGAAGCCTGCCGGAATATGCAGGCCCTTTTCGATGATGGCGCGGCGCACCTTGGCACCCGGGCCAATTGTCACGTTCGGGAAGAGGATAGATTCTTCGACCAGGGCGTCTTTCTGAATCGAAACGCCGGGGGAGAGAATGCTCTTGACAACGGTACCGCCGCCAATGATACAGCCCGAAGACACGATGGAATCGATGGCTGCACCCTGATGGGCATTGCCGTCGCCGGCAAAGAACCTTGCAGGAGGCTGGTTCCAGTTGAAGGTACGGATGGGCCAGTAGTTGTTGTAAAGGTCGAACGGCGGGTTTTCGGAGCAAAGGTCCATGTTCGCTTCGAAGAAGGCGTCAAGCGTTCCCACGTCGCGCCAGTAACCCTTAGTAGATGCTTGTTCGCCGCGCACGATGTTTGTATTGAAGTCGTACACGTAAACGGGGTAGTCCTTGTACAGGCTCGGGATAATGTGCTTGCCGAAGTCGGTAGCGCCGTTTTCGGCTCCCTTCAAAAGTTCGCGCACCAGGAACTTGCTCGTAAAGATGTAGTTGCCCATGCTGGCGAGGCAGTAACCGGGGTTGCCGGGCATTTCTTTGGGGTTCTTGGGCTTTTCTTCGAAACCGATCATCCGGTTGTCGGCGTCCACTTCGATAATGCCGAATTCGCGGGCCTCAGAAACCGGCACCGGGATAGCGGCAATGGTGAGGAGGGCGGCACGGCTCAGGTGGAAATCAATCATCTGGTTGATATCCATCTTGTAAATGTGGTCGCCACCGAAAATGGCCACCAAGTCCGGGCGTTCGTCGGTAATCAGGTTGATATTCTGGAAAATGGCGTCGGCGGTACCCTTGTACCAGTCGTCGCCGGTGCGCATCTGTGCAGGAACCAGGTCCACATATTGGTCAAGACTTGCGTTCAGGTTCCAGGCGGCAGAAATGTGCTTGTTCAAGGAATCGCTCTTGAACTGGGTCAAAACCTTGATTTTGAAGATGCCGGAGTTGATAAAGTTGTTCAGCACGAAGTCGATAATGCGGTAGGTTCCGCCAAAATGGACTGCCGGTTTTGCGCGGTCGCGAGTGAGGGGCTGCAAACGGCTGCCTTGGCCGCCGGCCATGATCATGCAAAGGATGTTTTTCTGGTGTTCTCTAGAATAAGACCAACTCATATAGCAATAACCTTATAATGGGGCTATAACGCCCTTTTCGTGTATACAAGCCTAATTTATGTAATTTTCGGCTAAATGAAAAGATTTTTACAAAAAAAATCGAAATTTTTTTGCTTTTGTCTGTACAGGGTGGACTGCGTGTGGCGGATGGACGGGGTGATTTAGCTCAAAAAAATGCCAAAGCCCCTGCAATTTGAACGCTATTTTTTGTAAATTTAACCGCGTTCGAAATTATCGAAACTTAACGTTAAACCAAACAGGAGCTCATAATGAGTCTTACCCTTAACGATATCAAGCACCCGAAGATCAGTACTTGGGTGAATGAAATGATTGCCATGTGCGAACCGGACAACGTCGTTGTCGTTGACGGCTCCAAGGAAGAATACGATGCCCTTATGCAGAAGTGCGTCAAGGCTGGCCTCGCCACGAAGCTCGCCAAGAAGGAAAACTGCTACCTGTTCCGTTCTCTCCCGTCTGACGTGGCCCGCGTCGAATCCCGTACCTTCATTTCTTCCGTGAAGGAAGAAGATGCAGGTCCGACCAACCACTGGATTGACCCGTCTGAACTCAAGCAGACGATGCGTAAGCTCTATAAGGGTTGTATGCACGGCCGTACCATGTACGTGATTCCGTTCTGCATGGGCCCGCTCGGCTCCCCGATCTCCAAGAACGGTATCGAAGTCACGGACTCCGAATACGTTGTTCTCAACATGGACATCATGACTCGCGCTGGCAAGAAGGTTCTCGATATCTTCAATGCTGACCCGAACGCTGACTTCGTTCCGTGCCTCCACTCCGTTGGTAAGCCGCTCCGCGAATG
>JAFZOV010000169.1 GCA_017550445.1 Fibrobacter sp.
CCAACGATATCGAAAGTCTGTTCGAAGCTGATGTTTTCGTCGTGGCCAACGTCGGGCTTGGTGCTCGGCGTGTAGAGCGGCTTTTCGAGCTTCTGGCAGAGCTGCAGGCCTTCGGGGAGAACGTGACCGCAAATCTTACCGGTCTTCTGGTAATCCTTCCAGCCAGAACCCACGATGTAACCGCGAACGATGCATTCCACGGAATGGCGGTGAGCCTTCTTCACGATCATGGAACGGCCGCGGAGGTAGTCGGCGTGCTTCTTGAGCACTGCCGGGTATTCGTTCACGTCGGCGGTGATGAGGTGGTTCTTCATGCCGAGGTGCTGGAACCAGAACAGCGAAAGCTGGTTGAGGATTTTGCCCTTACCAGGAATCGGGGTGGGGAGCACCACGTCAAAAGCGGAAAGACGGTCGCTGGCGACCATCAGGAAGCTGTCGCCCAGGTCGTACATGTCGCGTACTTTACCCTGGTGGAACAGCGGAACTTCGGTAATGGGGGTTTCGAATTTTAAGCTCATAGTGCAGAGCAATTTAGAAAAATCTGCCTAATAAGGCAAGATTACATGTTGCTGCCGCAATCGCTTGGCGACTAAAGGTCTCTGTACAGCGAAAGTTTGCGTCCGCGGTTTAAGGCGACGCGAATCAAATCGTGGATTTTGTCTTTTCGGTCGGGGAAATCCACCGGGTGCAGTGCGATGCGGGGGAGTCCGACGGGAATTTTCAAGATGATTTCACCAAACTTGAACGCTGTCTTTTGCAAAAAGTTCGGGATGCCGGCGAAACTTGCGACAGGGGAGGCGTAGCGCTTGCCCTTGGCTGTTACGAGGGCGTAGCGGTCTTCGTAGAGCATCTTTTCGGCATGGACCTGGCTCGGCAGGAATTTGTTGCTGTACCAGGTCGGCGGAATAAATGCGGCGGGCTTTTCAACGTCATTCCGGACTTGCGAAACGTCATTCCGGGCTTGACCCGGAATCTCAAACAATTTCTTCCACGCGTCAAGGCCCGCATGCAGCAACCTGCTGGATTCAAATTCGCTGAGGCCAGCAAACTCGGCTTCGCCGTTGGTAAGGTTCATGCCGATGAGGCCCATGTAACTGCGGCCTTGGCTGAATTCGGCCTGGTGCTTGTAGCCGTGCAGTGCGAGTTCAAATCCGTCCGCTTTCAATTTGCGGAGCGTGCTTTTAAAGCCTTCGACAGTGTCCGACGGTGCCTTCTCTGTATCTGGAATAACGAGTACGCTGAAAGGGGCTCCTGCCAGGTCCTTGAGTTCTTCAAGGATTGGAGCCATTTTTTGGTAGTTCCAGACGCTGAAATCATGAAAGCAGAGAAGAAACTTGCGAGCCATACGATTAATATAGTTAAAAAATCTATATTTCCGACCATGTTTGAATCAATCATCCTCGGCCTTTTGCAGGGCCTCGCCGAATTTCTCCCCATCTCTAGCTCCGGTCACCTTGTTATCGGGCACGAACTTTTAGGCATGAACGAAGCGGGCATGTTCTTCGATATCATGCTCCACGCCGGTACGCTGCTTTCGATTTTCGTGGTATTCCACAAGAAGATTACCGACATCATCGTGGGCTGCATTCGCCGTAACCCCGAACAGCTGCGCGAAGCGGGTTACATCATTCTCGCCTCGATTCCGACGGCACTTATTGGCATTGGCTTTAAAGACGCGCTCGAAGGCCTCTTCGAAAATCCGCGCGCCGTTTGCGTGGCCGAACTCTTCACCGGCATTCTGCTTTTCACCTCTCAATGGGGCGCAACCGGTGCCAAACACCCTGATAACGAGGGCGTCAAGATGAACTGGTGGCGTGCCTTGGTGACCGGTACCGTGCAGGGTGTCGCTTGCATCCCGGGTATCAGCCGTAGCGGCTCTACCATCAGCGCCATGATGTTCATGGGCGTGAACCGTAAGTACGCTGGCGAATTCAGCTTCCTCATGAGCATCCCCGCCGTGGGCGGTGCTGCACTCCTCGATTGCATCAAGTGGATCAAGTGCCAGAGCATGACCCCTGAAAAGGCTCTGCTTGACCCGGAAAAGGGCATGAAATGTGCCGACGCCGGTGGCTTTACCCCCGAACTTTTGGTGGGCATGGTCGTGTCGTTTATCTTTGGCATCATCGCCCTCAAGTGGCTAATGACCTTCTTGCAGAAGGGCAAGTTCCAGCACTTCGCCTGGTACGTGTGGGCCGTGGGTATCCTCGGACTGATTTTCATCAAGTAAGTGATGTGGGGGAGGACTCCCCCTAATTGCAGCCTTGGTTGTGTCACCCTGAGCTTGTCGAAGGGTCTAACCAAGGCTTTCATTACCCTCTCGAGCGGGCGCTCGCCGCCCCGCAACGCCCCGGCCCTTAAATGTCATGCCCGCGAAGGCGGGCATCTCCTTTCCTATCCGAGAAAAAAGAATCAAAGCAGCCCACGGCTCCAGAAAAGTGCTCGTCTCGCTCACATGGCCGTTCCGGAATGTTCGCTCAACGACACATTTTCTTCCGCCTTAGGGCCACATCCATCAAGAGCCTCGGTTCAAGAGACTCAATTTTATAATTTTTGCGGTTGTTTTTCTTGGACTTTTTGTTCTTCTTGTTGAGTTTAGACATATAACCCCTATAGCCTTTTTTCCAAAAAGGCTTTGTTAATTTGTTAAAAATTCACGATTTAATAATTTTTTACACAGCGGACGGGAAAAGCCTGCGTTTTCACACTTCTCGCCGTCCTACTGACATCTCTTGATTGAATAATAACCCCATAAGCTGAGTCATCATAATCCGGATATTGTTGCGGCAACCAATACAGAGAATATTTTTTTATTGAATCAAACTTTCCCCCTAGGGGAATCCAGCATCCCGTCGGCAATATCGACAAACCATAATCGTTATTACCGAAGCCGGCAACCTTTGAGCCCATATAATGAGCGACACTATTGCCGCTTTTTTCCTGCAAATTCGCCCATTCGTTGTCATTCATTATATGCCAACCTTCTGGACAAACCCCCTGTTGTACAATTTCGCTCTTTTCCATTTTCCCGGCTTTCCCCATTGGGAATGAGTACGAACATTTTTCCGACCCAAGTTTTACAGAGTCGCAAATTGAAGGAATATTCATTGCGGCGCTCCAAGTATATAATCCGCCCCAACCATTGTTGCAATACCACGAATCATTATCGTAACAATACTTGGCAGAATCTCCCAATACCGTACCACCAGGCACCATCTTGCCGAAGTTTAAGTTCTCGGCAAAAATTGTATACGTTACATCATAAACCTTATCATATATCTCCACCGTACGATACTTGTGCCCGTCGCGAGGATCAGTAAACTCGCCGTAAGACACTTTCTCGTTAAATTGCTCCGTCATGTCGAAATAGCTGCTACTGCTCGGTGCATTTGCCTGTTCTAGAGAATCAAGATTCAGCCATTGCCCACTACGGCATACCATTTGGAATCCATCCTTATGCCAATAGGTCTCCCCTTCACAGTCTTCCGTGCATTCCGCCAGGCACTGTAGTTGTTTAGACAATGAACTGGAACTTTCAAAAAGAACCAAACTACTTGAAGAACTGCTCTTGGCATCCGTAGACGAACTCGATTTCGCAGAAGACGAACTGTTCGTTGACGAGGACGAGACGCTGCTGCTGGATTTGTCTCCATTGCCGTCACTGGTCCCGTCGCTGCTGCTCAGGATTTCGCTAGACGAAGATTCCTTCTCCGGCTCAACGAAACTGCTGCTGTCATCATCGCCACAGGCGACGAACAGGAACGTCAATGCAAATGCCAAAACGAGAATGATGGATCCTCGGCCGTTGACCAAGGATGACGTCGGTAACAGATTCTTCATTCTATGCTCCATGGAAATTTCCCGCCCTAAATTTAACTTATTATTACAGACAAAGGCGGTCGTTGACCGCCTAAAAACTACAACTTGCCGAGTTCGCGAAGCATCTTCTCGTACTTGTCGGCACGAGCCTTTTCTTCGTCAGCACGTTTTTTTTCTGCATTAGCAAGTTCGCAAGCTTCGTCTGCACGGGCTTTTTCTGCATCAGCACGTTGGCGTTCAAGGTCCACGGCGATATCGATTTCCTGTTGCCAAGTCATATAGCGTTTCCTTGTTTCATTGTCCGTCTGGTACCACTTCACTAGGCGATCGACTTTTTCCGTTTCAGGAGAATTGGGCCGCCTTGTGGCGAAATACTCCATATATTGCCGGATCGACTTTTCGGCGACGTCGCGGTACTTAGTAAAGATATAAAAATTTTTGAAACAGAGGTCACCCAACTCAATTTTAGGATTGTCGACTTCGAGATTCTTGAACTTGTACACGGCGCGATTCTGCCCGAAAATGTCCTCGGGGCACAGGAATACGATATAGAGATCCTTCAGATTGTAGTATGGTTCGCCCTTGTTCAGAGCCTCGCTATCGCACATTGCCTGATAGTAGCGGGTCCTCTTGGGGATTTCCTTGTTGTCTTCCATCTGCATTTCGATATCGAAATTGCGGAGAGTCTCTCCGTTCGGCCCCGTTTCCTTTACAAAGACGTCATAGCGGATTCCCTTGTAGAAAGGGCTTACTTCGACAGTCTTTTCAGGCTCGGGGTCCCGGAGTTCGTGAATCTTGATGCCAAGTACCGCTTCGAGGAAGGGCTTGGCGATTTCCTTGTGGCTGAACACCATTGCAAACATGAACCTGTCTGTAATGGGGAGCTGCTCAAAGGGAGTGCGTTTAGTTTCCATTTTTTCATTCTGTAACCGGGGAACAGCCCCCGAAAAGCGAATAGAACGTTTTGCCCTATCTATATACTAATACGCCAGATTTGGAAAAAGTGGGAAAAATCGCCCCTTTTCGGTTGGTGAGCTTTGGCATAGTTCTTGCATTATTTATCGCGAAAACAAAGCGGAAAGTAGATTTTGTTTCAAAATGAAACGTGATTTTGCTGATTCGCTTCAAATTTTAACAAGAAGATCCCCGGTCAAGCCGGGGATGACAAAGGACGGAAAAATGGCAACAGAGAAGATGGAATTCCAGACCGAAGTTCGCGACATGCTGAACTTGATGATCAACTCCCTTTATAGCAACAAGGAAATCTTCCTCCGCGAACTCGTTTCGAACGCGGCGGATGCTCTTGACAAGCGTCGTTTCCTTTCCCTCTCCAATGCAGACCTTTTGCCCCAGGGCACGCAGCTGCGCATCGACCTCTCGGTGAACAAGGAAGGCAAGCGCATCGTTGTAGAAGACAACGGTATCGGCATGAACAGGGAAGACCTGATCAATTGCCTGGGCACCATCGCTCGTAGCGGCACCAAGAACTTTATCAAGAGCCTGAAAGATGGCGACAAGGGTAGCGTGGATCTCATCGGTCAGTTCGGTGTGGGCTTCTACTCTGTATTCATGGTGGCCAAGAAGGTCGAAGTGCTGACCCTTAAGGCCGGCGAAACCCAGGGCTATATGTGGTCCTCCGAAGGCACGGGCGATTTCGAAATTTCTGAAGCCCCCCGCGACAAGGTGGGTACCAAGATTACGCTGTACCTGAAGGATGATGAAGATGCCGAAGACTTCGCCAGCGAATGGAAGATCCGCGACATCGTGCAGAAGTACAGCGGCTTCGTAAGCTACGGTATTTACTTCCACCCGGAACCGACCAAGAACGACAAGGGCGAAATCGAAGAAAAGCCCGAAGAACGCTTGAACGAAAAGCAGGCTCTGTGGCGCCAGAGCGAAAAGGAAGTCACCGAAGAACAGTACAAGGACTTCTACAATGTGATTTGCCACGAAGCAGACGAACCGGCTGCTTGGAACCACAGCCATGCCGAAGGTTCTCAGGAATTCTGGAGCTTGGTCTACATTCCGTCTAAGGCTCCGTTCAACATTTGGCACAACGACGCTTTGCATGGCCTCAAGCTTTATGTGAAGAAGGTCTTTATCATGGACGACTGCAAGGACTTGTTGCCGCCATGGTTGCGCTTTGTGCGCGGCGTGGTGGACTCCGAAGACTTGCCGCTGAACGTGTCCCGTGAAATCTTGCAGAACAACAAGATCATCACCAACATCCGTAAGCACGTCATCAAGAAGGTGCTGGATACCTTGCAGAACATGGCCGACAAGGATGCCGCCAAGTACAACGCCTGGTGGCGCGAACTGGGCATGGTGCTGAAGGAAGGCTTCTACATGAACTGGGAACATCTTGATGAACTCAAGAAGTTGCTCCGCTTCGAAAGCACCAAGACCGAAGGCGACGCTCTCGTGGGTCTCGACGAATACGTGAAGCGCATGCCGGAAGGCCAGAAGGAAATTTACTATCTGATTGGCGACAAGAATGCTGTGAAGTCCAACCCGATGCTGGAAGCCTTCAAGGCCAAGGGCTACGAAGTGTTGCTCATGAGCG
>JAFZOV010000024.1 GCA_017550445.1 Fibrobacter sp.
ACCACCTGGTGGATGATGCCTGCACCCGGGAGCCAGCAGTCAATGCCGTACTTGGCAGACACGGACTGGAGGAAATCGTACACTTCCTTGCTTTCTTCCTTGGCGCGGGGCAAATCTTTTTCTGCACCTTCGCGGGCGATAATCAAGTGGTCGCAATGTACAGAGCTCGGCACGGCTACCTTGGACTTACCGGCGGTGGTGAACTGAAGCAAGGCCATCTGTGCGGTGGCGTCCTGCAAGTCCACGCGGTACGGGTGGAATACGGCAAAATCCTTGCCGCGTTCGTATGTCCTGTTTTCGGCGCCGTCGATCAGGTGGCTGTAGATGATCTTTTCGGCGAGGGTGAGCGGACGGCCCAGCTGCTTGCGGGCAGCTTCAACGCGGGCGGGAATGCGGGCATAGACGCCCTGGATCATGTCGAAATTGAAAAGCATAGTGTCCTCTTTAATTTTTGGGCGTAAAAATAGAAAAAATACCCTTAACAACTAGTGTTAAAATTCCTAAATTTGGCCGCGTTCCTAAGATTGGAGACCCCCATGCCCAATATTAACGCCAAAGAGTCCGTCAAGAATTTCCTTGCTGGCGTCAAGACGACCGTCACTCCTGAATTGTTCCGCACGATTCGCAGGGGCTACGACAAGAAAAATTTCATTAGCGACCTTATGTCGGGCCTGATTGTGGGCATTCTGGCGCTCCCGCTTGCTATTGCGTTCGCTATCGCTTCGGGTGTGGGTCCGGAACAGGGCCTTTATACGGCCATTATCGCGGGCTTTACGATTTCTCTCTTGGGCGGTTCCCGCTTCCAGATTGGTGGCCCCACGGGCGCCTTCATTGTGATTGTTTACGGCATCGTGAGCCAGTATGGCTATGATGGCCTTGCCTCGGCAACGCTTTTGGCCGGTATTTTGCTGATTATCTTCGGTTTGGCCAAGTTCGGTGCCATTATTAAGTTTATCCCGTTCCCGGTGACTGTCGGCTTTACTGCCGGTATCGCTATTATTATTGCGCTTGGCCAGGTGCCGAACTTCTTCGGTCTGCGATTCCTTTCGAAGGACCCGGCAGATGCCGTGGGCAAAATCAAGCTTTATGCCTCTTCGCTTGATACGATTAATATTTATGCCGTGATTGTGGGCCTTGTGGCTTTGGCCGTTTGCATTTTGTGGCCGAAGATTACCACGAAGGTTCCGGGTTCCCTGATTGCCATTATCGTGGCTACGGTCATGGTGAAGGTTCTCGGTTGGGATGACCCGATTACGGGCCACGGCGTGGTGACCATCGGCATGAAAAACCACATCCCGAGCGGATTCCCGGTGCCTCATTTGCCGAACATTAGCCTTGAAATGATGCAAAAGGTGTTCCAGCCGGCTTTGACGATCGCAATCCTCGGCGCTATTGAATCGCTCCTCTCTGCTGTGGTGGCCGACGGTATGACCTCTACCAAGCACCGCTCCAATACCGAACTTTTCGGCCAGGGTGTGGCGAATTTGCTTTCTCCGATGTTTGGCGGTATCCCGGCAACAGGTGCTATTGCCCGTACGGCAACGAACATCCGTAACGGTGCGGTGAGCCCGATTTCTGGTTTGGTGCATGCCATTGTGCTTTTGCTCATTATGCTTGTGCTCGGTAAGTATGCCGAAATGATTCCGATGGCAGCCCTCGCAGCAGTGCTTTTCCAGGTCGCTTTCAACATGTGCGGCTATCGCAGCTTTATCAAGATGTTCAAGGCTCCGAAGAGCGATGTCATCGTGATGCTGGTGGCTTTCTTCCTTACGGTGGTGATTGATCTTACGGTTGCAATCGAAGTCGGTGTGCTCCTTGCTGCAGTGCTCTTCATTAAGCGTATGAGCGATGTCGCCGAAGTGGAATCGGTAACGTCAGCCCTTAAGGAAGATGACGAAGAAGCTGCCCACAACGAACTTAGTCGTCAGGTGCCGAAGGGCGTGGTGGTGTACGAACTCGCTGGTTCGCTCTTCTTTGGTGCGGTCGACAAGTTTAAAGATACTATGGCCCGTATTTCGGACAAGCCGAAGATCCTTATTCTGCGTATGCGCAGCGTCTCTAGCATCGATGCTGCCGGTATCCAGATGATTGAAGACTTGCTGAACCGTTGTAATCGCGAAGGTACGCAGCTGTTGCTCTCTGGCGTGCATGCCCAGCCGGTGGTGGCCTTGACTCGCGCCGGTGTGCTCAAGCAGCTCGGCGAAGAAAACGCCCTCGGTAACATCGATGCCGCCCTTAACCGCGCCCGTGAACTCCTGGGCCTCCCCGTGGTGGATACCTCGAACGAAGCGCAGCAGGCCCCGACCGTGTCTTGGGAAAGAAACCTCGACAAGCCGTGGATGCCGGAAGAATCCAACGCTGCCGTGGCTGAAGAAACGCCGGAAGTTATTGCCGAAAAGATGATGGACGAACCCGTCGTCAAAATTGAAGAAAAAACGAAGTAGATGTTGTAAGCTTTTCAACACTTTGTGACGGAAATCTCATTGTGATTTCCGTCTCTTTATTTATATACGAATTCTATCTAAATTAAGGGCATGACTAAGAACATTACTCTACAGTCTGCTCAGAAAGCAAAAATCTTCTGGAACTTCACCTTCAATTATCTGGTTGCTTTTTGCGGGGTAACTTGGGTTCTCATCCACTGCTTCTGTTAAACTTTTTCTATCTTTGGCGCCATGTTTAAAATAGGCGTCATGGCTTCCGGCGGTGGAAGTAACTTTAAAGCGATTATAGACCGCATTGGCGAAGGTGATCTCGAAGCTCAATGCAAGTTTTTAATCTCTAATAACGGGGGGTGCGGTGCTGTTTCTCATGCAGAATCCTACGGAATTCCCGTTTATCATATTTCTGGCAAGACTCATCCCGATACGGCAGCTTACGAGGCTGCTTTACTTGATGTCGTTGATCGTTACAATATCGATTTGTTGATTTTGGCCGGTTACATGAAGGCCTTGCCTGTAAGTCTTATCAATAGACTTCCGGATCGCATTTTGAACATTCATCCGTCACTTTTGCCCAAGTTTGGCGGCAAGGGTTTTTGGGGAATTCATGTGCACGAAGCCGTGATTGCCGCTCACGAAAAGGAATCGGGCCCCACGGTTCACCTGGTCAGCGAAGAAATTGACAAGGGCCGCATTCTGGCCCAGACTCGCGTACCTGTTGAAGATGGCGATACGCCGGAAACGCTTGCTGCCCGCGTGCTTGTTCAGGAACATGACCTTTACTGGCGCACTATCCGCGATTACGCAAAGCAAATAGGCGTATAACCAATGAAGTTTAAAGTCCCGGCATTCTTAGAAGGTATAGAAGCTCCTATCGAAGGCGAAGTTGCCATGCGTAATTTCGCAACCTTGCAAATGGGGGAGAATGCCGTGGTCGTGGGCATAGACGAAGTGGGCCGTGGCCCCTTGGCTGGCCCCGTGGTGGCCTGCGCCGCCGTGCTCAAGGCCCCTGATATCATGCCTGCCTTGAACGACTCGAAGAAGCTTACTCGCCCCAAGCGTGAGGCCATGTATCAGGATGTTCAAGACGCTTGTGAATGCTTTGCCGTGGCAAGCGCCTCGGTCGAAGAAATTGACCGCATGAACATTCTGGAAGCGGACTTTTTGGCCATGCGCCGCGCACTGCAGGCGCTTGGAATGCCCGGAATACATGAATCTGAACCTGAAATTCCCATTTTTCAGAAGGGAATGTTGCCTGCAGCGTCCAAAATTATGATCGCTGTTGACGGCAACTTAAAAATTCACGGAATTCCCGAAGAAATGCAGATTCCCGTGGTCAAGGGCGATGGCCGCATTGCAAGTATCTCGGCGGCCTCAATTCTCGCAAAAGTTTTCCGTGACCGCTACATGGATGACCTTGAAAAGAAGTACCCTGGCTATGGTTTCGACAAACATGCAGGTTACGGTACCAAGGCGCATTTGGATGCTATTCGTCGTCAGGGAATGACCCCTGAACATCGTAAAAGCTTCCACCCCAAGAGTTTACAGACCGAGCTGGATCTGTAGGCCTTTTTTGTAAATTTTTATTTCTTACGATTTTATTGCAATTTTGCCTTGTTCTCGGGGTCTTGGATTCCTCCTTTTTGCTATATTCTTGCCAAACAACAAGTTACGCTTTTTCCTGTAATGGGAGGTGATTTTGAACAATTCGGTTCCTTTACTCCAGATGCTGACGCAGTCTGATATCACGACGATTGTAATTTTGGGCATTTTGGCAGTCATGTCGCTCGGTTCGTGGGGCATCATTATTGTTAAGTACATCGTGAACATGAAAAACCAGCGCGCAAACGTGGTGTTTTTCCGCAAGTTCGTGAATGTGCGCCAGTTTGTGGAATTGCAGGGACTCTGCGAAACCGCCGACGACAGTGCGCTCCGCAGCCTTACCTCCGAAGTGCTTAAGGAAGCTTCTAAGTTCAGTAATTTTGTGAGTTACGACTCTATCCAGCACCGTGCATCGCTCCTGGAAGATACGATTCAGCGTTCTATCGAAGGCCTGCGTCTTACCGAAGACCGTTATCTGGGTTTCTTGGCAACATGCTCCAACCTCTCTCCGTTCTTTGGTCTTTTGGGTACGGTGTGGGGCATCATGGTCGCGTTCTTCCAGATTGGCCAGCACGGCTCTGCAGACTTGACGGTGGTCGCTCCGGGTATTGCCATGGCCTTGATTACGACGGTGGCGGGCCTTGTGGTCGCAATCCCTGCTTCTGCCGGCTATAACTATTTTACCGCCCGCAACGGACAGAACGAAATTTCGTACTTCAACTTTGGCTCCCAGGTGCTCAGTCTCTTTAAGCGCGGTGACTTGCTCGCCCTTGAAGAAGTGGCCGGCTAGGAGGCTTTGTGAAGCGCAGTCGCGGAAAAGAACTTAAGCAGGAGATGAACCTGACGAACATGATCGATATCGTGTTCGCCATCCTTATCGTGTTCATTATTTCTGCGCCTCTCATGAGTCAGGGTGTCAAGGTGGACTTGCCTAAGGCAGAAGCCCCGACCATGGAGCAAGAAAAGCTTTTGAAGGTGTCTATCACCAAGAACGAGGAACTCTATATCGCCGATATGATGGTGGACTTTAAGAGTTTTAACAACGTGTTCAAGTCGCTCTGGAATGGCGAGATGGCCGTGGTCATCAATGCCGATGAGTCCGTGAACTACGGCCTTGTGATGAAGGTGGTGACGCAGGTGCAAAAGCTCGGTGTGACAAAGCTTGGATTCTTGACGATGAATCCCAAGGAAAAACCGGGAAAGAGATAGGTGAGCGCAGAGAGAAACATCCAGTACTTTTCGTCTGACGATGACGGAATGATGGTGAAAATCATCGTGTGTGCGGTGGTTTTCCATTTGCTCGTTGCGGGCATTTGCATTGCGTTCCATTTTGTGAATTTCAAGCATGAACCGGAACCGATTCCTGTGTTCGAAATGGTGCAGGTGCAGCAGGCGGTACAGCCGCGTCCGCAGCCGCCCCGCCCTAAGCCGGTGGAGCCCAAGCCAGAACAGCCAAAGCCTATTGAACCTAAGCCCAAGCCGGAGCCTAAGCCAAAGGTTGACCAGCAATTGCCGCCGGAACCCAAGGTGGAGGACAAACCGCCTGAACCGGAGCCGGTGGAAGAACCGCAGCCGGAACCCGAGCCAGAACCGGAACCGCAGGATGATTTTGAAGTGGACGACTTGGACTTGCCCGCAGCTGTTGAAGCACCGAGCTTGAACCCGGTGGGGTCTGTGGATATGGACCCGCTGATGCAAGTTTATTTGGAACGTTTAAAACAAATTATCATGAGCAACTTTAATCCGCCTTCGAACCTGAATGTGCGTCGTGACGTGAAAACCACGGTGCAGTTTACGGTAGATCGTTTTGGCGGCATTACGGCGATTACGCTCAAGCGTAGTTCCGGTAACAAGACTTGGGATCATTTGTCGGTTCGTGCAGTGCAGATTTCGAAGGTCCCGGAGCTTCCGCCTAATTTTAGAGCCCCTTCGTTGGTGCTTCACTTTAATTTTACACCAAATTAATGTGATAGGTGGTTTAGGACGTAATAAAATTGTATTATATTGAACAAACGAGTGGATTAGAATGGATAAGATGAAATTTTTTGTACGCGTCGCCGCCTTTGCACTGGCCCTGTTGCCGGCAGCATCGTATGCGACCATTGATACGATTGCCGTTGACGTGGGTATTTCAGTGTTCAAGACGATGCCCATCGGCGTTGTTCCCTTTGCAGAAAAGAAGTCCATTGACTGGATCGAAGAAAAACCGCACCTGATTGTGACTCGCGATGCCAACCTTTCGGGCCGTTTTGACGTGGTTTCTTCGGACAAGTTCGATTTGCCGTTGTTCAGTAAGACCCATGCCAAACATTACATTACGGGCAAGGTGACTCCCGTCGGCAAGATGCTGAAGGTGGAATGTTTCCTGTATGCTTCGCAGACCAAGGATCTGATGCTTGGGGAGTCTTACCTGGTAGAACAGAAGGATATGCGCCGTGCCATGCACCAGTTCTTTGACCAGGTGATTTATCGCCTTTGGGGTGAACGTGGCGTGGCAACCACTAGACTTGCCTATGTGTCCAAGATGGACGGAATCAAGCAGGTGGTGGTGTCCGATTATGATGGTTTCCATCGTAGCCAGATAACCCGTGATACGACCATCAGCATGATGCCTGTTTGGATGAAGGGCAATGCCGGACTTTATTACGTGAACTTCAAGACGCATCGTCCGAAGCTCTATTCCAAAACCTTTGGCGGTGTTGAACGTGCTGTGTTCCCTCATTTGGATCAGACTTACAGCCCGGCAGTGAACCCGAAGACGGGGGAACTGTTGTTCTCTAGCACGGTGGACGGCAAGACGGATTTGTATATCGGTAACCCCGAAACTGGCAAGGCTAAAAAGTTTGCTTATTTGAAGTCGAACCAGACTAGCCCCGCCTGGAGCCCGTTTGCCTCTGAAGTGCTGTTTACTAGCGACCGCGGCGGTGGCCCGCAGATTTTTGCGATGGGCAAGGATGGTTCTGATTTGCGTCGCGTGACCTTTATGGGCCGTTACAATGAACGTGCTAGCTGGTCGCCTGAAGGTGACCGCATCGCCTACACTTCGATGGATGGCGGCCATATGAATATTTATACTTGCGCTCTCGACGGTTCTGACATCGTGCAGCTCACCAGCAACGCAGGTAACAACGAACACCCCACTTGGTCGCCCGATGGCAAGTTGATTGCTTTCTCCAGCAACCGTAGCGGTTCGTATCAGATTTACATTATGAGAAAGGACGGCTCCAACGTTACGAGAATTACCAATTCCGGTGAAAATACTTCGCCGACGTGGTCTTTTTTCTATGATGATTTTAAACAACCAAAAAAGGAAGGTAAAAAATGAAGAACTTCGTTAAACTCGCTGTAGTGGCATCTGCCGCAGCCCTCTGCCTTGTTGCTTGTGCAAAGAAGCAGCAACCCCAGACTGAACCGGAAGCAGAACCGGCTCCGGCTGCTGTTGCTCCGGCTGCAGAACCCAATGCAGATTCCCTGGCTGCTGAACAGGCTCGCCTCGAAGCTGAACGCCTGGCTGCTGAACGCGCTCGCTTGGAAGCTGAACGCGCTCGCCTTGAAGCCCTCATCAACCAGATCATGAGCGAAGACGTGTACTTTGACTTCGACCGTTCTGAACTCACCGAAAAGGCTAAGGAACTCTTGGCTCAGGTGGGCGAACTCTTGATTAAGGAAGAACGCTTCACGATTACGATTGAAGGCCACACCGATGCTCGCGGTACTGAAGACTACAACTTCACTCTCGGTGCAAAGCGTGCCATGAAGGTGAAGGAATTCTTGATTGCTTACGGTATCGACGGCAAGCGTATGGAATCTGTGAGCTACGGTAAGGAAGCCCCGAAGGTTGAAGGTGCAACCGAAGAAGCCTACTCCCAGAACCGTCGCGCCAATTTCCGCGTGAACATTAAGGAATAATTCAGATTTCAGAATTCGGATTTCGGAATTATAAAATTTAAAATTCAGGATTTGGATTTCAGAATGCTTTTCACTCTGAATTCTGAATTCCGAATTCATAATTGAATAAAGCTCATGACTAACTTGAAATTACTTACTGCGGGTTTTGCCGCGCTTGTCTTCGCGGGGTGCAGCCAGATGACGGTGCTCCGTACACAGGAAATGAAAGCTGTTGGCGCAGAAGTCGAACAGCGCATGGATTCTGTGGCTATACAGCTTCAGGCCCAGAACGATTCTCTGCGTGCTGAGCTGGAGGCTGCGTCTCTTGCGCAAAAGCGTATGCAGGCTGAAATCACCATGCTTTCTCGCCGTGTCGCAGATGAGTCTGAACGCAACGATTCTAGACAGGAAGAAATCATCTACCGCTTGGATATGTTGCTCGGCAAGTCCGATAAGATTCTGGCGAAGAAGGTGGTGGTAAGCGGTGCTCCGGCTCCGGTGTCTATGGATAGCTTGGAACGCGAGGCCGAAAAGCTGGTGGAAGCCGAAGCCATGTTCAATACGGCCCGTTCCGATTACCATCGCGGTGAATTCAAGCTGGCTTACAGCGGTTTCAAGCAGGTTTATGAGCAAATGAAAGAAGGCGAACTTGCCGAAAATTCGCTTTACTGGATGGCGCTTTGCTTAGTTGATGTGAACCAGGTGGACAAGGCTAAAAAGGTCTTTGCTCGCATGTCGGAAGCCTTCCCCGACGGACAGAAGACTTGCCCTGCGTTGTTCAAGCTGGCTGGCCTGTATGGTGATGAATGCGACATCAACATGCAAAAGCAATACCTGCAGAAGATCCTTTCAACAAAGTCTTGCGAAAAGTCTGCTGAATTCGAACAGTCGGCCGAAATGTTGCAGGAAATCTTGGAGAAGGAAGACAAGAAATCTGCTGGTGAATCTGTAGAAAGATGCGTGCCTGTGGTTCGTGAACCGGTAAATCCGACTTCCCGCGCAAAGCCTGCGCAGGAAAAGGCTCCGGAACCGACCGCAAGTGCAACCGCGGAATCTACGGAAGCCGCCCTGTAAGAGAATCCGTAGAAAATATGAGAATAGCCCGGCAAACGCTGGGCTTCTTTCGTCTCTCGTCTGTAGCCGCGTAGCGGCGTTCTCTCGTCTAGTCTACGGTTCGTCGGCGTCGATGATCACTCGCTCAACTTTGGCGCCGAGCTTGGCCATCTTGGCTTCGAAATCTTCGTAGCCGCGATCTAGGTGATAGATGCGGCTGATTTTGGTTTCGCCTTCGGCAATGAGTGCGGCGAGTACGAGTGCTGCACTTGCACGCAGGTCGGAGCCCATCACGTCGGCGCCTGAGAGCTTTTCTCCGCCCTTGATGGTGGCGGTGTTGCCATTGAGCGTAATGTTTGCTCCCAAACGTTGCATTTCGGCCACATGCTTAAAGCGGTCATTGTAGACGGTATCCTGAATGACGCTGTTGCCTTTAACCGAAAGGAGCGTTGCCATGAGCGGCGCCTGCATGTCGGTGGGGTAGCCCGGGAAGGGAAGCGTCTGGATAGTAATCGGCTTGAGTTCCTGACCGCGGGCATCGACTTCGGCCCAGTCGGGGCCGACTGTCACCTTGCAGTTCATGTCGCGGAAGGCGTCAAGCGTGGAGGCGATGTGTTCGGGAATAATCTTGTTCACGCGAACGCGGCCACGCGTAATGGCGGCACCACAAAGGAAGGTGCCTGCTTCGATACGGTCGGGAATGGTGACGCCATTACCCGGGCGTAGAGTTTCTACGCCCTGCACCGTAAGGGTGCGCGTGCCGCGCCCTTGAATCTTCGCGCCCATGCCGATGAGGTAATCGACGAGGTTGTCAATTTCGGGTTCCAAGGCGGCATTCTGAAGCACGCTCGTGCCCTTGGCAAGTGTAGCAGCCATCAGTACGTTCACCGTGGCGCCCACGCTTGAAATCGGGAAATGGAATGTTCCGCCCGGTAGGCGCCCGTCGCAAGTGGCTTCCACGTAGCCGTGAGTCACGGTAATCTTTGCACCGAGCGCTTCGAGCCCCTTCAAGTGAAGGTCAACCGGGCGCGGACCCCAAGCGCAACCGCCCGGGAGCGAAACGCGGCAACGGCCGAAGCGCGCCACCAGCGGGCCAAGCACGTAGAAGCTTGCGCGCATCGTCTTCACGAGTTCGTAAGGGGCTTCCAGGTGGTCGGCATTCTTTGTGTCAATTTTTAAGGTGTGGGCTTCGCCGCTGATGTGGCAACCGATCACGCGCAACACATCGGACATGGTCTTCATATCCTTGAGGTGCGGAACGTTCGTGATTTCGGAAACTCCGTCGGCGAGGAGTGCTGCGGCCATCACGGCCAATACTGCGTTTTTAGCGCCGGAAATTTCAACTTCGCCGTCGAGCGGCTTTTTGACTTGCGGAACAATAAACTGGTACATAGTTAATTCAGAATTCAGAGTTCGGAATTGATTACCCAAAGAAATATAGTAATTCTAATTTTTTTTACTTCTTCTTCGCTGCGGTTTTGTTGTACACCACGCGGGTGTGGGCAATCCAGTCGTGCAGGGCGCGGCGTTTGGGGTCTACCATGACAATCAGGTAGCCTATGCCGTAGAACATGAGCGTGACTTGCGTAATTAGGCTTGCGATAAATCGGATCACGGAAACCATCACGCTTACCTTTTCGTCGTGGGCTTGCTCCACATGGATTTTCATGAGCATCTTGCCGGGGGTGGCCGACTTGATTGCTGTGAATGCCACAAAGTAAATGGCCTGAACCACGCCCCAAATAATCAAGAATAGGTGCACTCCCGGAATGTCGATTACCTTGTTGAGCGCTTCTTCAGAGGTGGGGTTGCTGATATAGTTGCTCATGGCGTCGGCAAGCGTATTCAGGTCAACCATCTGAATCGCACTCATAATCATCAGAATTAAGACGCCGATTGCAGATAAAGTAAAATTGTCGATTGTATAGGCGAGTGCGCGGACGAAAAATCCGGCATAATGTTTGCCTTTGTTGTGTTCGGCAATAATGGCTTCAAGGGCTGCCTTGATCTGTTCTTCTTCAGAAAGCGGGACTTCCTTGGATTCTTCGGTGTCTTTCCAGGCGACCCAGGCTTCCATGCCCGAATGCCATACCAAAGTTTCGTCTTTTATCGTGCCGTCTTTTACAAAATCCCTGATTTCGTCGATATTGTAAGGACCCTTGCGTCGTTCTCCGTCGGTAACGGATTCATCTATATAGTACCATGTCATGATAAGCCACAATTTAGAAAAAAAGCTACATTTAGGAGGTATGATGAATTTCAAGATTGGCCAACGCTATGTAAGTCAATCGGAACCTGCACTCGGCCTAGGCATTGTGACCGAGGTGCAGGACCGTATTGTTAGAATTTCGTTCCCCGCTGTAAGTGATGTCCGTTGTTACCGTTCCATGGGTGCCCCAGTGGACCGCTTTGAACTTTCGGTCGGCGATACCGCCAAGAGCGAAAAGGGAATGTCTTTTACCGTTGAATCTGTAAAAGAAGTGGATGGCTTGTTGGTGTATACGGGTCGTGCCGGCAGACAGATGAAGGAATCTGAACTGAGCGGCAAGATTTCGATTGCGCGTCCGGCGGACCTGTTCAAGGCCCTCATGGAAAACCGCGTGTCGAACAGCGTGCAGTTCGGCCGTCGCGAATCGGCCATGGAACTTTCTTGCAAGTGGATTTCTTCGCCGGTGCGTGGCATGATTGGCCCGCGTACTTCCATGATTCCGCACCAGTACTATTTGTGTCAGCGCGCTTGTGACAGTTCTACGCTTCCGCGCCTGATGCTTTCGGACGAAGTGGGCCTTGGTAAGACGATTGAAGCGGGTATGATTTGGCATGCGCTTAAGGCTCGTGGTCGCCTTACGCGTACCTTGATTATTGTGCCCGAAACGCTGAAGCACCAGTGGCTCGTGGAAATGAAGCGCCGCTTCAACCACCTGTTTACCTTGGTGGACGAAGGCTACATCAAGGGTTTGTTCGTGAACGATGACGATGACCGCCCGAATCCGTTCACGATAGCAAACGATATTATTTGCTCGATTGATTTCTTGATCAAACAACCTGCCTTGATAGAAGACTTGCTCAAGACCAATTGGGACATGGTGATTATCGATGAAGCGCACCACCTGGTTTGCGAAGACGGATTTACGAGCCATGAATACCTGTTGGCGAATGCCGTGATTCAGCGCTCAAAGGGAGTGCTCCTTTTGACGGGTACGCCGCTGCAGTTCCATCCGGAATCGCAGTTCAACCGCTTGAAGATGCTCGACCCTGTGCGCTTTGCGGACTACAACAGCTTTATCAAGGACCAGGACGCTTACCGCAAACTGGTGAATGAACTTTCGAAGTTGCCGACGGATCCGGGTCAGACCATGAGCTGGGACGACTTGAACGAATGCGTTCCGAAGAAGTCGATTATTCGCCCGTGGCTGGAACAGGAAAGCGCAAAGAGCATGCCTGCCGACGAATGGATTCGCCGCATTGTGGATGCTGTGGGTACTGGTTCTGTGGTGTTCCGCAATACCCGTAAGGGCGTAGGTGGTTTCCCCAAGCGCGTGCTCGATGAAATTCCGCTCGACCCGAATCCGAATTACCGCGACATGGTGAATGCCGCTGCCGAAAACGATTTGGACATGTCCACCGACATTCAAGAGAACGGTCTCTTGTGCACGAGCTATTCCGATGCCTGGGCGCTCGATGAACGCTACGTGTGGCTCAAGCAGTTCTTGAAGGAACATGCGAACGACAAGGTGCTCCTGATTTGCGAATCCATCCAGGTAGTTCAGGCTCTTGAAACGCTCTTGAACGAATACATGGGCGAGGGCGCCTTCTCGATGTTCCATGAGAACATGACGATTATGGCCCGCGACAAGGCTGCCGCAAACTTCAGCAAGGAAAACGGCGCGAACCTGTTGATCGCCTCTGAAATCGGTTCCGAAGGCCGTAACTTCCAGTTTGCGCATCACCTGATTCTTTTTGACTTGCCGCTGGATGCCGCCCTTGTGGAACAGCGTATCGGTCGTTTGGACCGTATTGGCCAGACGGAAAATATCATTATCCATGTGCCTTACGTGAAGGGCTCCGGCCAGGAAGTCATGTTCCGCTGGTACCACAACGGCTTGAACGCTTTCGGCACTCCGATGATGAGCGGTGGCGAACTCTTCCTCAAGTATACAGACGAACTGATTGCCGCTCTTGCCGAACCGCAGGCTTTGCTCCAGAACTTTGTGGACACGGTGATTCCGCAGGTCAAGAAAGACTGCGACACCATGCGCAAGAATATTGAAAAGGGCCGCGACCGCTTGCTGGAATTCAACTCCCGCAACCCGGCAAAGGCTAAAGAAATTACCGATGCCATCTTGAAGATCGACGCCGACAAGGATTTGGAAACGCTCGTGTTCTCGTCGCTGATGGACCGCGGCCTTGAAATCGAAAAGAGCAAGATCAAGGGCTGCTACATCATTAGCATGGGCACGCAGGTGGAATCGGGCTCGATTCCCGGTATGCCGGAAACGGTCGGTATGGCGGGCGCCGGTGGCGGTGGCCGCGTGACGCAGGCTGTGGGCAACTTTGAAGAAAGCTCCGGTGGTGGCGACGAAGACGCTCGCTTCTGCGATACGTCGAGCTTGACTGTGACCTTTGACCGCAACGTGGCCATGGTGCATGACGAAGTGGACTTTGTGAGCTTGGAACACCCGCTTTCGCAGGGTGTGATTGACTTTGAAACTTCGCTCGACAATGGTGCCGTGGCTTGCAACATCTGGCAGAATTCCGGAATGCGCGGCCTCGTGATGCAGTACAATTTCGCGGTGGACTTCTCGGTGGCCGAAGAATGGGGCGTGTCTGACCTTGCGGGCCCGCGCTACATTAGCGTGCTCGTGAACCCCACAGGTGAAGACCTGACCGAAAAGGTTCCGGAACTGAAGGCTGCAAGCTTCAAGGATGTGCCTGTTCCGCAGGGTAATGCTGCTGTGAACATGACGCTCAAGTATTTCGGTAAAGAAGGCCTCGCCATTGCTCGCCGCATTGTGTCGGCAAAGGCAAAGGAAATTGCCGAAGTGGCCGCTGCCGCTGTCGAAGCCCGCGCCGAGCAGGAATACCAGCGTATGAACCATTTGCTCAGCATGCGTGGCAAGGCGGGTAACAATACTCAGCTGCAACAGCTTCGCA
>JAFZOV010000170.1 GCA_017550445.1 Fibrobacter sp.
ACCTTTTTGCGTTTATGGAAATAAAAAAAGGAGACAATTAAATCTCCTTTTTACAGGAATTCCGCGCCGTAGCCAGAATTCCGCACGAATTTAATCGGCCTTTGCCCACGTGTTTCTAAACTTTCGTCTTCATTTTTCACCAAGGACGTTGCAAATATACAACAATCTCTCTCGTTTGTCAATGTTTATGCACAAAAAAAAGAGCCACCCCTCGCGCGGCAGCCCTTCATTACGCATTACGCATTACGCATTTTATTCTGCCTCTTGTACAAGACGGACAGACCGCCCGTAGTCGCGGCGGCCGCTGCGGTCCGCGTACACGCCGCCGCCGTCGAAGCCCAGATAGTAGGCGTCGACGCTGTCGTAAGCCGAACTCGACCAGTAGTAGCCGTAGGAACCCACATAGTACACGTCTGTACCGCGGCGGTAGCCAGCAGCAGGAAGAAACACGGCACCATACGACTGCATCACAGCCCATTCGTCCTGAGAATACACGTTCGTTGAATAGTTGCCTGGGTCATACGTGAATTTTACCGACGAAGGGGTTTCCCAACCGTCGGGCAACAATATCAATCCGTTCACGTTGTTTACTCTGCCTTGTCCCATAAGACGGCTTGCCTGTGCACGTCCCGAAATTAAATAATCCCACTCTGATTGGGTTAATGTACGCCATTGCCCTGCTTGGTTTCCGCCGTTGGAGATCTTGTTGTAAACACCCCAGTCGGCATTGGCGTAACTGCCAGTTAAGTTGTTGGTGTAATCTCCACCGAGATAATAGTCGCTGTAACTTGTGCTTGTGCTATATGGTTGGTACGCATTTGCACCGCTGTTCCAACCCGAAGTCCCCCAACCGAACAAGTCAATCCAACCGCTGTTTGTTGAGGAAATGTTTGCGTTGTCGTTGCCAATCATATCATACTGGTGTTCTGCAAAACGCCATGTGCCTGTGCTTGCTTGGTATTGCAGGTTTCCTTTCGAGAAATAAATCTGTTTTTCTGCCGAAACGGAAAAAGCAAATTCTATTGCACCTGGTATCGGCGGATTCAATTGTAAATCAAGTTTCGCAATTTTCGCATTCAATTCTGCAAGCAGAGCGTCAACATCAGATTTGCTGTAATAGCCGCTCAAGTCGGTTGCGGAAGGGATTTTCGCCTCAACTTCGCCAATGGCGGTATTAAGTGCCGACGAACTTACGTAATCTGTTGGAATTTCCGATTTCTTTGCGTAATCCGTTAAATCTACTTCAGCTGGAATTTCGGATTTTAGAGCGTAATTGCTCAAATCAACATCAGCATTTCCTGCTTTTGCGGCATACAAAGCGTATGGCACTGCCAACAGCGGAGTAACGCCCTGTATCTGCTTGCCGTCGAACTCGGCAACGGTTTTCACGAAATAGGGAGCGTTGCTCCAGTCAATTTTTGCAAACGATTCGGCGTCCTTGCTTCCCAATTCAAAGGTCATCAAGCCGTTGGCGTTGGTGGTTACCTCATGGTTCTCGGAATATACCGCCGTGCCGTCGTCGGTCCCTTGCAGAATCTGCACGCTTACCGTAACTTGTTTGTCAGCCACTAATTTGTTGTCGGCGTCCCGCACCACGCCTTGGTA
>JAFZOV010000171.1 GCA_017550445.1 Fibrobacter sp.
AAGAGCTACATGCTGCATTACAACTTCCCGCCGTACAGCGTGGGTGAATGCAAGCGCCTCGGCATGAGCCGCCGCGAAATCGGTCACGGTCACTTGGCCGAACGCTCTCTCGCTGCAGTTCTTCCGCTGCCCGAAGATTTCCCGTACACCATTCGCGTGGTGTCTGAAATCCAGGAATCGAACGGTTCTTCTTCCATGGCCTCTGTTTGCGGTGGCTGCCTCAGCTTGATGGACGCTGGCGTTCCTATCAAGGCTCCGGTTGCAGGTATCGCCATGGGCCTTATCTCCGAAAAGGGTTCTGTGAAGGAAGGCGGCAAGATCAAGATCTTGTCCGATATTACCGGTACAGAAGACCACCTCGGCGATATGGACTTCAAGGTGACTGGTACCGCCGAAGGTATCACTGCCTTCCAGATGGACATCAAGATTCGCGGTATTACTCCGGAACTTATGCGCGAAGCTTTGGAACAGGCCAAGCAGGGCCGTCTCCATATCCTCGGCAAGATGGCTGAACTCGGCCTCGCCGCTCCGCGTCCGAAGGTTTCCGAAAAGGCTCCGACCATGATCAAGATGCGCATCCCGACCACGAAGATCCGTGACGTCATCGGTTCCGGTGGCTCCGTGATTAAGGGCATGCAGTCTCAGACGGGTTGCACGATCAACATCGACGACGATGGCAACATCGATATCGCAGCTCCGAGCGGAAAGGCCGCCGCTGTGTGCCGTCGCATGATCGAAGAACTCACTGCCGAACCCGAACCGGGCCGCAAGTACAAGGGCAAGGTCAAGACGATCCAGCCGTTTGGCGCATTCGTCGAAATCCTCCCGGGTCGCGACGGCTTGGTGCACATCTCCGAACTTGCCGACCACCGCGTCGAAAAGGTCGAAGACGTTGTTCACGTCGGTGACGAAGTCGAAGTGCTCTGCCTCGGTGTTGACCCGAAGGGCAAGGTGAAGCTTTCCATGAAGGCTTTGCTCCCTCCGAAGCCCGCTGCAGAAGCCCCGGCCGCTGAAGCACCTGCTGAAGCTGCTCCGGAAGCTCCCGCTAGCGCTGCAGAAGCCTAATTCAGAACAAGTTCTGTAATACAATTTGTTGCGGTCGTCAATCCTTTTGGGTTGGCGGCCGTTTTTTTGCACGTGTTTTTTTATAAAAATGCCCAAATCAGCAAAAAATAACGAATTAGGGATTTTCAAAAGTGTAAATTTAATTTATATTTAAATTGGGTGATAGGGGGAATGTCTGGATGGGATACTTATGGTCATTTTGTATTTGACAATTTTAACCGTTGTTGCAGCGATTAATAACTTGCTGCATTATCGAGTTAATCCCAATCATAATGGTCCTTTTGGACTACTTTTTTTCTGTGTATTTATTTCTTGTTTAGGTCATCTTTTGCTGGCGTTGTCCACTAATTTGGACCAGGCGATTCTTTCGAACAAGATGATTTATGTGGGATCCATGTTCCTGCCTATTCTTACGTTTGATGCCTGCGTCTTGATTTGTAGGATTCGTTTTTCGGCGTGGTGCCATCATGTGCTTTTGCTCCTGGTGTTTGGGGTCCTGACCCTGTCTTTAACCGTTGGTTTTAGCGATGTTTATTACAGCTCCATCAGGTTTGTTCAGACGAATGGTGTGGGAAACTTTGTTGCCACCTATGGCATTGGTCATGATATTTTTAATTTCTTGATGATTGGCTTTGTCATTATCAATGTGAGCCTTATTATTTATGCTTTCTTGAAAAAGAAAAATGTGTCCTTCAATAGCTTGATTGCATTGTCTTCTATTGAAGCTGTTTCGATTCTTTCGTTCTTTATTTCGAGAGTGGTTGAAACCGATACCATGGTGATGCCTGCGGTCTATGTTTTTGACCAGTTTGCACTCCTGTACATTTGCTTTAGGATCAGGCGTTATAGTGTGGAACAGATTGTCTCGCAGGTTTTTGAGACGCAAAATGCCGATAGCTATGTCCTTGTTTCCTCGGACAACAGCTTCCTTGGTTGTAATGCGGTGGGATATAAAAATTTCCCGGATTTTAAGAATTGCCGAATCGACCACAAATTGCCCGATAACAACGAATTGAACCGTATGATCATTTCGTGGAACAAGGAGCTTTTGCAGGGCAAGGATTTTGACGAGAAAAAGTTTGAGCGCGACGGAAAATTTTATAGGGTCAGGTTGACCCAGTTGCCCCTTTCTGGTTCTAGGAAAATCAACTTGTTCAAGATTGAAGACGAAACCAGCATGCACAATTACATTAATATGCTGGGCACGAACAACGTTCGTCTTGAATTGATGCTCAAGGAAAACGATTCCCAGATCCGTTCCATTCAGGAACAGATGGTGGTGGGCATGGCGTATATGGTGGAAAGCCGTGATAGCAACACCGGTAGCCATATCAAGCGTACGAGCCATGTGGTGCAGATCCTGGTGGATTACTTGCGTAAGGACCATACCCTTGGCCAGTCTGAATTTTTCTACGACTGCCTGGTGGCCGCGGCACCTATGCATGACATTGGTAAGATCGCTATCGATGACCGTATTCTGAGAAAGCCCGGACGCTTTACGCCGCAGGAATATGAAGAAATGAAGGAACACCCGGAAAAGGGAGCCATGATTGTGGAAAACCTTTTGACGGCGGTGGAGTCTCCGGATTTTGTGAAGATTGCAAAGAACGTGGCCCGCTACCACCATGAACGTTACGATGGATTCGGTTACCCCAAGAAGCTCAAGGGCTCGGAAATTCCGTTCGAAGCTCGCGTGATGGCGATTGCCGACGTTTACGATGCATTGGTGTCTAAGCGTTGTTACAAGGCCGAGATGTCTTTCGATGAAGCTTATCAAATTATTATTGACGGAATGGGAACTCAGTTCGACCCGTCGCTCAAGGATTGCTTTACTGCTTGTCGCTATAAACTCGAAGAATATTATAGCAGCTTGGGTGAAGATGACGTTTAATGGGGGAGTTTTTTGCTATCTTTGGCACCATGACGAAGTTTAGCGAATTCCCCTATGTTGCCGACCGCTTCAATGCAGTCCGCAGGGAAACTGTACAAGTCCGCGTTGGCGGCGCACTTATCGGGGGCAATGCCCCCATTTTAGTTCAGTCCATGACCACCACCAAGCCGAAAGAAGTGGAGAAAACGGTGGCAGAAACTTTGGCGCTTGCCAAGGTGGGTTGCGGATTGGTTCGCATCACTGCTCCGACTTTTGCGGATGCCCAGGGCCTTGAAGAAGTCATGAAGCGCGTTCGTGCTGCCGGTTGTACTGTGCCGGTGTCTGCCGATATCCACTTCCAGCCGAAGGCCGCGTTCGAGGCGCTTAAGTGGGTGGAGAAGGTCCGCATTAATCCGGGTAACTTTGTCGATACTGGAATTTTGACGCTCGAACAGCAGACGGACAGGTCTTTTGATGAAGGCAAGGAAAAGGTTGCCGAAGCCTTTACTCCGTTTGTGCAAGAGGCTAAGCGCCTGGGACGCGCGATACGCATTGGCGTGAACCACGGCTCGCTCGCGGCCCGTATGATTTACCGCTATGGAGACACGGTCGAAGGCATGGTAGAAAGCGCCATGGAATACTTGGCCGTGTGCGAAGCCGAACATTTTGACCAGGTGGTGTTGAGCCTTAAGAGCAGCAATCCGCGTGTGGCGATTGCCGCTTACCGTATGCTTGCCGCACGTATTAAGCAAGAAGGCTTTAAGCCGTATCCGTTCCATGTGGGCGTGACTGAAGCTGGCGCGGGTGCCGACGGGCGACTCAAGTCGGCGGCGGGCATCGGCGCTCTGTTGTTGGATGGCTTGGCCGATACCATTCGCGTGTCCTTGACCGAAGATCCGGTGGCGGAAGTCCCGGTGGCTCAGGACTTGATTAAGGCATGCGCACTGCCTGCCGCACCGACGGCATACAATGTGCCGGTTCTGGAGAAGGACCCGTATCATTACGAACGCCGCGAGACTGAAGTTGTGAAGGTCTCGGGTGTAGAAATTGGCGGTAGCAGCCCGGTGAAGGTCGGCGTGAAGGCCGATGCGATTGCACTCACGGGCGAACGCCGCAATGCTGAATTTGCTTTGCCGAGTTTGGATGCCGCCCCTGTGGTGCAGTTCAAGGATGCGATGGATATTGCGGGCTTTGCGCAGAATCCGGCTGCCGTGCCTGCTGGTTCTGTGCTCTGTTACACGGGAGCCGAGATGGTTTCGGGCGTACGCGCCCTTGCTGCCGCTTTGGAAGCGGCAGGTCGCAAAGACCCGATTCTGCTTTATGCAAAGATTGGCGACAGCGAAAAGGAAACGCTCCGCGTTTCTGCCGACATCGGTAGCCTCGTGACGGATGGTCTTGGCGATGCCGTCGTGATTGACGGCTACAAGGGCGCTAAGGAATCTGTGCTTCTGGCTTTCGATATTCTGCAGGCCGCCTACTGCCGCCGCAGCAAGACGAACTTTATCAGCTGCCCGAGCTGCGGCCGCACGCTCTACGACATCCAGCAGGTGATGGGCAAAATCAAGGCCCGCTTCGGACACCTCTCCGACATTTCCATTGGCATCATGGGCTGCATCGTGAACGGCCCGGGCGAGATGGCGGACGCCGACTTCGGCTACGTGGGCGGTGGCCCCGGCCGCATTACGCTGTTCGAAGGCAAGACTGCGGTCAAGAAGAACATCCCCGAAGAGGACGCCATCGAAGAACTCGTCAATCTGATTAAAGAAAGAGGCCGATGGGTCGAACCGTAAGGAAAAATTTTAACATTAACAAAGGAATAAATCATGGCAACTATTAAGACGATGAACAATATTTCCAAGAAAGGCCTGAGCCTGTTTGGCTCGTTCTACCAGGTTTCCGATTCTATCGAAAATCCGGATGCCATCTTGGTGCGTTCCGCCCAGGTTGATACCGACAACTTTGACGGCCTGCTGGCTGTCGCCCGCGCCGGCGCTGGCGTGAACAACATCACTATCGACAAGGCTTCTGCAAAGGGCATCTGCGTGTTCAACACTCCGGGTGCAAACGCCAACGCCGTTGCCGAACTCGTGATGACCGTGCTCG
>JAFZOV010000025.1 GCA_017550445.1 Fibrobacter sp.
GTGCGCATGACTTCGCGGCGGAACGGCTTCTGTTCGTAAGAAACCTTCACCATGTAAACCTGGCAGTCCAGTCCGAAGAAGGCACTGGACATGGAAAGAGCGGTGCCCCACTGGCCTGCACCCGTTTCTGTGGTCACGCCCTTGAGGCCCTGCTTCTTGGCGTAGTAGGCCTGAGCGATAGCGGAGTTGAGCTTGTGAGAACCCGAGGTGTTGTTGCCTTCGAACTTGTAGTAGATGTGTGCCGGAGTGCCGAGAGCCTGTTCGAGGAAGTAAGCGCGAACGAGCGGAGACGGACGGTACATCTTGTAGAAAGTGCGGATATCTTCAGGGATTTCGATGTACGGGGTGTCGTTATCGAGTTCCTGCTTGATGAGTTCGTCGCAGAAAACCGGCTGAAGGTCTTCGAAAGTCACCGGCTTGCCGGTACCCGGGTTCAGGAGCGGAGCGGGCTTCTTTTTCATGTCGGCACGGACGTTGTACCATGCCTTCGGGAGTTCGTCTTCTTTAAGATAAGTCTTGACCTGACCTTCGATTTTGAGCGAGTTTCTCATATTTTTTCCTTTTTTGCGGTCCGCCATGGGCGCAACCAAAATTTTGCCCTAACAATATAAAAAAAACGAGAGTCGCCCAAAGACGTTGTTCTCGCCAAGTAGTTTAATTTGGAATAGTTGACAGAAAAAAATTTTTTAGTAAATTCAAAGTATGGCTATCAATCATAACCTATTTACTGGGCAGACGGAACTGGCAGGGGAGGTCCGCGTGTCGCATGTTGGCGAGGGAGTAAAACCGCTCCCGGTCCACAGCGGTAAAAAATTTATTCGACTGCACCCAATCAGACGAAAGCCCAAAGCCCAAAATAAACAGACCAAAGAGGTATGAGTACTCCAAAAGGATTAGTCAGTCTTTGGTCTTCCTTCGCTTTGATAACAGGTTAATACCTGTTGCCAAAGCTCGGCATAAAACCTTAATCACTTGAATTTAAAACACCTCGGGAAACCGGGGTATTTTTTACAAATTATGAAAAATGTCTGTTGCCAAAGTTCGGCAAGAATACTTATTCAAGCAATAGTTCCTGCGGGATAGCGCCTTCAATTACGAGGAGACGCCGCTTGAGGTCGAGCCCCAGGGCGTAGCCGACCAGGCTTCCGCCCTTGCCCACCACGCGATGGCAGGGGAGGATAATCTGTAATGGGTTCGCGCGGAGGGCGGCGCCCACGGCACGTGTGGCGCGGGGCTCTCCAACCGCTTCGGCCACCTGCTGGTATGTCCGCGTTTCCCCGTAAGGAATCTGCGTAATGGCATCCCAGACTTTCTTCTGAAAATCGGTGCCGTAAATCTTGAGCGGAAGCGAAAATTCCTGAAGCTTTCCGGCCAAGTACAGATTCAGTTGCTGCACCGCCTTGCGGTAGGCGCGGGCCACCGTCGAAGATAGTGTCTGAACCACATCCGGCTCGGCATAGGCGCAGGCCTGAACCGAACTCGGAACGCCTTCGCCCGTATAGCGCAGGCTGCACAACTTGGATTTCTCGAACACAAAAGTCCACTGCCCCCACAAATTGCGGTGCGCCACCGTTGTGAATCTAGAATCCGAGAAGTTCATGGTGTGAATATATAATTTGACAGTCATCTGGTTGTCAAAAATGATTGTAAAAAGACAAATATGGTGCAAATCCTTAAAAATCCTTGTTTTTTGCCCCATTTTACTATTTTTAGATTGGGTTAGGAGTGTTTTGGTGGGATTTAATATCTGGAGGTCTTATGAGACACGTATTGCGCAGAGCGCATGACACCATCGGCTCGGCAATAGAACTCGCTAGCGGTTCTGCTGCTCTCGCCTCGCACGTCATTGCGAGTGCAACGAAGCAATCCATCTTTTTAGCTCTTTCTCTTGTCCTTGCTGTATTCACTGCGTGCGACAGCGGTTCCAGCAGTGCCGATCCTGACCCGGTGGCAGAAGTTTCAAGCAGTAGCGGCGATGATGGCGCAATCTCCTCGAGTTCTGTTACGGACAAAGGAACGTCTTCCGGTGGGAGTTCGAAGTCTTCTAGCTCAGCAAGTGGCAAAAATAGTAGCTCCTCGGTGAACTCCGGCTCTGATACATCTAGTTCAGATGGTGGATCTTATTTGAGTTCCTCTAAAGAAGAACTAGAAAAATGTAGTCAGGAAGAAGAGGGGAGTGCTATGGTTATGCTAAACGAAAAACGGGAACGAGAAAGATACGTTTGTACGAACGGATTCTGGATTTTACAACAATCTTCTAGCTCCATGGTTGAATCTAGTAGCAGCTACTACGATATGTCTAAACAGTATAATGAAAATGTCAAGTATGGCGAGTTTACGGACCCTCGCGATGGAAAAGTCTACAGAACCATTACGTACGAAGATAAACCTGTGAAAGCAACGTATGTTATTATGGCGAGCAATTTAAATTATGGCGAGATGGTTCCCGTAGATTCGGCAACGAACGCCGACGGAGTTATCGAAAAGTTTTGCTACAACGATGATCCCTGGTATTGCGAAAACGGTTTCGGCGGACTTTATTCCTGGAGCGAGGCGATGGGGTTCCACCGGGCGTGTGACACTCTTTTTCTAGGGTCATCCGCTGACTGTCCTGATGTTTTTGATAGCTTGTCTACTCGTATTCAACACCAAGGAATTTGCCCAGATGGATGGCATGTCTTGAATGAGTTTGAATGGAGAGGGCTTCCATCGATTAATTTTGGAACCAGTCAGATGCTTTCGAAACTTTTTGATGGTACAGACCGGGTTGGACTATCCGTTCTGCTTGGAGGCGGGTACCTTAGGGGTAAATATAAAAGTATGGGTGTGTATGGTGAATACTGGCTCCCTGCTGAAAGGGGCGATAAAGCCTTGTATGCGCAAACAACACTTCTAGATGAATATGAAGTTGTGTTTCGTGATTCGGAACAGAAACCGAGCAAATTACCCATCCGCTGCGTGATGAATTA
>JAFZOV010000172.1 GCA_017550445.1 Fibrobacter sp.
CAGTTGCCTGTACGCTTCAATATTCCTGCGATCAAAAGGAGAACGCTGAAATGGAATGTTGAAAACTTTATCAGGATATTCAAGCTGTAAACCGTTCTTTTCGGCCAGATTTCTCCACCAGACCTTTCCTCTGCCCGTCCTCATTGGGATATTCGGCATGGATATGTTCTTGATGGCTCCACTCTGGACAAAGTTCACGAAGGCTTCGACCAGCGGGCTGGCATTTTCAAGCGTGTCGGCGAGTTTGTTCTTTTCGTTCTTTTTTTTTGGTTCCTTTCGGATTTGTTTGTTTTGTCAGTCGATCGTTTTCGCGCGCTAGTCCTCCTCGGCGGCAAGAATTGCCAGCTTCCTCTGTGCCATCAAGTCGGTGAGTGCATCCATTTTATCGAGATAGTCCTTTATGAAATTCGTCCGACCGAGCAGACTGTCCAGATTTGCGAAAAGAGTCCGCGACTCAACCTTTGTGCCTTTCGGAAGAACCAAAACACGTCTTGCATTGCACTCGATTCGGCGAACGAACTCGTTGAAACGCTCTTTTATGATCTCCCTGTCCTTTTCCACGATGCAGTCAATGTGGGTTCCAATGAATAGTGAGGATACTTGGACCGACGCCTTCGACTTGCCTCCATCCTTCGGCACTTCCAGGAAGCCGCCCCAAGCCTCAAGAAAATCACGGTAGGTTGCTTCGAAAACGTTCTGCTTTTCGGCGGTAGCCTCAAGTCGAGTTTGAGCAAGGTGTGCAAAATCCATATTATTCTCTGCTTGTTCCGAAATCCATTGAAGATTGAACACGAATATGCCAAAAACGCCGTCGCGGCAAAGGCTCTTGTCTCTGGTCCAAAACAACATCTTCTTCTTGTTGTTTGCCTGAAGTCTGATATGATCATCAACAAAATGATCGATTCGATCGGATTGTTCGCCGTACATATGGGTTCCACAGCCGTCGACATACTGGACATCTCGCCCGAATAGTTTGATTCGCCTGGGAGGCTTGTTCCGTTCCGTAGTTGTCGGGACGTCGTGTTCGACACGGGATTCTTCCTTCAGGAATTTCTTGCCATCCTGCGATTGTTGGAATGTAAGAATCTTTTTTTTCCCGATGCGCCGAAGCTGTTCAAGCGAATGGATCAGCGTCGTCTTTCCGGCGCCCGCCGGCCCCAGTAGCACGGCAAGCTGACAGGTGGGCTTCTGGGCGATTGTCTCTTTTGACGAAAGGGCCTTTTTCATTCTTAGTCCTCGATTTGAATCGTGATGGTCTTTGTCAAGGTCTGTGTTTTCTTTTTGAAATCTTCGTATTCTGCATTGGCGGAAACACTTCCGTATTGCGCAATCTTGACGGCAATATCGGAGCAGACCTTGAATGTCGCGTTGCTTGTGTCCACGAAGCGGAAGTCAAGCTCATACTTTCCAGTCCGAATCGGGGTCGCGTCAACCCTTGCACTGAGAATTTGGCCAATGAAACTATCGTTCTCCAAGCCTAACGCGCGGATTGTCTTTTGCGCGGCACGCACACGGGCTGGAGTGAATGGTTTCTTGGACAGCGGGCTTACCTTCAAATGGAAATTGAAGGACTGTTTTAAGGACTTGGAAAAACTGGCATCCCTGTTGTTCGTGACTTCAATCGAACCTCCGGCCTCTCCGAGTTTCGTTTCTAGGGCCGGATCCGTAGAATACTTCATTCCGGCTTTTCTGCGCTTGTTGTCCGTCGTTGCTTCATCGTTCGTTTCCGACACTTCGACCGACCAGCCTTTAACCCCGAGGGATTGGAGTGCCCTACAGATCTTCCGCGCACGTTCTTGAAGTTCTGAATTGAAAAGGCTGTCGAACAGGGTCGCTCCTTTGCCCTTGGGGCCGCGAACGACGCATTTGAACGAGCAATTCTTTCCTTTTGTCCCGGGAACCCGCATCCAGACGGATCGGTTTTCCGGAAGCATACCCGCTAGTGTCGCTTTGTCGTTGGCCGACAAATCGCTTTGGCCTCCGGAGAGCACAAGAACGGATGGACGGCAACTCCATTCCTTGAATATGCCTCGGTATTCTTCGAACCGCAAACGTTCGACTTCGTCGGCATAAACCACAACGATGTCCTTGTCAACGGATGTTGACACGATGCTTTCCGTTTTCCGTTTCTCGGGTTTGCGCTCATTCCGAATAACGGAACGGGGCGTCGCTTTCGTGATGGATTTCGTTTTCATTTGAGTGGTTGGATTTGACTAGACAAGGCAAAAGTAGACAAGGCAAAAGGTCAAGATCGCGACGACGACTGCTGCGAATAGAGCAGTTCTGCAAAGACATCCCGTCGGACGACGCTTCCTACTATCAACGATAGCGGATGCCTTTCTTCGGAATTCCTCCAGCTGTGTATCCGGGATTTCGTCGGGGCCGACGAGTTTGCGAACGGTGCTACAAATGGAGTCCGAAAGGTTTTGACCGGACTCATCCCGCCACGCCCCCCCTTCAACAAGGAACGAAACAGGTCTTTTTCTTCCGCCGGGGCCGGGAATGTCGGGCACCAAATATCCCGATAGAAAACCATCTTCCACCTTGATCGCCATCGTTTGCTCGTTTGCGGAAGAAACGTGTTCGTTGACGAGACGCAGAATCCGCTTGCATTCCGAGAAGTCGGAAATGGTTCCTTCTTGCAGGGAAGAAGCGATGTCCATGGTTCGGTCGTCTTTGCTTTGAATTGTGCAAAAGACGACGGGAGCTGTACTGTTGGTGTCTGTCATTTCGGTTGTTTCGTTATGTGTATTTATCGATTTGTCATAACGCCCGCTTTCTCCAGGATGGCGTGCGACGCGGCAAACGGGTATCCTTGCGACGGGTGATGCAGTTTCACGAGCAGGAACGCGCAACCGCCGCTACGGAACCGATAGACGTCTTCCGTGACGCGAGCGGCCGCGCC
>JAFZOV010000173.1 GCA_017550445.1 Fibrobacter sp.
CATCTATTACCTTCCTTAATATACAAATTGTATATACATATGTCAATACACTTTTTCTTCATTTTTTACTCCTATAAACAAAAAAAGCCGCATTTCCACAGCTCTCGACTTCGGAATTCCTAGTCGGGGGATATAAAAATACGGCTTTCGGGCCACCGGCCCTCTTAGCATCCTAAATATACAAAATCAATCGGACAGAAAATGAGAACGACAAAAATTTATAGTATCATAGAATAGGTCAGACACTGTCTGACCTTATTGATTATTATCTAATTCCGCAGACATTGTCTGCGGAATTATGAACGACTGAAGATCTAAGGTCTATAGCATCCATACACGTCGTTTAAAAACATTGTATTAGTAGGCATATCGACGATATCCAAAAACTCGCGGGGCGTCAACATTCATGCAGTGCTTTTGCAACTCAGCAATAACAGTTTCTATCGTTTCCGCTTGCAGTTCAAATTTGGGTCGCGAAAGGACTTCTTTATACTCCGCAAGAATTTCTTCGTTGACCAACGCGCAAACCCGTCCCGAGAAAATTCTCTGCATCACCTGCAATACAGGAGACTCCGGGCGCTTCGTGATGAGCGCAGACACGATGACATTGGTATCGATGACAGCGTAGAACATGTTCAAACATTACTTGCCGGCACGGTAGGCGGCGATTTCGGATTCGACATCTTCTTCGCTCATGCCAGCGGCGCTGCCGCGCTGCGCTTGCCTGCGCAGGTCCATGAAGGCACTCCAGCCAGGATTTGCATCGTATGCGACGGGAGCTTCACGCAGTTCGAACGGAATGCGACGTTCGCGCACGACCGCCCGCGCAAAGACATTGATGGCCGTACTCATAGACATCCCGAAATCCTCGCACAGTTTGTCGAAATCCTTTTTAAGGTCGCTGTCCATCCTGATGCTGAAAGTCGTCTGCGCCATATTTGCACCTCTTTTTGAACTAAATATACACAAAATTGAACCGCAAAGCAACCGTTTAGGTTAAAAACATACGCTTTTTGAATAAGCCGACACGACGATACGGGCGTTCCCCGGCTCGGCTGGCCCCTCTGTCACCCTGGAGCCGCTGGCGATAGGATCCACCCTTCGCCGGGTCGGGCTATACTCGCTTCGCTCACGGAGCCGCGCTATGCGTGTCTCCGCCCTTGCGGGTTACTATCCCTAACGCAAAATAAGGCTTAACGAGGAGCAGCCTCTTCTGAGTTTGATAGAGAAAAGCTTTCCTTTTGCAAATACTCTCTAATTCTATCCAAATCTACATTTTCTTTGTTATACCAAGCACCAACCATACTCTTGGCATATTCGCTCAAAGATCTATTCCGATTTTCATCAAAATATTTTTGTTCTATCAAGAATTCACACTTTTCTGAATCAAAACGACTTAACTGATTTTGCTTCGCATATGTTTCGTAAGAGTCATCCCATATTTCTCGAGAAGACGTGCGCAAAACCATAGCGCAATCATTTTCTATTTCCTTCCACATTTTCTCGCTTTCGGAATCGCAAGCCGTTTCTTTTTCTAAGGCTAAAATCAAACAACGAAGACCAACGGGTTTACAAATCTTCCCGACCAAAGTCCGGAAATGGGCATTGACAAAAGATTCCTCCGTTTCTTTAGGCCACACAGCATAGAATACATACTTCTCGTCCAGCAATTCCAAGAAATTATCGCGGAACATTTTACGCGCTTTTTTCTTGAATTCATCACGAAGGCTGGAGCGCTTAGATGTATACGCTTTCAGCACATACAGGAAATTGACATTGTACACTTGCAACAGAAGCGTGTCACGGTCAAAAAGTCGGTTTTCGAAATGACGGTTGCGGTCTTTCCACAAGTCCGCATCATCTTTCTGAATCAAGTCCTCGTTTTGGGGGTCAGGATTTTTCCTAAAGAATGGTTCCCGGAACTGCGATTTCTCTTTATAACCGGGAAGTTCTCCGCGAATAAAGAAATTCGGCGTGACGCTATATCCCTCCGTGAGTTCATCGCGGTAACGCATGGGGCTTTTGTTTTTCCCGCTTAGCAAGTCATTAATGTTATACTGGATAATGTTCCGGGCATAAGTAAACTGTTTGTGGACAGAAGTTCCTTCAATGTCGTTCCCATCCTTGTAATACTTGCTGTCGCCGATGAACCATATCTTTTGTTCTTCGTCGGCGAAAATAAGCTGGCGATCCTTGTAGAGATGGTCAACTTCCTTGTTGTCTTTTTGCGACTTGAGGTATTCCATCTGCTTGGGCAATTCATCGCCCACAAGCTTGTCAATCATCGTCTCGAAAACATTGTTGTACTTGCTCGTGAGCAAGTATTCGCTTTTGAAGCCGTTCGCGCTGAAATTGCCGCCCCACTCAAAGAAGGCCTTCACGATGTTGTAGAGTTTCAGAAACTTGTCGGCGAAATACTTGTGCTTTATGCGGTGCAATTCCATGAGCCCGCGATGGCCTAGCAATCGACGAAATTCGGTCACACGCATTGGCGCATAAAATTCCGAATGCGGCATCTTGAAGCCGAAGGTTTCCTCGATGTAGTTCATTGCCGAGAAATACAGCACCAGCAGGCGGTCGTCCAAGTCGAAAACCTTTTTCTTGTTTTCGAGTTCCATGTAAATGGGCGCATCACCTTGCAAGAACGGCTGCGTATGCGCCACCGTACGACGCCAGTCGATGCGGTTGTTGCCACAGTGCTTGTTCTTGGCGGTGAATACAAACAGGTTCTTGTTCTCGGCGTAGAACAGCTTCATCGCGTTCATTACATCGATGAGTGTAGGGCTATTGTCGCTATGGTCAAAACGATACGCATCCGGCGCCTTCATTTCGTTGTCTTGCGGATTTTCTCGTCTGTATTGCGCAATTGATGAACACACCCATAAAGACAACTGTGAAAGAAATTCCTTGGGAGCGGCGTCTATTTTAAAATTCGAGTCTCTGGGAACCTTTTGATCAAAGGCGATTGCAGTCGAATCTGAGAAATCTAAGAATACCTTGGGCAGCACAAAAACAATCTTGTCAGAAACATCCGTCTTTTGTCCGCTCACCTTGACAGGATTTTCGTTGAACAAATACCCTACGCCGTCCAGTTTGTTATCTCGAGTCACAAAGCCATTGGGCAACCCTTTAAAACTCCCCGCGCTATCAGTCGGGAGTACCTTTTTGAGGTGGTCCAAGGTGTAGGCAATCTGTTCAAAAAGAAAAATCATGCTTTTTTGCTGTATTGTCTATTTTTTTCGAGTTTTTAGACATTAACCCGTTTTAATGTATAAAAAAAGGCTTTTTTTGTACATCAGGCATATTTATTCCTCTTCTTTCAGCAATCCGTCCATAAACCGCTTTAAAATATCCTTGTCCCTATAAAGGTCTTGGAAGGTGAAATAATCCTCTTTGCCGTCTTTGTCCTTGACTCGGAAGAACGAGCCGTTCTTGTGTTCATCTTTGCAGACTTCATTCCACAGGTAGAACATCACCTTGCCGAGGAAACACTCTTTGGAAATAATGATGCGCTCGCCCTTTTCATCTTTTTTATCGGGCTTAATAAAGAATTCGCCGAGCTGTTTGTCTTCGGAATCAGTGAGATCCAAAATTTTTCCGTTGACAGTCTCGACAAATTTCTGCCAAGAATACAGAGAACCATCGATATCGATTTGGTAATTAGCCGCTTCTTTGCCTTCAAAGCTAATAGGCACGTATTCCCAATCGAAGCGGCGTTTAAATGCGCTGTCCATGGGGAACAGCGACTGGTCGCTGGTATTCATTGTGGCGAGGATGTTCAAGTTCGGCGGAAGCTTCAGTTTGCCATCGCCAACCTTGCCCACGTAATCGGTCCAGACATCTTTCAAGACAGATTCTTCCTTGAGCCATGTCGCGAAATCGCAATCGGCATCAATGGAATACTGCGAGAATCCATCACCGTCGCGGTCGAGCAATTGGAAAATGTCGCCGAAAATTTGGGCACAGTTTCCACGATTGATTTCTTCGATGACAAGGAAAACGCTTTTATCGGCGGCATCGGTCAATTGTAACTTCCATGCAGCCGCATACGCCTTCGCGAAAACCTGCGGAACGAAGGAATAAGTGATTGTATCCCCTTCTTTCTTGGGCTTGTATGCACCTACAAATTGGGCATAGTCGTAATCCGGATGGAATGTGGTGCGGAGTTCCCTATTCTCTTCCCTGTACTTTTTATAGAAATCTATATAGGCCCGTAGTGCGCTGTGTCGTGGATTTTCTCTTTTGTCATCAGAATCGAATTCTGCAAGTTTCTTTTCTAGAGTTCCAATATTATCAATAATCCAAATATTGCAATCAATATATTCTTTTTTGCTTAGAACATCTGCATAATGGCTGCTTTTGACTATCTCAGATGATTCTACAAAACATTTCTTTCGTTCTTCACCAAGAATAGAGTTGACTTTGAAAGACTTGCCCGTACCGGGAGCACCGAAGAATATTTTTGAATAACAGGTTTCTTTTGCGCCTTCCTGTTGCTCATTCTGTTCAGTATCTTGAACTTGCGTTTCGAGTATGGGGGATTCACCCCTGACGATCTGTCCATCCAAGATTTTTTGAGGAATGTTCGCTTCTAATATCCCATTCTGCTTCGCCTTATTTATAAGCCAACTAGCAAAACGAGGCCTATTTTTACTGGCGGTATCCCAATACCATTCTGAGGTTATTAAATATTCTTCATCATATAGTTTAATAGTTGTATTTGAATAATACCGAGAACTTCCTTTGACAAATCTATCAGTTTCGGCTGATGTTGTAATTTTTTTCAGAATAGGGAATGATCCGAACGGGGCCGGTGTTGTCAAATTTAAGACTTCTTCTTTTGTTAACAGTGTAGGATTCTCTTCCAAAAAAGAGACACATGCTTCTGCAAATTCTTTATTTGTCATACTCTTCTACTCCTGCTTTAATTGTTACTTATAAACTGAGTTATATAATCTATAAAATTTTCTTTTATTGGCGAAACATTTTCCAGAGAACAATCGTATTCAGCCTTTGAGACGCCTGCAGGAGTCTGTTCCTTGAACTTTGGGATATCTTTTGCACTATAAAAATGCATATGTTCGTCTGTATAAACTGAATTATATTTTAAATCCTCCAACCGTTCTATGCTTGTATTCTTTTGAATGTAGTTCAAACGTAATGATAAGTCTTTACACCCCGCAAACATAGGCTTAACACATTCCATCAAATCATACAAAGAAAAAAATAGGTTTTTGTCATTTTATGACACTTTTATTAACTATTTTTATGCGAGAAAAGATATTGCGATCAAAAAAAAGAAAAACATGAAATACTCTACTAATCGCCTTGACAACAAACAAAAAAAGGACTATATTTATTTTCGTTATGGAAAAAATTATTAGTCCAATCTCTGTAGAGGACGCCGCTCAATGTTGTGGACTCACCGTTCAACAAATTCGAAAGCTTTGTCGAGACAAAAAGATTAATGCGAAAAAAATCGGAAAAATTTGGCTTGTGGATAAAAAGAGTTTGACGAACAAAAAAAGTTACAGTAGCATGGGAAATGAAACTGATTCCTGTAGAAAAAAAACTGTTCTCAGGAACAAGCCTATCGCTCTTAGTTTCTTTAGTGGGGCGATGGGCTTAGACATTGGTTTAGAACAAGCCGGCATACAGACCATTTTGTGCAGTGAAATAGATTCCGCCTGCAGAAAAACAATTGTAAAAAACCGTCCTGATGTAGCACTGATAGGTGATATTCGTAATTATTCAGCAAACGATATTTTGAATGCTGCGAACGTAAAAAAAGAGGACGTTGATATTATTGTTGGAGGTCCACCCTGTCAAGCGTTTAGTACGGCAGGAAAACGTCTGGGACTCGAGGATGAGCGCGGCAATGTTTTTCTAAAATATCTTGAAATCATAAAAGAAATTCGTCCCAAATATGCTATTATTGAAAATGTTAGAGGACTGCTATCCGCTCCGTTAAAGCATCGTCCATTATCTGAAAGGAAAAATGATGGTGACCGTCAGTTATCCGATGACGAAAAGCCGGGTGGTGTACTAAGATACATTCTAAAAGTTTTGAAAAAAGCAGGATATGCAGTATCGTTTAATTTATACAATGCTGCTAATTTTGGAAGTCCACAAAAAAGAGAACGAGTAGTCTTTATCTGCTCAAGAGATGGAAAAATTCCGCCTTATTTGGTTCCTACACATTCAGAAAATGGAGATTTTGGATTGCCGAAGTGGCGAACCCTGCGAGATGTCATTGGCAACATTAATTGCGAACATAAATTCGTCCCATTCCCAGAAAAAAGACTAGTATATTACAGAATGCTCAAACAAGGACAGAACTGGAAAGCCCTTCCAGTCAACCTTCAAAAGAAAGCGCTTGGTGGAGCATATTCATCGGGCGGAGGCAAATCTGGTTTTTTAAGAAGACTGGCATGGGATGAACCTTCACCAACTTTGGTGACACACCCAGCAATGCCCGCAACAGATTTAGCCCATCCTGTAGAAAACAGACCCTTGAGCGTTCAGGAATATCGGAAAATACAAGAATTCCCTGATGATTGGCAGATAGAGGGGAGCATTCTAGAACAGTATAAGCAAATAGGGAACGCTGTTCCCGTTAGTTTAGCTCGAGCTATAGGGAATCTTATTGTTTCGTTGCTGGAGAAAAAAAAGGTAACGCAAATAGAAGGTTTTAAATATTCACGGTACAAGGGAACTAGCGATAAGGATTGGATCTAACTACAATCTTTTCAATTGCTCTCTAGTACTTTCTCCTATTTCCGAAAAGATTTCTAACAAGTCTGAATACGTATTTCTACCTCCAATAAAGTTCCAATAATCAGCACCTATTAGAACACAGTCATCCTGTAGCATATTGAAAATCTTATTAGGGATGGTCCAGTTGTAGTCATCTCGTTCTTCGCCGCCAGGATTATAAAAGAGACCAAATATGACATTCCGAGCCGGATCGTCTGCTTTGAGAAGAAGCAAATCTCTTTTCGCAATTTCAGTTTGGTCTAAATTAGGTTTAACGGTTTTAATAGAGATGAATGTTTCGTGATTGTTGTTTTTTATCCAAAGATCAGAGATCACCCTTTGAACAATTGTATCTCCTTTTTTAAACGCGCAGATTTTTTTTATTTCAGCATTCCAGTCAGGCGTTTTCAATCCTTCGCGCAAATCGCCCATAATGCGGGTGATTTCATCAAGAGCCCCCTTGTAGATGTTCACCTGTGTTTCTTTTTGGCGAACACATTCAGCTCCACGATCTATTGCTATTCGTTGAGAAATTTCTTCGACGGCTCTTTGACCAAAAGAAGTAGAAAAGGATCTTTCAAAAGCAGAAGCCATAAGCAATTCTTTGCTTAATAAGGCTTCGTGAAAAGGCCTGTGTGTTGCGTCTTTCTTTATACGTTTTAGCGTATTATCAACACATTCCTTTAAAATATTGCTAACAGCATTTCTAGTTTCTTTTTTCATAACGAATCCTTTTGCTCAATCATTAATGTAAACTACAATATTTTTTGTTTAATGTCAAGCATCTAAATGTGATGGCAATACTGGCAATTTACCGATCCCGTTTTCCCGGGTTTTAGGGGGTGTCCCCCTAGGCGTGGGGGTAGCGGAAGACCAGGCGAGATCCTTCGACTTCACTGCGTTCCGCTCAGGATGACACATTCATGTCGAGCCGGGGCTGCAGCGAGGGGGAGGCCTCCCCCACCGGGGTCATTCTTCCAGGAGGACGATGGTGTCGGATTCGTCATATTCCTTGCCGAAGGCCTCCTTGTAGCACGACTGCAGGGCCGCCTTTGTGCCGGGGCGCTCCGTGAAGAGGAACATTCCGCTGTCCAGGCAGTCCATGTCGAGTTCGCCATCTATGTCTATGCATTCGGGCCGGAAGGTGGACCACAGGTAATAATCGACGTAACCCACTCGGATGTCTTCGCGGAGGAGGTTATCGCCAGTGCCCGGCTGGATTTTCAAGAAGACCTTTTCGCTTTTTACCCATGCGAGGAGAGCGGTGTCATGCATAATCATTCCCTCCGTAATATTTTCCAGATACCACCAAAATCACCTCCACGCCGGGCAATAATCTTTTGCTTTTTCAATTTGTTGATATGTTTCTGCACAGCTGCTGGAGAAATTCCAATCAATTCGGATATTTTTAATCGCGTGATTGCAGGGTCAGCAATAATTGCATCTAATATCATTCTAGCCGTAGCATTATCCGTCGTCTGACTACCCCTCTGACCACCTGTCTGACTACCCCCCTGATTGCTGCTCTGGCCAGCTATTTCGCGAATCTGTCCATCACTCCGACTATCTGTCTGACTACCCGTCTGACCACCTGTCTGACCACCCTCCAATTCATGTTTCTTTTGTTCGCCATTGCCAGATTCCCGGTGTGCAGAAGACAGCTTTGCCTTGAGCATGAAATCGTACAGCCTGTATTCTGGCGCAGGATTGCCCGCCGATTCCATTTCGCGAAAAAGTCTATCAACCCCCTCGCCAAATTCCTTGACAAGGTCATATTCGTGCATATACTGTGCAATTTTAGGGTTCCGAGAAAAATGAATTCTACGAATATTGTTGAGCCTGACCATACCCGGCAAAATTCCAGGACTCTCCACAATTAAGTGGTTGTCAAAAATTTTGACAATAATATCAGTACCCATAATGCTATAATCGCGATGAACAACCGCATTTACAATCAACTCTGTCCAACAAAATTCAGGATATTGAGGAATCGTAACGAATTTCGCACCTTCTCCAAGAAACGAATATTCCTTTATCTGAGTCGCGATAAAGTCAAGAGTTTTCTTTGTCATCTCAAGGATATTTCCGCCAAATTCCACATCCTTGACAACATTCATTTCACGCCCAAAGCGTTCTTCATCGCCATAAAAACGCACCACTCGAATCCTTGCCCGCGGGAAAAACCGCTGTACATCTTTACCAAACAGCAAAATCGCCGCTACCGAGATCTTCTCTTCGCCGTGCACATTACGAAGAAAATCCTTATTCGTTCTTAAAAATTCTTCCGGTTTCTTTGCGTAACGAATTTTCTTGCAATATTTTGAAACTAGATTCAAATCAATATCAGCTATAGAAGCTTCTGGAACGGCACTGTCTTCGAAATACCGTTTGCCCTTGGCGTAATAGAGTTGCATCCTCTGTTCGAAATTCAGTTTTTTAGATTTATCGCCAATTCGATAAAAGCATTCGTCGGCTTGATTCGCATGCAGGTCCGGGCTTTGCGGAATGTGCATTATGAGCAGATGATTTTTGTTCCCCGCATAGTCCTTGCAAGCGAGATATTCCACATCCATATTAATCGACGGGATGCAGTAATCGAGGGGAGCCCTCAACAATTCGTTCAGATGTCTAGGATTGTTATCCACGCCGACAATGCGTCCGTCGTCTTCTATGCCAAGGACAATGTCTCCTCCATCGGCATTGGCAAAAGCTACGATTGTCATCGCCAAGTTTTTCGGGTCTATCAAGAAGCTCTTCCTGTCAAAAATCTGGTTTTCGGCCTGCGACACTAACTTTTTTATACTCTTGGTCATTTTTTCCTCGCTTTGGGTTAATATTTTTCATTTCAGCAGTTGCCAAACGCCTTTTACCTTGGAATGTTCGGAATTTATGTAGCCAAGTTCTTTCAAGTCATTTATCGCTCGCTTAATGGTGCTTTCACTGACGCCAAGGTTGTCGACAAGCCATGAATACCTTGCCTTCGGATTGAGTTTTAACGCCTTGAAAACATCCTCTACTATTTTCGAAGGAAATTCAGGAACCTTCATTTTTGACCATTTTTTTGACCATTTTTTTGACCATTTTCGAGACGGTTTTTCGTTCGAAATTGCCGTTTTCTGCTGATTTTCGTCATTTTCTGGTAAAAAGCCATTGGCAATTGCAGCTGTAGTCATTCGGTCCCCTAGCAGTGACCTTTTTTCGCGAACCAAAACCGCCGTCTGGTAGCCAAAATCGTATATGGCTTCCCCGTTCTCGTTGGCGATCAACTCCTTTTGCACCCTCAATACACCACGGCTATGTCGGTTGACAAATCCCAGCACCTTCATCGCCTCTGCTACCACAATATTGCGGTAATCGTTCACATTCGGGAAGTTTTCCTCGTTTGCGCGGCCATACAGGCCACCGTGATTCATAATTTCAATCCGGTCGTCATACTGGTAAAACTGTATGGGACCATGCGAGGTGTAGTCCCTATGGCAAATGGCGTTCATCAGCAATTCACGGGTCGCCCAATCAGGGTAATCTACCACGGATTCTTCGCGGAGCGCGCTAACTGGTATGGGGCGCCGATTTGCAATTGTCGTCTTGATGAACGTGTCAAGTTCAGGTAGCGCCGTACAGAGATTTCCCTTGAACTCATGCTCCGTCAAAATGTCCCCGGAGCGGTCCTTGCCTGCAAAACGCACATATTGAACATAAGCGCCGGGAATAAATCTCCGCAGGTTTTTAGCAAAGAACAACATGGCGGCATTGGTAGGGCAATTATGCAATATATCGAAAAAGCCAAAGGCGCTCAGCTGGTATCTTACATCGCTGTTCGCCTTGTTTTCCGCTTCGAGTTCTTCGTCCGACATGGCCTTGGGCAAAAAGTAGTGCTTGAAAAGGCGTATATCCAAATCTTCTATCGTCGCATTCAAGCAGGGCGATGCGTCAAACGATTTCACATTGGCGCGACGTTTTTCCATAAGGATGTGTTCGTCGTTTTCGTTAGCCACACCCCTACGCGGGCCAGTCCGGATCCAGATGCGCCCCTTGTATCGGACTGGTGGGAACTGGGACGGTTCAACTTTCACCATCACGACATCGCCTTCATCCATCTCTATTTTTTCGACGGTCATCGTTGGCTGCGGTTGGATGTTTCCGTCTGTCCGGATGGCGGCAACATTTTTCAATAATTCGTCGGTCGCGTCAACACCTTGAATTTCACCATTGTCAAGTACACCTAAAAAGAGATAGCCGGGCATTTGATGGTTTGGCAAATCATTAGCAAAAGCGCAGATGGCTTGACCAAACTTGTCTGTATTCGTGGTTGAGATTGTCCGCTCGATATGGTCACTTTCTAGGTCGTTCAGCAACGCTCTTATTTCATCTTTTATGTTTTCGTTCATTTATCTCACCTTTCTTTATCCTATCGTTTATACTATCATGCATTCTCGATAGTGAAACAACATCACAAATACGCCGACAGATACGGCGCACTTTGTGCTATTGCGTTTTATTTTATTGGGATGATCTTGCTGTATTGTTGGCAGGGGCTTTCTCCCCTAAAGGGGACCATGGCCCACTAAGTGCTAAAGCACTAAGTGGTTTGCAGGCCTGGCTAAATTCTAACCCAACAGCATCAACAAGAAGGTTGATGGGCCTCGCCGCGAATGCACGTACGGACCGAATGGTCTATGTCGACTGTCGCGAGGATTGTCTGAACTACAGAATGCAATATAGGTTACAAAAACAATCTTGTCAATAAGCTTGCGTAATTCAAATCCCTTTTCTAAATTTCGCTCCATGAAACGCATCGAGGTTGTTGCAGGCATCATTAAAGACGGTGGCAAGATTTTTGCCACGCAGCGGGGCTACGGCGAACAGAAGGGGTTCTGGGAATTCCCGGGCGGCAAGATGGAACCGGGCGAAACGCCACAACAGGCGCTTGCCCGCGAACTGAAAGAAGAACTCGCGATCGATGTAAACGTGGAAAATTTCCTCTGCACGGTGGAGCACGACTACCCCGCATTTCACTTGACCATGCATTGCTATTTCTGCACTATTGCTGGCGGCAAGGCCCCCGAGCTTCTGGAACACGAGGCGGCACGCTGGCTAAACGCTGCGGAATTGCACAGCGTAAACTGGCTACCCGCCGACATAAAAGTCGTCGACGCCCTAGAGAAATAAAAGCACGAAAAAACCCGCTTTCGCGGGTCATTTTTCTTAAAACTGTTCAAAGAACTTGTGGACCTCTTCAGGCACCCAGGTACTTTCCCAGTTCCAGCCGACGTCCATGTTGCCGGTATCGTGTGCGGTCCACTGGTGGTCTCCGGGCCAGCTGCACCATTTTACAGGGAAGCGTTCGTCAACGTTCTTGAAATCGTAGCAGACGTGTCCGGTGTTGCCGCTGACTTCTTGCGGTTTTTCGCTGCTGGCGTCGGTAAAGTCGCCATTTGCGTCGGCCTTGCCGTTACGCTTCAGGATTCTCGGGAGGGCGCTGTTCTTGGCGCGGCTGTAATCGCAACGGCCATCATTCTTACCATGAACGTTCATCCAGGCGATGGGCAGGTTCTTCATGTTATTGCCTTCGGGCAGCCAGATGTTGTAATCGGCAACAGCGTAGGTTGCTGCGGCACGCACGCGAGTCTGCATGTCCTGCATCAAGGAGTAGCTGAACATGGCGCCGTAGCTAAAGCCCGTAATGAATACGCGGCTCGTATCAATACAATAGTTTTCGTTCAGGGTAGTGAGCGTCTGGGCGAAGAAATCGTGGTCGCCCTGTCCTTTGTTCCAAAGGCCGCCAATAGCATCAAGCGAGACGAAGATGTAGTCGCCATTCTTGTCGAGAACTTGCTGGCCGTAATACGGAGTAGGATGGTCGTAGTCCGCTTTGTGGTGAACAAAGTCCTCGCCGCTGCTGCCGTAGCAGTGCAGTGCGAAAAGCACCTTGTGCGGCTTGCTGTTGTCATAGTTCTTGGGCAGAGTGATAAAGTATTTGCGGGTGTCGCTTCCGACCCTGATTTCGAACTGGTCGCCGTTTTCGACGCTCTTGACCTTCTGCAATTTGGAAGCGGAGCCACAGCCCTTACTCGGAGTCGGGCTGTTGCCAAGTGCGTAGCCGAACTTGAATTTTTCTTCGGCCTTTTTGAGCTGCACATCAAGCGTGGTGTCCAGCGTGCCGAGGGGCACGGTGAGCGTGTCGAAACCTTCGGCCACAAAGCGGATCGCTTCGTCTTTGGCGGCGTCTTTCATAAGGGCGCCATTGGGGGCATCACTTGCAGCGGAGATTCCGCTGGCGTTACCGTCGGTGGTGAACTTGAAATTCTGCTTGGCGCTACCTACAGAGACCTGCGCAAAGTAGGTGCCGCGGGCCTTGACTTTCTGGGTCAGGTCGAGAGTGCCGGCGCCCTGCAGAGTCTTCTTGAAAACCTGGTGGCCAAGGGAGTTGAAGATCTTTACCTGCACGGGCGAGGCACTGCTCTGGGAGTAAGAGAGAATGCCATTGTTGATGCCGATATAGCCGGGCTTGCTCACAGAGACAATCGCCTCTGACTGTTCGTCTTCGTGAATGGTGAATTTCCCCTGACTGTCGGTAGTTGCAGTCTTGCCTTCTTTGAGGAGACTGACCGAAGCGCCCTGGAGAGCCTTACCCTGATCATCGGAAACCTTACCCGAGATGGTGTAAGCAGAGGCCACACCGCAAAATGCCAAAAGGCACGCGGTCGTAAAAAGACTCGTTGCTTTAGTAAGCATATGTACTCCTTTTTAAATTACCCCATTAAAAACACACCTTACTATAAACTAATATATAATATGGGTAAATTCCCATGGCCATTCACCTCGACCATGGACGAATCGTCTATAAAAAATTTTTTACCGATTGTAATTAGAAAAACTACCCGACAATCACCTTGTAGAATTCAAGGAACTGTGCAGGGGATAATTCCTCGGCGCGCACGGTCGTTGGATAGTCCAGCAATTCGATAGCTTCCTGGATTTTCTTTTTGTCGTAGGCGCGGCCGAACGAGTTCGCCAAGGTCTTGCGCTTTTGAGTGAAGGCGGCGCGCACAAAGTCAAAGAAGCCTTCCGGAGCCTGCAGGGCATCGGCCTTGGGCGTCAAAAGCATCGTAGCGCTATCCACATTGGGGCGGGGCGTGAAATGCTCCGGCCCGATTTTACGCAGAATCTGCGTGTCGGCATAGGCAGATACTAAAACGGAGAGGCTACCGTAATTGCTGCTGCAAGGGCTTGCACAAATGCGTTCGGCAACTTCGAGCTGCACCATTCCCATAAAGCCCTTGGTCAAATGGAGTTTCGGCATCAAACCAGCGATAATCGCCGTCGAAACATTGTAGGGCAAGTTTCCCGTGACCCAGGGCTTTTCGTGGGCATCCAGGAACGCCTGCAAGTCAAACTTCAAGAAGTCTATATTTTCGATATGGAAATTCTCGCGGCCCTGGAATTTTTGTTGCAAAAATTCCACGCACTGCTCGTCGATTTCGACGGCAGTGAGTTGCACGTTGCGCGCAAGCAAGTGTTCCGTCAAGGCGCCGTGCCCGGGCCCAATTTCAAGCACCGCCTCGCCCGCATTCGCCGGCAAGTCCCCCGCAATCATCTGCGCGGTAGGTACATCCAAAAAGTTCTGTCCAAATTTACGACGGCGGGCTCTATCCATATCGCCAAAGATAGAAATAAAAAGCCCGCAAAACAATTGCAGGCCATTCAAGTAAGGTTAAAGTTTTTCTAGAGTCTCGCCTTTACAAGCTTATACAAGTCTGCAAATACAGCTTCGGGAGTGCGGTCCGCATCAATAGCCGCGACGCAATCGCTGTAGTCACGGGCCGCGGCAAGGTACCCCTTGCGCACCCTCTCGAAAAATTCGGCCTTTTCACTTTCGAGTCGATCGGGTGCCTCGCCCCGCTTCGCGGTGCGCGCGCGTCCCCGCTGCACGTCAATGTCAAGCACAACAGTCAATTCCGGAAAGCAACCGTCGCAAGTGATTTCAGTCAGGCGCTGCACAAGGTCGGCACCCAAGCCGCGGGCATAACCCTGGTAGGCAAAAGTGCTCCATGCGAAACGGTCGGCAATCACGATCTTTCCCGCATCCAGCGCGGGCTGGATAATTTCTGCAATCACCTGAGCGCGTGCTGCATTGTACAACAAAAGCTCAGTCTTGTCACTCATGATTCCCTTGAAACTTGTATCCAAAAGAATCTCGCGCACGCGTTCCGAAATCTTCGCGCCGCCCGGTTCACGCAACTTCACTACGGAATATCCTTCCTTCGTAAGCGCGTCGATCAACATGTCGATCTGAGTCGTTTTGCCCGACCCGTCGATACCTTCCAAACTAAAAAAATGCTTAGCCGTTTTCATAGTAGTTTTTCTTATACTTCAAAAAGTTAGAAAAAATTTATCATACGCCAAGAAAATGCTATCTTTTAGGCGCTTTTTGCAACTAATGGAGTTTTTTATGCCCTCTGAAAATGCGATTATTGAACGTGCCGAAATGTATTTGCGCAAACTCTCTTGCGGAATCAACCCTCTGACAGACGAAATCCTGCCCGAAGGCGACTCCTGCAAACAGGAACGAATCAGCAAGTGCCTCGCCTATGTCGCATCGCTGTTGCAACAACAACTGAACCACGACCATGTGGCTCCGCTTCCCGCAGAACAGCCTCGCGCACCCAAGCGCTCCGCGAAACCCGCCATGCAAGACTTGGCAATCGATACCGAGACCCTCAAGGGTTACCGCTTCTTCGACTACCCGGTTTCCATTTCCCGCGTCGTGCGCAACATCAACGAACTGCTCCCCAAGAACATGAACCACCTGCTCTATGCCGACGTGGCAAACTTCCTGGTGCAAGAGGGTATTCTCGAAAGACAGTCTATTGCAGACGGCAACGAAGCGAACCTCCCCACCGCCAAGGGCGAAACCTACGGATTCGAAAAGGGCGAATCGGATTTGCGCGGCCACCACAACATTTATACGCAGTGCTGGCAACAGGCGCAGCAGTTCATTTTGGACAACATCCAAAAGTGCATCGCCATCGCAAACGAACGCTTCGCTAACCGCAAGGCCGCCCAAGTTCAAGGCGACGATCAGGATGCAGCCCCGAAGCGCGTGCAGAAAGAAAAATTCAAACTCACCGCAGAACAAATCAAGGACTACCCCGCCGAAGACACTCCGGTTCCCGTGAGCGAAATCGCACGCCGCCTCAACGCCCTTGTAAGCGACAACATGGAACGCATCTACTACAAGGTCATTCGCGACTGGTACGTGGAACAGGGCTACCTTGAATTCAAGACATCGCCCGAAGGCCGCAGCGCATTCCTGCCCACCGAAAAGGGCGCCATGAGCGGACTCTTCGTAGAATCCCGCACCGGCAAGGACGGCGAACTCTACGACGTGGTGATGTACGACGCAAGCGCCCAGAAAATTTACCTGGACCACCTCGCAAGCGAAAACTAACGCGCCAAACACTTCTAAAAAAAGCCACAAGCGAATTTGCTTGTGGCCTTCATTTTGCAATGGTGCTTACCTAAGTAGATACCTTGTTAATACGGTGCGTTGCACATCTCTTTTCCAGTCGAGTAATGATTATCGGCATAGCACTTATGAACTGACGAACACCCCCCATTGTTGCCGCCGTATGCCTGGCATAGACAGGCGATGTTGTCGCCATTACCGTCAAAATCCATAAGTTCACCATTCTGGCAAACAATCAGGAATCCGTTCTTACCACGGGTTTTATTAATGCAATACTGGATCGAGTTATGGCACACGCCAAGATGCTTCTTGTCCGCAGTACACGATACGCGACGATTGTAATCAGCATCAGTAGCGGCTACAGTTGTTCTAAATTGTTCTTCCCTGCTAGTATTCGGATTATACCCTGTCACGGAGATGACGGCCCTATTCATATCGTACTCCTTTCCTGCCGGATCATCAATTGTTTTGGTATTCTGGTAAATTCCGTCAGCAGACGGTTCCCAGGCATCGATGAAACCATCTTTGTGTCTAGAGTCGCCTTCTTTGACTTCATACCATTCACCCCTGTAGCAGCGGTACAATGTACCATAGTCGTTGGCGTCGTTTTCACACTTCAATTCGCCATCAACACAGTCGCCACATACATACTTATTCCAAGGGCCATCGGCCTTCGATTGTACAAGCTTGCAGGAATAATTATTTTCGCAGGTGCCGTTCGCTATGGTACCACCGGGCCTTCCGTTTACGCACTGGGTAATACGCCCCTGTCCGTCCGTGCCGGTAGTGCAAGTCTTTTCATAGTTTACGCATGAACCGCATTCGTCGCCGTCGCAAGAAGCATTACTGCAAGCGTGTTCAACCTTCTTACCGTTTTCGCACTTCGTAACAGTCCCGATATAGGTCGACTTGTCGTCGGCACAGGTGCTCACGTTGTTCACGCATTCGCCGCAGCCATTGCCTTCTTCGTTGCAAGAAACTGTATTGCAACTGATTTCGGCAAACTTCCCGTTGATGCACTTCTTTATAATGCCGATGCCCTTGCCGTCGTTCGTGCAGACGTCAGGCGCATCTTCTTCGCATTCATCTTTAGATGTGCTTGAAAGAACTTTTTCGCTAGAAGAAGACTTTGCCGAAGAACTAGACTTGCCGCTGCTGCTAGAGCTTGCCTTTTTAGAAGAACTCGACTTAGACTTTTCGCTAGACGAGGACTTGCTTTCCTTTGCGCTGGACTTCGCATCAGAAGCCTTCTCCGAAGAACTTGATTTATCCTTCTTCACAGAAGAACTGGATTTCGCCTCACCTTCATCCGAAGGCTCTTCAGAGTCTTCAGAAGAAGAACTGATTTCTTCCGTAGTTGCGGAACTGGAATCATCGTCACCGCAAGCCACAAAGTAAAATGCAGCCATAAAAGCCGCCATCACGACGCATATAAAACTTTTCTTCATAAGAATCTCCTACAGTGGATAAATATAAAAAACCGCAGCTCATCACTGCGGCCTTTCATTTCAAATGTCGAGTAACGTATTATTCCAAGTCCTTGCCGTGGCACTTCTTGTACTTGAGGCCAGAACCGCACCAGCACGGATCATTGCGACCGAGCTTCGGAGCCTGCTGCTGGGCGCGGCGGCGGGCAGCGGCGACCAATGCAGGGTTCACCTGACGAGTACCCGGAAGTGCGGATTGCGGCATCGGCTGGGCTCCCTGCTGTTCTTCAGAAATCGCATTCGTTTCAGAAGTAGCGGCAGTGCCTGCGAGACCTGCGGGCTTTGCACCCTCGGCGCTCAACTGTTCTTCGGTGGATTGCTTCGCTTCGCTCGCAATGACGTCAGCGGCATTTTCAGCCGGAGCTTCAGCGGCGTTGCCAGCCTTTTCAGCGGCAGCGGCTTCGGCAGCCTTGCGTTCTGCATCAACCTGTTCCTTGCTCTTGAGCTGCAACTGGTCCGGAGAAACAGTCACGCCGTTCGGCAGCGTAATGCGGATGTTCAAGATGCGGAGCGCCGTAAGGGTTGCAATCTTTTCCATGCAGCCTTCGAACAGCTTGTAGCCTTCGTTCTTGTACACCATCAGCGGATCCTTCTGGGCGTATCCGTGGAATCGGATAGAATCCTTCAGCTGGTCCATGGCGTACAAGTGTTCCTTCCACACCTGGTCAATCGTCATCAACAAGAAGCGGCGTTCAATATTGCGGAAGTCGGCTTCCGGAATAATCTTCGTGAGCTTTTCGTAGCGGGCCTTGCACATGTCGATAATTTCATCGAGCACCTGTTCCGGCGTCTTGCTCATGGCATCTTCAAGCGTCAAGCTGTATTCCATACCGAGGCTACGCTGCAAGTCAATATGCAGGCCTTCCAAGTTCCAGGCTTCGGCATAAGTCTTAGCCGGAATGTAGCTAGACACCTTAATGTCGCAGGCATCTTCGATACGGTTCATGATTTCTTCACGAATATCTTCACCATTCAGAATGCGGCGGCGCAGGCCGTAAATCACCTTACGCTGTTCATTCATCACGTTATCGTAGTCGAGCAAGTGCTTACGAATATCGAAGCTCTGGCCTTCCACGCGGCGCTGGGCACCACGAATCGAGCGGCTTACGATCGGGTGGGTAATCACTTCGTCTTCGCCCACGCCAAAGCGGGTCATCAAGTTCTTCACGCTGTCGCCACCGAAGATACGCATCAGGTTATCGTCGAGGCTAAGGAAGTACTGGCTAGAACCCGGGTCACCCTGACGACCGGAACGACCGCGCAGCTGGTTATCGATACGGCGAGATTCATGACGTTCGGTACCAAGCACATGCAAACCGCCAAGCTCGGTAACTCCCGGACCAAGCGCAATATCAGTACCACGACCAGCCATGTTAGTTGCAATCGTCACCTTGTCCTTGTGACCGGCATACTGAATAATTTCGGCTTCGCGGCCATGGTTCTTGGCGTTCAAAACTTCGTGCGGAATGCCTTCCTTTTCCAAGAGGCCGTGCAAGTGTTCGGACTTTTCAATGGATGCCGTACCCACCAACAGCGGCTGGCCCTTTTCATGACGTTCCTTGATTTCGGCCACAATGGCGCGCCACTTGGCATCTTCAGACTTGTACACCATGTCCTGCAGGTCCTTACGTACGCAGGGCTTGTTGGTGGGAATCACCCAAGTGTTCATGTTGTAAATCTTGATGAATTCCGTAGCTTCGGTTTCGGCGGTACCCGTCATACCCGAAAGCTTCTTGTACATGCGGAAGTAGTTCTGGAATGTAATCGTTGCAAGCGTCTGGTTTTCGCGACGGATCTGCACGTTTTCCTTGGCTTCGATAGCCTGGTGCATACCGTTGCTATAACGGCGGCCTTCCATAAGGCGGCCCGTGTTTTCGTCAACGATGATAATTTCGGTATCGCGAACAATGTAGTCCACGTCCTTTTCGTAAAGGTACCAAGCCTTCAGAGCGTTATCCAAGAAATGCACCCAGTCGGCATGTTCGCCGTACAGGTTCGTAATGTGCATGAGCTCCTGAATGTGGTTCACGCCCTTTTCGGTCAGCTGAATGTTCTTGTCCTTTTCGTCGACCGAGAAATCCTTGTTCTTGATGAGCTGCTTGGCGATTTCGTTTGCCTTGGCGTACTTTTCAGTAGCGTCTTCGGCCGGGCCACTGATAATGAGCGGCGTACGGGCTTCATCAATCAAGATGGAGTCGACTTCGTCAACGATACAGAAGTTGAGTTCGCGCTGCACCAGCTGGTTGGGTTCCACAGCCATGTTGTCGCGCAAGTAGTCAAAGCCGAATTCGTTGTTGGTACCGTAAGTCACGTCGGAGTTGTAGCTCACGCGACGTTCTTCGGGGTTGAGGCCGTTCACAATCAGGCCAACAGTCAAGCCCAGGAACTTATAGACCATACCCATCTGCTTGGCGTCACGGCCGGCAAGGTAGTCGTTCACCGTCACCACATGCACACCGTGGCCGCTAAGACCGTTCAAGTAAACCGGGAGAGCAGCAGCAAGCGTCTTACCTTCACCCGTCGCCATTTCAGCGATAGCACCTTCATGGAGCACCAAACCACCGATCATCTGCACGTCGAAAGGCATCATACGGAACGGCTTCACCGATTCGGGATAAAGTTCGCGCACCTTGGCATACACAGAAGCAGGTAGATAAACTTCCCATTCGTTCTTGCCAGCAGCAAGTTCGGCCTTCGCGGCGTTCACCGATTCCTGGAGTTCAGGGCCCAGGCGGCTAAAGTCAAAGTTGAATTCCGGCTTGAAGATATTGAAGATACCCAGGCGGCGGTCGCAGGCTTCTTGGCAAACGGCAAATGCTTCGACCTTGATATCGTCGAGAGTTGCGCCATTCTTGAGCTTTTCGCGGAATTCCGCACTCTTTGCAGCCAAAGCGGCATCATCCAAAGCTTCCAGGGCTTCGCGGGCCTTGTGAATCTGCGCAATTACCGGGCGCAGCGCCTTAACCTTACGTTCGTGCGGGGTACCAAAGATCTTATGAAGAACGGTATCGACTATACTCATGTTTTTCCTTTTTACGGCCGAAGGTCCTGCCTGCGGTCTCTGATTAAAAATTACGGGGATAATTTAGCAAATTGCGTGCCAAGTCAAAATCGTTTAAGCCTGAAACATATGCCCAATTTGGGCAAGCATTGCATTGCAGCCCTCGTTTACATCGTCCCAAGTTGCAACAAAATCGCCCGTGTACCAGGGGTCCGCCACATCGCGGCTCTTGCCGACCCAATCCATCAACAGCGAAACCTTGTGGCGCCCCGCATCGCCCCCAGCATCCATAGGTTGCAAATTCCGTGCCAAATCTGTTTCACGCGCGTACACATCGGCAGGCAAAATCCAGCGCAAGTTGCGCAAATTGTTGCGGTCCATGAGCACGATGTAGTCGTAATATTCGTAATCGCGGGCCGTCATCTGGCGGGCCGTTTTGCCGCTGCAGTCAATGCCATGCATCGCAAGCATGCGACGTGCCGGCGGGTAAACCGGGTTCCCGATTTCTTCGGTACTCGTCGCGGCACTTGCAATTTCAAAATTTATCGCTGAATACGCCGAATCCTTCGGCAAGTCATGCACCAACTTTTTCATCACGAATTCAGCCATCGGGCTTCGGCAAATGTTCCCGTGGCACACGAACAGAATCTTGATTTTCATGCGAAAAATATAGTATCTTTACAAACGCCCGCCTGCACGGGCATGACATGTCAAAAATGATAAAGTCCGCAAGCAAAGCTACGCGCACCCGCGTCACCCACGAATTCCCGGCCCTATACGACCGCGAATCCCGCGTGCTGTTGCTCGGCTCCATACCCTCGCCCAAGTCGCGCGAAATGGCATTCTACTACGGGCATCCGCAAAACCGCTTCTGGAAAGTCATGGCCGCAGTCCTCGGCGAAAATATCCCCGAAACAATCCCGCAAAAGAAGGCCATGCTCAAAAAGCATCACATTGCCCTCTGGGATGTTCTGGACAGCTGCACCATCGTAGGCGCCAGCGACACAAGCATCGAAGACCCGGTTACAAACAACATAAGCGCACTCGTCAAAAAATCCAAAGTCACGCGCATCTTCTGCACCGGCGCCACCGCCTACAACTTGTACCAAAAACTCTGCGCCAAAGAAGTCGGCATCGACGCCATCAAGCTCCCTTCTACCTCGCCTGCCAACTGCGCTGTTTCACTAGAAAAACTGGTAGAAGCTTACAAGGTGATTCTCAAATAATTCACACCTTTTTCCTTACGCTCCAACTGCCCATGATTTTACCGTCATGGGCAATTTCGCACTCGTGAAACACCTCAAAACCGCGGTTCTTGTAGAACGCCAGATTTTTCTCGGAGTTCGTGAACAATATCAGCTGATCAGCGCTCCGCTCGCGCACGTAATATTCCGTAAAGGCGATGAGTTTAGTCCCAACGCCCTTCCCTTGAAACGCCGGATCCACCGTCAGCGAACTCATATACCAAATGTCAGGACTGCTTTTCTGGTAATCGTGACACGGCTTGCCAGCCGCATCATCCATAGCAATCCAATCGTTCATTCGCCTGACATTCACGCCCCAATATACCTGCAGCCAACCGTGAATCAAAAATTGAAAGACCGACGGTCTCTTGAAATTCGGGGGTTCGAGTACCGCCAAGCCCATCATCTTGCCGTCTACCTTGGCAACCAAGAAACGCGCCTTCTTGAAAAGCGTAAGCCATGCCCTGTACATCACTGCCCAAAGCACTCTCAACCTTTCCTTTACATCAGGAAAAAAGTTCGCAAAATACGCATAGTCCTCATAGGCCCTCAAAGAAAACGCCACGGCCTCTTTCAGTTCCTTACGCTCCAAAATTCCAAATTCGACTTCCAAAAATCACTCCCAGCAAAAACCAACAAACCACTTTGCAAAATCTAATATACATTATGCTTTATAAAAGAGTAATAGTTTTTTCCTATATTATTTCACATGAAACTGAATAAAATTGTAGCTTTCGCCTGCGCCATGATTTTTATGGCAGGCGCCATGACTCACGCCAACGCAAAAAACGCTCAGGCCTACAACGAAGACATTAAAATCGTCAAGGTCAACGACAGCAACTTCGAAAGCGAAATCCTGCAATCCAAGAAGCCGGTCATCCTGGAAATTTCTTCGACCAGCTGCCCACCGTGCCTTATCATGATTCCAACACTCATCAGCATCGCGAAAAACTATAGCGACATCAAGATTGCCTCGGTCGGTATCGACGAACCGGGCATCGAAAAAATCAAGGCATCGCTCCCAATCCAGGCCTTCCCCACATTCTTCCTCATCAAAGACGGCAAGATTGTGAATAAATTAGTCGGCGCCGTCAAAGAAGAAGAATTGCTCGCGGCCTTGCAGTACACGCCCAAAAAGAACGCCGCCAAGCCCGCCAAGAAAGCAAAGAATTCTCCGAAGAATCTTGTGTGCAAAACGAACGGCCAATTTAATGGCCTCAAGAATCTCGTAACCATCTCGTTCGTATTCGGCGCCACCGAAATCGAAAATGTCGACATCGTGACCGACGTGTTCGTGCCACCAGAAATGAGCGACAGGCGCGAAGAGATGATCGAACACGTACGCGCCAGCGGCAAGGGCGAAGTGACTCCGACCATGACGGGCTTCCGCATGCACATCGACAACAACTGCCGATTCATGAAGGCCATGGACATGAAACGCACCTCGACTTACGGCGAGATGCGTGCTGGGCTGGAACTGCAGGGTTTCACCTGCGAATAAGCGGGGGAGAGCTCAAACGGATAGGATACACCCCAGCTTGCACGGAGCGAGTCCATCTGAGTCATAATCTGCATAGTTTTCGCATGCGGCATTTCGGCACATTCCTTAAGGCCCATTTCTAGGGCGGCCTTGCAGGCAAGCACCTCGTACTCGTAACAGTTTTCGATGCGCGGGGGAGCTAGCGATTCTACCAGCTGCCCGGCAACATCATACAGTTGAATTTCGACCATGTCATTCAGGTTCTGCACCCGGATAAATCCGTCAGTACCGTAAATCACACCCTCGTTTTTGAGCGGTGCCACCATGGAAGTTTTCAGGTGCGCCACCTGGCCATTTGCATAAACCAGGTCAATCCAGTCCGTCGCATCGACACCCGTGTGGAACTTGACGCAGTTGGTCTCGGTCTTTACAATATGATTGTCACCATCGCCATTCAAGAAAATATCCGCAAAAGTCAAACTATAAATACCAAGGTCAAGTAAAGCTCCACCGGCAAGGGCAGGTTCCCTCATCCTTTCGATATGCGTAAGGGGCATCGAAAAATCCGCCTCGACTCCCTTGATCGTACCAATCTTGCCTCCAGCAATCCAGTCCTTGACCATCTGCACGGCTGGCAAAAAACGGGTCCACATGGCCTCGCATAGGAATACGCCCTTCTCCTCGGCAAGGGCAATCACCTCGGATGCCATTAGCGCATTCGCCGTAAAAGCCTTTTCCACGAGCAGATTTTTGCCATGTTCCAGGCAAAGCAAAATGTTGCTGTAATGCTCGGAGTGGGGGGTAGCCACATAAATCAGGTCCACCTGCGGATCCTGTACCAAATCCTGGTAACTGCTATAGGCCCGTTCAAAACCATAATCGTCGGCAAATTTTTTTGCCTTGTCCATGGAACGGGACGCAACCGCATACGCCTCTACACCCATACCGCGACTTTCAATCGTCTTGACTGCCGCAGCCATCTTCGTAGCAATATGCCCACAACCGAGAATAGCAAATTTCATTATAAAACCTCGCCACTAATATAGACTTGTTTGGATGTTCCGTGCCTAGATAAATCGCCTATAAATGGACTCATGCGTATACATAAACACCCTTTTTGGGCTGTTGATGAGTCTTTATTTTCATCCGTCAATCGTTCTTGTCTATCAACAAGTGCGTAGATACTTGGTTAATAATATGTTTATATATAAATGGTGCCAATTTTCAATTCAAACACATTATCCACAAATACACAAATTTGTTTCACGTGAAACTTTCGATTTTTTAAAAATTTAGACGGAGTAAAAATACTCTGTTGATACATTAATAAAAAATATCCCAAATTTATTCACCATATTGAGAATTGTTGAATCAATCCTAACGTCTGTTGTTAATAGAATGTTTACAAAATTTATCCACAATTGGCTTTCTTTTGCGGTGAAAAAAGAAAATCCCGACTTCAAAAGCCGGGATCCTTTCGATAAAAAATAGAAAAATTGAACTAGAATTTAACGACTCGCGGAGCAGCGCCGAAGGCATAGAACGTGGCAGTGGCATCCTTAAAGTAGAGCACCTCGGTGTTGGGATCTTCGACAGAATACATGGACCTGAGTTCAGGATAGTGGTCGAGCATGTGAACCTTGGGTTCACGACGGTCATCGCGAACAAGTGTTCCGGCAACGCGAAGCCACTTGGTACCTTCGCTATTCATGCCACAAATTTCCACCTTGCCATTTTGCTGGATCTGCTTGGAACAGTCCTTGGTCTTGGATGTCTGAATGTAGAGCTTGCCTTCAAAAATTTCGATAGTGCCGAAGGGGCGAACACGGGGCTGATCACCTTCCACCGTGGCCAAGAAGTAAGCACCACATTCCTTTAGAAAATCTTTGACTTCTTCCATTATGGTTCTCCTATGAATTAATATTCCTTGCTGATTTTCCTATTTATAATATAGTAAAAAGAGTTAATGTAAGGCTGTAACAAACCGCCTATATATTTCTTCCATCTGGGCAGAGAAGCAACAGAAAACAACCTTCTTCACCTTTTGACTAGAATATCCGCAAACCGTATTCAAGGCAATCTCGGTAGCCTCTTCCCAAGGGTAACCATAAACACCGGTAGAAATAGCGGGGAAGGCGACCGTCTCGCAATCGCTTTCTTCAGCCAGGTCGAGACAACTTCTATAGCAGGATTCCAGAAGTGCCGGTTCTCCATGTTGACCATCTCGGTAAACCGGACCCGGAGTATGGATGACAAACTTAGCCGGCAATCTAAAACCGGGAGTAATTTTTGCCCGACCGGTCTCGCAACCGTTCAAGGGAATGCACGCTCTCAAAAGTTCAGGACCTGCCGCACGGTGAATTGCCCCGTCGACTCCGCCGCCACCCAGAAGTGAACAATTCGCCGCATTCACAATGGCATCGACTTTCAATTTGGTAATATCACCCTGGATAATTTCAATCTCAATCATAATAATCTCCAGAAGAAATATACATAATGACACGCTACATTAAGTAAACTATTGCCACATTTTTTTTGTATATTAAAACAACGGGGGTAAATTCATGAAATATCAAATAGCCTTAATTACCATTGTAGCGCTGGCGGAACTATCAAACGCCCAGCTCCTATATCCTAAAAAATCGGAAAGCATTCCTAAAATCGACAGCGCCCTTGTTTTCAGGGTTAACTACGGTGATGTATCGGCTCCGATAGAAGATTCCCAAAAAGAGGATGAACCGACAACGGAACAATACAATGGAAGAAGTCATAGCGGTTTCGACATCAAGAGTTCCCTGATATGGACAGGAATTTGCGCCACAGAAGCAATCCTTTCAAAAGGGCCTAGCGCGAATTCCCTCTGCTTTCGTGGCAAGCCGTAAGGTCTTAAAAGAATGAAAATCGAACACGTCGCCATCTGGGTAAAAGACATCGACAAAGTATGTGAATTCTACCGGAAGTATTTCGATGGGGTAGTTCACCCGATTTATCATAATCCGGCAAAACAGTTCACCAGCCGATTCGTCACCTTCGACGACGGTGCCCGTTTGGAAATAATGCACCGCCCGGATATCGATGTTGGGACTAATGTTTGGCCTGTAACTTCGCCAACGTTTCACGTGGAACATTCAGAACATCTCGGTTTTACCCATCTTTCTTTTTCCGTGGGTTCAAAAGAAGAGGTGGACCGCCTCACCCAACAAATGTCTGCAGACGGAATCCAGGTAGTGGGGCAACCACGAACCACCGGCGACGGGTATTACGAAAGTGTCGTCCTCGACCCCGAAGGCAATAGGGTAGAGATTACAGTATAGTGTGTTCCACGTGAAACATCCGCAGGGCGAATGCAGCATCCATACTTGTATGGACATTGCTGAGCCCCAGGATGTCGGACACAAAGTGTCCCAACATAGCGATTACGAGCGTCGCAAAATATGCTTGCATATTTTATGACCGAGTATGAGCATGTCGGCCTTTGGCATAGCCAAAGGCCAAACATACAACTTTTTCAGATTGTCATGCCCGCCTTGCCAATAGCCACTTGCAGCTATACTGCTTAGTGGATATGGTCCTCGGAACGGGGAAGCGGGCATCTCCTTTTCTACTAAAATAATCTATATTAAATAGCATGAGGAGAACATTTATTGTATTAGCAGCGGCGTTTTTGAATGCCCATTCGGTTGATTGCATCCAACCCCTGTTCGATTATTTCGCGACAAACTTTGAAAACCACGCACTCGTTATGCCAGGCGAAATGTTGCCGGATAGTCTCTATCAGGAACAAAACGGGATGGTCTATACCATCAAATATCACTGGACAGGCAATCACCTCGACAGTATGAACCTGTACCAATCTTGCCTTGCCCGCAATGTCGAAAAAAAATCCATCTACATTCCCGACTGGAAAATCGACTCCACCGAGGTCGGCAAGGTCACGAAATACGACTGGAAATCCTCGAAGGACAAATGGCACTTCACCGTCTACCGCGCAAAGGATTCCGTCTATATCGATCTGAACAAGGAACAGCACCAGATATTCTACATCAAGAACGATACCATCCACGAAGCCGACAACTGGATTCCCAGGCACTGGACTATTTACCGTGATCCGGGCAACGAAGGCAAGTGCATTCGAAAAAGCGACAAAGGATTCATTATCGACACCTACGAATACGAAATGAAGGGAAACACCCTCATCCAGAAATCAATCAAGTTCGACCACAAAAAGTACTTCAAAGCCCCCGGCCCCTGCTACGGCGGCAATGAATACACCACTATATATTATAAGAAGGGTAAGTGACACTCACCTCGCTATGTTGGGACTATGACCTTGTCATAGTCCTACACCCATCGGTCAGCAAATGAAAAAATGCAAGCATTTTTTCGCTTTCTGACCTCGGTTGTGTTCCACGTGGAACACAACCAAGCAAACATAAAACCTTTTACTATATTTCCTCATATGAAAAAACTGATCCTCATTCTATCCTTTATCGCACTGAATGTGCATGCTGTAAACTGCCTCGATTATTTACGCAACGACTACATTGAATATAGACTGAACAACAATTATCGTGTAGATAGCACATACGCCCCTAGCTTTGTAGATGACAAAATCTATTATTCATCCTCTAAATATTACTATACCGATAATAGTTTAGATAGTGTCGTCGAATGTTATAGTAAAGGAAAATGTGACACACAAAAAAATAGTGTGATGAAAGAAACAACTGATTCCACAATTAAGCTAACCACCTCTCTTCTCGAAAGTAACATTTCCCAGGTAACCATTTATTATTTAGAAAAAGATTCTACCTGCATATACCAATATGGTCTAAACTCGGACAAACCGGATTCATTAGAAGATATCTTTTGCATGTACCTGCACAACGATACCCTATATGATGAAAAAATGAATATAGATGGAACCCCATATGAAAATCCAGATGAAAGCCCACGCATATATGAAAACACTTTAAGAACCCCCAGCCCTGAAAACGAAAACACCTGCAATGCAATTGACTATACACTGAAAAAACAAGGTGATACCTATACTAAAACATTTGATAAAGCACATCAAGAACTCATAGAAACTACAGAAACAGGATTCACCGTATCTTACAGCAATTTCGATACAAAGGCTTTCTTTGCCAAAGTCGATCCCAATTCCACCACCTCGATCCTCCGCAAAAACAAGCCGGCATTTATTCCCGAAAAGGCCAAACATTTTGACCTCCTCGGCCGCCCCGCCAACAAAAAATATATCATAAGTGTTCCACGTGGAACATCATTATAAATGCTGATTATGGAGATTTCATATGCCCAACATGCTATTAATTATTTTTTTTAGTTTCTTTCTATTTTTATCCTGCGAAGCAAGTACTGAATGCGGTAAAAGCAAAAAGGATAATTGTCTCGTCAACAAAGAATCATTTGATAAAATTCAGGAAGGAGATTCCTTAAACATTGTTTTAGATTTGTTGGGTAAACCTTTCGCTTGGCTTGATAAAGAAAATGGAGTTCGTCGATATTCTTGGTTCAGATATTCAACTGTTGATGACCCAAGCAAAGCAAGCATTCAGAAGGCCGTTGCAATTGACTTTAAAGAAAACAAAGTCATTAGCAAAGAATTTTATGATAATTCTTTACCAGATAAATAGAACTAAGTTCACAGCATTTCAACATTTATCAAAAACTTATCCACGGATATTTTTAAAAAGTGAAAGGGCGAAAGCCCTTTTTTGTTGTATTCACATTTCATAATACTAAATTATGTTCGGAACGTTAGATTGCTACGCAATCAATGTTTGCTCCTTCGGAGCCAACTTGCTTCGGCTCAGCAATGAAAATAAACAAGTTTATTTTCGCTGCATTCGCCTCGCTAACGTTCCACGTGGAACAATCTTTTAGGTTTTCATTGAGTTATAGAGAAAATAAAAACCAGCAGAATCTCTTGAACCAGTTCTTGACAGAACATGGTGTGCAGCTATCCGAAGATGTACTCGGTAAGCTTTATGACTTTGCAGACCTGGTGGTAGAGACCAAGCAGTTCGGCAATTTGATTTCTGCCAAGGATTCCGAAAAGTTTTTAAGCAGGCATATCGCAGATTCCCTCGTTCCCTATATATATATTAGACGAGAGACGAGAGACGAGAGACGAGAGAATAACGAAGAAAATTCCAAATATCTTTCGTCTCTAGTCTGTAGCGAGCCTGCGAGCGTTCTCTCGTCTAAAAAATGGGCCGACATGGGAGCCGGTGCAGGTTGCCCGATTTTTCCGCTGGCCATCGTGATGCCCGAAGTAGAATTTTATGCGGTCGAACCCCGCAACATGCGCGTACAGTTCATGAAGTACGCCAAAGAAAAATTGCACCTGGATAACCTCACTGTCGTGGGCAAGCGCTTCGAAACTTCCGGACTTGCCTATCTGGACTTTGTGAGTTGCCGTGCACTTTCGACTTTCGAAAACGACTGGGAACGTGCCCAGCCGGGACTCGTAGGCGGAGGAAAGTTCCTCACGCTCAAGAGCTATAACAACATCGTTCACCTGGAAAACGATCCTGCAGTACACATATACAAATATGCACTGCCCCAGGAAGAACAAACATACGCCTTAGTCACTCGAGGTAATGAATGAGTAAAGTGATCGCTGTCTGTAACCAGAAAGGTGGCGTGGGTAAGACCACGACGGCCGTGAACCTGGCTGCAAGTTTTGCCGCATTGGAAAAGAAGACCCTCCTTATCGACATGGACCCCCAGGGTAACGCATCGCAGGGTCTCGGCTACAACGAAATGCAGGATGTGGATATCCACGAAATCCTTAACATGGCCGACAATCCGGACAATATTACCTACGACAATATCAAGGAAGCAATCCTCGATACAAGCCTCGACTACCTCAAGGTCATCACCTCCGGACCGGACCTCGCCGTCATGGAAATCGAACTGGTGAATGCCATGAGCCGCGAACGCCGCCTCGAACGCGTAATGAACGTTTTGAAGCAGACCTTCGAATTCATCATCATCGACGCTCCTCCGAGCCTGAACCTTTTGACACTGAACGTGCTGACCGCAGCCACCAGCGTACTCATTCCGGTGCAGTGCGAATACTACGCCCTGCAGGGTATGACCGAACTTTTCAAGACAATCCGCGAAGTCCAGAAAAATCTGAACCCGAACCTGAAGATCGAGGGCGCACTTCTTACCATGTACGATTCCCGCCTAAGCCTCTGCAAGCAGGTCGCCGAAGAAGTCCGCGAAAACCTGAGCGACACCGTTTTCCAGGCAATGATTCCGAGAAACGTGAAACTCTCCGAAGCTCCTTCTCACGGCAAGCCCGCCATTCTTTACGATGTACAGAGCAGCGGTGCACAGTCCTATATGAAACTCGCCGAAGAAATCTTGAATAAGGGAAAGTAACAAATGGGTAAAAAGTCTTTCGCACTGGGTCGCAGCCTTTCCGATATCCTCAAGGACCACTCCGCACCGGCCGCGGCAGAAATTCAACAGTCCAATCCACAATCCGGCGAAAATAGCTCGCAGAGCGGGGCCGAAGTTTCGTCCACTGTTGATAACTCCCAAAAAGTCATAGAAATCAACGTCGACCTGATTGACCCGAACCCGTTCCAACCCCGTAAGGTATTCAGCGATGACGAGCTGGTAGAACTCGCCGAATCCATCGAACAGCACGGCTTGATTCAACCCATCGCCGTCCGTAAGGTAGGCGACCGTTACCAGTTGATCAGCGGTGAACGCCGTACCCGCGCAAGCAAGCTTGCCGGACTTCCGACTATCAAGGCCCAAGTTTACGAAAACCTCGACGACAAGGCCATGGCCGAATGGGCCCTCATCGAAAACATCCAGCGTGTCGACCTGAACCCGGTCGAAGTTGCAAAATCTTATCAACAGTTGATCGATAATCACGGCTATACTCACGAAGATTTGTCCAAGATTGTGAGTAAGTCCCGCTCCGCCATTACCAATGCACTCCGTCTGCTCAAGTTGCCGGCACAGGTGCTCTTATGGATAGAAGAAGGCAAAATCTCTGGCGGTGCCGCCCGCGCCCTCTGCAGCGACAAGATTGAAAACGCCGAAGAACTTGCCAAGCGAGTCATCGACGAAGGTTTGAACGTTCGTCAGATCGAAGCCATTGCCCGCGGCGAAAATATTAATCAGACGAGAGATGACTCTAGTGTCATCCTGAGCGAAGCGGAAGCGGAGTCGAAGGATCTCCCGACGCAATCAACAGACGACATTCCCGCAAACCCGCCCAAGCCGAAGGTGGAACTCAGCGCCGACATGAAACAGTTCGAGATGCGTCTCGAAACATTCTTCGGAACGAAGGTCCAACTGAACCCCAGCGCTTCCGGCGAATCCAAGGGTACCATCGTTATTAACTATTATTCCATGGACGATCTGAACCGAATCCAGGAACTCATGGAAAATCGCTAGGCGAAAATGAAAGGCAAGTATTATACCATACAGATTATCCCGGAAGATTCCAAGGAAATCAAGAAGTACCGCATTTCCACAAAGTGGTCTCTCTTCTTGAAAATTTTCCTTGTCCTGTTGATAATTGCATCTGGCGTGCTCATCTACAATGCAGGCCGAATCGGAAAAATCGTCGTGCAATACGAAAAGATGCGCACCGCTAACGCCCAGCTCGCCAAGCAGAATGCCAACTACGAAGAGCTCTTTTCGAGAATCGACTCGCTCTGGGTTCTGGAGGAACGTATCCAGAATATCCTTGGCACCTTTATCGAAAACGATTCTAACAAGATCAACAGTCTTATAGACAAGAACCGTTTTGCTCACACGCCTTCCGAAAAAATCGATGTCGACTACGAGGGCATCCACGGGTGGAAGTCCATGGAAGAAAAGAGCAGGCTGGAACATATTCCCAACGTAATTCCCGTTGTCGGAATCGTAAGCAAGAAATTCAGCGAAATGAACGACCACCTGGGGACCGACTTCTCGGCCCAGTCCGGCGACCCAGTTTTTGCATCGGGTAGCGGCATTGTGGAATTTGCCGGGCAAAAAGACGAACTGGGAAACACGGTCATCATCAACCACCAGAACGGCTACGTCACAAGCTATTCTCACCTCAGGGATATCCGTACTCGCAAGGGACGTTCTATCGGCAAGGGTGAAATCATAGGAACCGTCGGCAATACGGGAAACAGCAGTGCACCGCACTTACATTACTCAATTACCAAAGATGGCAGGGAAATGGACCCCGAAGATTTTATAAATTATTAACAGCGTCATCAAGCGCATAACAACCAGAGGTAAATCATGGCTACAAAGGAACAGGAAATTACCCAGATTGGCCACAGCGTGACCATCAAGGGCGACATCAGCGGCAACAGTGACGTTCGAGTCGCTGGCAACATCAACGGCAGCATCACTATCGAAGGCGAACTCATCGTCGAACGTCAGGGACTTGTCGAAGGTGAAATCAAGACCACTACTGCTGTCATTGCAGGCTCTGTCAAGGGTAACATCGACTGCTCCGACAAGCTGGTCCTCGAAAGCACTTCCCAGTACGATGGCAACATCAAAACCAAGCGTCTTATTATCCAGGAAGGTGCCATATTCCAGGGCAACTGCCAGATGAACGCTAAACCTGCCGTTGCAGAAAAGCCGTCTGCAGCTCCTAAGAAAGAAGCAAACGCACTCCTTTAATCAAAGCCAAATATTTAACGAAGAACCCTCTTATTAGAGGGTCTTTGTTTTTTTTAAAAAGGGACAAAAAATAAATCCACAACCATACTATTAAACATCAAATATTTATATAAATGATATTGATAATTGATAGGGTGAATAGTGAATATAATTGTGGAAACGATAACTTAACTTGATGATAGTCAAAAAGTTATAAAACTAAAATCGAAGAAAATAAATGTTGAAAACTTTCAATCTGTTCACTTTTTTCAATGTTGATAAGTGTTGAAGGTGTGTTTTCAATGCCAATTCACAGGCGGTACACCAAATTATGTTGAAAACGCTATGATAAGGGTCACATTTAATAAAAAAATGAAAAAAATTATAATCATAGCCCCAATATAATAGTTATATTGTACAAACAAAATGTCATCAAAGATCCTAAAAATAGGTCAGATATCCGATATCCATATCGGAAACGGAGACGAGCTCGTACAGGGAATCGACGTTTGCGCAAATTTCCGTAAGGCTCTCGAATCCAAGTCTATGCAGAACCTGGATCTTTTGGTGCTATCCGGCGACCTTTCGGAAAATTCCGATCCTGGCGCCTACGAATATGTTGTCTCCCTGCTCAAGGACTACAAGAGTCCGGTGTGCATAATTCCAGGCAACCACGATGACCTCAAAGTCATGCGGAAATATTTTGACCTTGAATCCAGGATTCATGGTGACAGATGTTTTTACCGCTATGACCTCCAGGGCAGGACCATCTTTTTCTTGGACAGCGCCTGTGGCAATGTTTCACCGGAACAGTTAGCCTGGCTCAAAACCGAAGCTGCGAAGATCAAGGAAGAAGTTATCCTGTTCATGCATCATCCGCCTTGCTTCTGTGGTCACCGCTTTATGGACTTGCGTTACCACCTTGACAACATGGTCGAGGTACAGCAGGTTCTTGCAGGTATCAAGAACTTGACCCACATTTATGTCGGTCACTATCATCACCAGTTCGAAGTGAACATGGGTCGCCAGGTTGTGCACGTTGCACCGGCAACCCAGTTCCAGATTGATCCTAGTTTGCCCTATTTTAATTTGAAAAGTGCCGATCCGGGTTGGCAACTGATTGAATGGGGCGAAAAAAATGTAGAAACTACAGTTTATTTTGAATAGACCCCTTGAATTTTTTAAACTAATTGACTAAATTTGGGAAAAATTTGGCGGCTTAGCTCAGTTGGTAGAGCGTCGGAATCATAATCCGCAGGTCTGTGGTTCGAGCCCACAAGCCGCTAGTATTTTGAAAAAGAGGCTGATATGTCAAGACGAATCCTAAAAGTGGCGTTGTTGATGATCGCCTCTTTTTTCGTAGCTCCGGTGTTTGTCGCTTGCGATAGCGCCGACAATAACGTACCTGAAATGAACCAGGTGCAGGCATCCACTCCTAAGACTGTGCCTATCGTGCAGGTGGACGCCTTTACTGCTCCCAGCTCTTCGGAAATCACTGCTGAAAAGGCAAGGCTCTACGTGAAGGCAAGTGCCGCCCTCGTGGAACTCGGAGTTCGTTGGTCCGAACGTATCGACAAAGCTAACGATACCGAAAAGATCCAGATTCTCAATGCCTACAATGTAGCCCGCGACCAGCTCTGTGCCCGCGTCGGTCTCGCCGGCATTGCCGAATACAACTGGATTACGACGGTTGCCGTTCCCGATCCGAAAAACAAGGCAACTTTCGAAGCTGCCGGCATGCGTACCAATAATAACTAGCCGTTTTATTCGGTAAGCTATTTAGTATAATTATTACTAGAATTTTGTAATCAAATCAGTTTGACATAGACCACGCCACAATTATATATTTGGCGTGGTTTTGGGTATGTTGTGGTTTTCCACGACGGGGTTAGAATGTACACACTTACCGATTATGCAACAACTGTCATGTTGTTCAAGCTGTTCTGCATCGCAGGCTTTACAATCCTAATGCTCATTTACCTTTGCTGGTATTCCAAATTCTGGACAGACGAAGATTTTCCGGGAATGCGTCCGAAACGCAAGGCTAGTCCTGCAGATTCTTCAAGTCAGGTGAATACACCTTGTAAGAATCCCTGCCATGCTCCTTTACATGGTAAAGTGCCGTGTCCGCAGCCCGATACAGGTCTTCGAATTTTTTACCGTGTTCGGGGAATATGGATATTCCTATTGAAAGCGAAACACAACTTCCTAAAGGCTCATGGGGGAAAAGGCGTTTTACTTTGTCCGAAATCTTTGAAGCAAGCTTGATAGCAGTTTCGCTTTTTTGGACATCGCGCAGGTAGACCATAAATTCGTCGCCGCCGATACGCCCCTTGATATCCATTCCCTTGAAGCTTCTCTGCAGGATATTTCCGATGGCGGTCAGTACCCGGTCTCCGGCGGCATGACCAAATGAATCGTTGATTTCCTTGAACTTGTCGACATCGATCATCATGAGTGCGCCGCTGGTATCGTCCGTGGCGTTTTCGATGATATTGGTAATTTCGCTTTCTGTTTCCTGCTTGTTCAAAAGCCCGGTCAGGGAATCTGTCTTGGAACGTTTCTCCAGTTGCAGCTTCATCAGCTGAACTTCCGTTACGTTATTGATCAGGGCGATAATGCCGTTTACTTTTCCGTTTTCGTCAAAGACGGGACGCTTGATCAGTTCCAGATATTCGACACTACCGTCTTCACCTTCTTCCTTGATCACATAGTTAGTGCCTTTACCGGTACGGAGCAGTTCCTTGTCGGACTCCATGGCTTTCAAGGCGTTTTCTTTGTCTTCACGGATTTCTACATCCGTCTTTCCGCGGATGGTCCAGTTAGGGTCGTTCTCGGTATGCAGATGGTGCCAGTAGTGTGTCGCGAATACGTACTTGCCTTCGGCATCCTTCAGGTAGATATTTGAGGGAAGTTCCTTCAGGATTTTTTCGACTTCCGAGAAAGTGGCGGAGTCCTTGCCTTTAATACAGTTGTTGATTCGGAGTAAAATCAATTCTTTTTGGAATGGCGGTTCGAAATATTCGTTCGCGCCGGCAGCTATGCAAAGCTTATAGTCTTCGGAATTCGGGACTGCAGAAACGGCTATGTTGGGAATTCCCACGAACCTTTTGTCTTCGTTCAGTTTCTGCTGAAGCCAGAAACCGTTCTTTTTGCACAGCTTTACATTAAAGAGTATCGCAGAAATGCTGTCGTGTTTTTTGTCTACCAATTGCAGGGCGTCTTCTTCGGAGTCCACGTCTACAATGGGATACTGTTCAGAAAGCAGTGTGCGGAATTTTTTTAGTGCATTGCCTTTTATATTTACGAGAACGAGCTGACGTTTCGCGATAGGTTGAACCACCTTCGCGTCATTCAGGTAAGATATGTTTTCGTTCTCGAGAATCTGCATTGTTTTATCCAGTTACACATATATATATTTTTTTGGCAGGAAAAAACAAATAAAATATTCCAATTTGGAATATGGCGTTGAGATAAATCACTTTTGATAAATATTGGGGTTGCAACTATAGAAACGGCGGTGAGTCCAACCGTACCAAAGAGCAGGATTTTCTGCAATGCGGTTTTCTAGCCAGCGGTTGAATGCCTCGTTCACGCTATTGTTTACCGGAGTGATTTCGGTGGCGTGCAGAATCCGTTCCTCTTTTGACTTTCCGGATTTTCTTGATTCCTGGAGCCAGCAAATGAATACGGGAGTTTCTGGACGGTGTTTTAGTAAAAAGTCGGGCAGTGGATTCACGTGTACCGGTTTTCCGAGGAATGTCCCGGTGGCCGCACTTTCGATTCGGCTATCCTGATCCATTAATAGGCAGAACAGATTTTTATCATCGAGGAGTCGCAAGAACTCGCGGGGATTCTTCGCGTTCACGGAATAATTTCGTTTGTCAACGGAACGGATTCTGTTTTCGACAATACGGTTGAGCGCTGCGGGTTTTAACGGTATATAGCTTGCCTTGAGCGGAATGCCCAAGCGGCAAAGCCAGGGGCCAATCGCTTCGTAGTTACCGTAATGGGCAGTCAAGAAAATTCCGCCTTTGCTCATCTTGTTCAAAACGGGTTCACTATCGTTTGCAAGTTTGTATGTAATGCCGTTTTGCTTGAAAGGATAGCTATTGAAATCCTGTGGCAATTTTTTGAATGAACCGAAGTCAAAAAGAATATTGCTGACGTGGTGAGAAAGATTTGAAATAATTTGTCTATATTCTTTTATATAAATTATTTTAGAGGAGGTAGGATGTGCGTAGCTTAAATTAGTTTGTACCACATCTCGTTTCCAGCCAGACGTTAGCAGGAGCCTGTAAAGGACTTTCTCGAAAATGTAGCCTATCTTGAACAAGGTGGATTAATCCTTGTTTGCTTTTGGCTTGTTTTTGCCGGAGTCATTGGCAGATTCACTAAAGGGAAATACGAAGCGTCCACGGAGAACGCAGCCGGGAGCTCCCGGATCGCATTCCTTCTTGCGTTTATTGCAGAAGGTATTCCTTAAGTGTCTACATTCGTAGCTCATATATAGAATTATAGAAAAGAACTTGAAAAAAAGAATAAATGGGCAAAAAACAATAGCTATAACTGGCCGTAGCCAAAGTAAATATGTTGACAGAATGTTAATAAATTGAATATTATGTGGATATAAAACAGAAAATTTTGAAAAATTGAAAAAAAATGAAAAAAATGCGCAAAACCACTTGACAATCGTCACAGAAAGTTCTATAATTGGCCTCACCCTCGAACGGGACGGCTGAGAAGCCTGAACGAACGAGAACGGAGGCCCGCGAGGCCGCCGGGAAGATTGAAGGAATCGGAGATGTGCTTAGTGACGGGTCCAAGAGAATTCTTGGAAAGTCAATAATACGAACGTGATTAACGGGATCAAGACTTTAAAAATTAATGAAGAGTTTGATCCTGGCTCAGAACGAACGCTGGTGGCGTGTCTTATACATGCAAGTCGAGCGGTCCAGCAATGGATAGCGGCGAACGGGTGAGTAACGCGTAAGCAATCTGCCCCATGCTC
>JAFZOV010000174.1 GCA_017550445.1 Fibrobacter sp.
GCGGGCGACTTGCCGCTGATGGCGCAGAGTTTCAAGCTTGCCATCGAGGCGGGTCGCAAGGCCTACCTCGCAGGCCTTGGGCGCGTTCTCACGCGCGGGGCTTCCGCCTCCGACCCGCTGACAGGATTCTTGAGGGATTGAGGAATGTCGTCATTCTGAGGCCTTTGGCCGAAGAATCCAGACCATAAATTCATACCTGGATCCTTCCTCCCTTCGGTCGTCAGGATGACGTGATGGAAAACGTTATGACCGCTGAAAGAAAAGACAACAACTACCTGTTCGATTCCGGAAACCTTTCGGAAGGTGCGCTCGCCAAGAAACACCGCATCGAAAACGATCCGAGCGCCCGCACCAACATCATGGATTACCTGCCCGGCATGGAAGTCATCCAGTCGGACATCGCCGAAAAAGTCCTCTCGCAGTCCGAGAACTACGATTATTCCAAGTACACCGGCAAGGACGTGAAGCGCGCGCTGGAACATGAACGCTGCACGCTCGAAGATTTCAAGGCGCTGCTGTCGCCGGCCGCCGCGCCGTACCTGGAACAGATGGCCGCGAAGGCGAAAATCGAGACGAGCAAGCACTTCGGCAACAACGTCTATTTCTTCACGCCGCTCTACATCGCGAACTACTGCGAGAACTACTGTGTGTATTGCGGGTTCAACTGCTATAACCATATCAAGCGCATGCAGCTCACGATGGAGCAGATCGAGCACGAGATGAAGGTCATCGCCGACAGCGGCATGGAAGAAATCCTGATCCTCACCGGCGAAAGCCGTGCCAAAAGCAGCGTGGAATACATCGGCGAGGCCTGCAAGCTGGCCCGCAAGTATTTCCGCATGGTCGGCGTGGAAGTCTACCCGGTCAACGTGGACGAATACCGCTACCTGCACGAATGCGGCGTGGACTACGTGACCGTATTCCAGGAAACGTACGACAAGGTGCGCTTTGAAAAACTCCACCTGCTCGGTCACAAGCGCGTGTTCCCGTACCGCTTCGATTCGCAGGAACGCGCCCTGATGGCGGGCATGCGCGGTGTCGCGTTCTCCGCTCTCCTCGGTCTTTCGGACTTCCGCCGCGATGCGCTCGCGAGCGCTCTCCACGTGTATTATTTGCAAAAGAAGTATCCGCACGCCGAGATGAGCCTCAGCTGCCCGAGACTTCGCCCCATCATCAACAACGACAAGATTGACCCGCTCGACGTGCACGAGAAGGAACTCTGCCAGGTGCTCTGCGCCTACCGCATCTTCCTCCCGTTCGTGGGTATCACGGTCTCGAGCCGTGAAAGCAAGGAATTCCGCAACGGCATCGTGAAAATATGTGCGACGAAGGTCTCCGCCGGCGTTTCGACCGGTATTGGCGACCACGAAAGCAAGTACAGCGGCAAGGACGACGGGGAAGGCGGCGACGAGCAGTTTGAAATCAATGACGGTCGCAGTTTCAACGCCATGTACAGCGACATTTCGGGCGAAGGTCTCCAGCCCGTCTTGAACGATTACCTGTACGTTTGATTGATCAAACGATATTAATACTGATATTTTTTACAGCCTATGTCGCCATAGGTCGAGAAGCAGACCCCGTGGTCCGAGAGAAGTGCTCCGCCTTCTGCATTTGTTTTTGATTCGCGCATTTTCCCTTTAGCGGGGAGCAATGCGACTTCTACAGAGCGACTGCCCTTTTCCATTCCGCTCCACTGGAAACTCACTGTCAGACGGTAATTGGTCTTGTTTCCACCCTGCGTTGATATATTATCTAAGCCAGCTTCTTTTCCGTGGTTCAACAGTTTGCTGATGAATAAAGGTTCTTTGGGGTAGGATCGATATTGATCTTTACCATTAACGTCTTTATACTGGTATGTAATATATGTATCACCACCTTTTGTTAAATCTTTGCCATTATTTCTTGCATCAAGAATATCTGCGACACCATTAAATCCGGCTTCTTTCAGAGCGTCATACCATGTTCCGCTGCTTCCGACTAATTTGCTCAATTTTGAGTCTTTGTTAATGCTAGTGTGACAACTCTGTATGTTGTTGGGGTGATTTGGGTGCATTTCAATAACGAACAAGTCTACGCCGGCTGGTGTACTCAATATACTATCTAAGTTAACTTTATTTTTTGAAACATACTCATTGTTGGACAAGGCTTCTTCATTTTCCACTAGAGCCCTGTTCAACGAGTCTCGCAGATAGAACAATTTCATCAGGTCTATTTTTTCCCTAGATCGTTCTATAACTCCCATAACACCTGGTACTGCCACTGCGGCGAGAATGCCCATGATAGCGATGACGACCATAAGCTCAATTAGGGTGAAACCCCGTTTGGCCTGTCTGTCCTTTTGCGAAAACATTGTAAGCGTCCTTTGCAAATGCAAAATTTTACGCCTAGAAAATAACTTTTTTTTTGTGGTTTGGGGCGCTTTTTCACGAAAAGTAATCAAAATCCTGAGTGAAATGCTCCACTCGGGTTGAACTTGTACTTGTACATTTGTTTTTTAGTTGTCAGAACATTTTGTGTATGAGTAATTTTTGCAGCCTGCGTCACCGTACGTTGAAAAGCAGACCCCGTGGTCGGTTTTGTAGGCTCCGCCTCTTCCTTTACTATTTCGCATTTTGCATCCATTGGGTAACAAGGCGACTTCTACGGAACGGCTAGACTCTTTGCCTCCAGACCACTGGAAATTCATCGTCAACCGGTAGTTTGCACTGGTTGTTTTTCCCTGATTGAGGGCCCTGCTAGTAAACATTTGGTTATTTGGATACGTTCTATAATATTTTCCATCAGGGGTCACAGAAAATTTTTCACCCGATAAATCGTTGTTGTGCTCATTTAGGTATTTTTTTATCCCATTTTCGTCAGTTGTCTGGTATCTAAAAGCAACAACTTCTGCTACGCCTTCAAATCTGGCTTCCTTTAATGCTTCGTACCAAGTTCCGCTATTCCCGATAAGGTTAGACCCCATATTGTACGCATCGTTTGCGCTGCCATGCTTACCCTGGACATTGATCGAAACGCCTCCCTTGAGTTCCATGACAAATAGGGATACCCCGTATTCACTTTTTAGTTTATCATACAGTTGCTTGGTAAGAGTGTCTTTTGTTGCCTGGGAAGATTGGCCGGTTATTAGAGGGCTGTTTGTTAACGCTAGTTCATTCTCGACCAGGGCTCTGTCCAAAGCGTCCCTTAAATAGAACAATTTGAGTAAGTCAATTTTTTCCCTCGATCTTTCAATCACCCCGAACATATTGGGCACAACCACGGTAGCAAGAATACCCATGATGGTAATCACCGCCATGAGCTCGACTAGCGTAAAACCTCTTTTAGAGTGCTTATACATAAACATCTCCATTATTCATTTCAAAAATATCTAAAAAAAGTGGAAAAAAACGTTTTTTTTGCCAAAAATGTGACGAAAAACACAAAATATTTCAGTTTTGTTATTCCAAAATGAACTAATCCATGCGCATAAGTTTTCTTGATTATTTCTATCTTTATTGAACTCAATGAAACCCCTCGATACTACCCTTTATTTTATCACCGACAGCACGACTGTGCCTGAAGACCGTTTTTTGCCTGTGGTGGAGGCTGCCTGCAAGGGCGGTGCGACCATCATCCAGTTGCGCGAGAAGGATAGGCCTACGCGCGAATACCTGAAAATGGCGGTGGCGACGCACGAGATTACATCGCGCTACGGAATCCCTCTGATTATCGACGACCGCGTTGACGTGGCGCTTGCGATTGGTGCGGAAGGCGTTCACGTGGGGCAGAGCGATATGCCGGTTCGCCTGGCTCGTAAACTCATGGGTGCAGATAAAATAATAGGCGCAACGGCGAAGACTGTCCCGCAGGCGCTTGAGGCTTATGAGCAGGGGGCGGATTACCTGGGTTGCGGAGCGATTTACCCCACGACGACGCACGTGAATACGGTCATTACGCCGGTGGAAACCTTGAAGGATGTCGTGAAGGCCGTTCCCATTCCGGTGAACGCTATTGGCGGGCTAAACAAGGACAACATCTTTGTGCTGAAGGGCTCGGGCATTGCGGGCATCTGCGTTGTTTCTGCGATTATGAAGTCTGCCGCCCCCGAGACGGCTACAAGGGAACTTAAAGAAGCGTTCGCGTCACTTGCTTCCGAGTAGTTTTTGCCCGACTTTGAGCGGGGCGCCTGGCATCAGGTTGTTTATGCGGCACAGCGCCTCTATAGAAATGTTGAACCATGCGGCAACCTTGCCCTGTGTGTCGCCTTTTTTCACGATATAGGCGCCTTCTTTCTTGAGCTTGTGTTGCATGTTGTAGTGTGCGCGGACAATGGATTTCTTGGACACCTTGTCGACGCCTTTTTGCAGGTCCCAGTTCGGGAAGTCGACTATCGTTTCGGGGTCGATGTTAATTTCTCCGTAATGTATCTCGAAATGCAGGTGCGCCCCCGATGAACGGCCGGAGTTGCCGGCAAGCCCCACAATATCGCCCGGGTACACGCGCTCGCCAATCTTCACGAGCCTTTCGGAGAGGTGCCCGTAAAGGGTCTGTAACCCGTTTTCGTGATCAACGATAACGTAGTTTCCGTACCCGCCCTTGTTGTATTTCGCCATGGTGACGACTCCGGGGAATGCCGCCACGATGGGTTCGTCCTTGATGACGCTCACGTCCACGCCGCGGTGGAGCCTATGGTCGCGGATGCCGTATTTCGAGGCGATGGGGGCGGGGTGCGTGACGGGCACGAGCATCGTGGAAAAGTCGAAGAAGTCTTCCTTGCTCTTTTCCTTAACGACAAGTTTCGGTGCGCTCTGCTTTTCTTCGCCCACGACTTCGAAGTCGATGCCTTTCTTGTCGAGGAGAATCGCCTTGGTGAACGCCTTCGGGTCGTTCGCATCGATGGTAACTTTGGATGAATCGCTTGCGGCTTGGGGCTCCGGTTTCGCGGCCTTTTTGGCGGGAGTCTTTTTCGCCTGCTTCTTTTTTGGCGGTGCAGGTTTTTTCTTGTTCTTTTGTACGGAAGATTCCTTCTTCTTTGCGGGAGTCTGCTTTGCGTCTACATAGGTGGTGGTGCACGCGATGGCCAATACCATCGCGGTAAACAACCTTGTCCAGCGCTGTAGGCGGGCGTGAATCATTTAAGGAATGCGAAGAAGACCGCGGCTACGATGAGCACGAAGGCGACGATGTGGTTCCACTGCAGGGCTTCGTTATTGAATACCGTCGTGGCGATGACGGTGAATACCGTGATGGAAATTGCTTCTTGGATGACCTTCAGTTGCATGAGGCTGAAGGGCCCGCCATTGATGCGGCTCCCGATGTTGTTTGCGGGAATCATGAAGAAGTACTCGATGAGGGCCACGCCCCAGCTGGCGAGAATCACGAGGATGAGTGGCCAGTCGGTGCTGATGTGCATCTCTTTGAGCTTGAGGTTCCCGTACCAGGCGGCGGTCATGAACACGTTGCTGATGACGAGGAGGATTACTGTGAATATTCCGGCTTTCATATTAGTGTGTAGTGTGAAGTGTGAAATTTGAAGTGACGTGAATCGTCATCCTGAGTGTAGCGCTAGCGAAACGAAGGATCCAGCCCTGTAGTGTTACGCAATTCCGGTCTGGATGCTTCGCCTTTGCAAGGCTCAGCATGACGAAGAGGGTAATTCATTTGTCGTTTCTCAGTCTATAGGGTTTGCCTGTGCTCATCTGGTAGGCGAGGCGGGCACGTACCTGCTCCAGGTAGGCGATGTACTTTTCGCTCTGGTAGTCGCGATAGGTCCAGTCGAAGGCATGGAAATGCCCGTCCTGGAAGTACAGCGTGGGTTCTACGAAAATCCCGCGCTGCATGTACACGCGCTGGCGCTGGTCCTTGGTGGTGGCGAGGAAGAACTGCCCGAGGGTCATGTAGCCCGGGTCGAGGTTCACGGGCCGCAGTCCCGGAGTGCCGTTCTGCTTGGCGATTTCGAGTTCGATATCGTTTGTCCAGAGCTTGATATCGACGATTTCCGTGCGGTCTACGAGCGTCTCATAGCTGAAAAACGCTCGTACGGGAGCAGAGCCGATTTCTTCGACGTAGTAGTTGGTGAACGTGAAGGGGAAGGGTTCGAGGTTCAGGTCTTCTTCACCGAACTTTTCGCGGAGCGTGCTGCGCACATCTTTGACCGCTTGGGAATCCTTTGCGAGGATACCCACGATAATCTTGACCTTGGCCGGTGTCCTGAGTTCGCCCATATATTGCAAATTAGTAATTTTTACACATGCGTTTGCCTTTCATAGCAGTTCTCTCGTCTCTCGTCTGTAGGCCGAAGGCCGTTCTTTCGTCTATAATAGTCTGTATACTTGCCTCCGGTTCCTTTGCGCAGGCTCCGCGCGTGGTGCCCGAAATTCTTGATTCCATCCCGCACGAAAAGACCCATTTTACGCAGGGGTTGTTCTTTGACGGCAAGGATTTGATTGAAACTACGGGACAGTACGGCGAATCCGGGCTGTACCGCCGCACCCTCGATGGCAAGATTCTCGATTCCGCGCGTATTGCTCCCCGCTATTTCGGGGAAGGCTCGATTGCCGTGGGCGAGGACATCTTCTACCTCACGTGGAAATCGAAAAAGGCGTTCATTTACAACCGCAAGCCGTTCCGCCTCAAGGGCGAGTTCCGCATACCTACCGAGGGCTGGGGGCTTACCTACTGGCAGAACGCCCTCCTGATGAGTAACGGCAGTGACGAACTCCTGCAGATTGCTCTCGGCGGGTTCTACGTGATGGGCGCAATCCGCGTGAGCGATGCCGGCAGGCCTGTGAAGATGCTGAACGAACTGGAAATAGTCGGCAATACTTTGTATGCAAATATCTGGCAGACCCCGCTTATCGCGGTCATTGACTTGCCCAGCGGGAAGGTGCTGAAGTATATCGACATGTCGCAGAAGGCGAAGGAAGTCGTGCGCAACAACGGCGGTGTAGATGTGCTAAACGGCATCGCCTATGACGGCAAGTTCCTGTGGGTTACCGGAAAGTACTGGCCGCAGATATACAAGATTGTCGTTCCGTAGCTGCCGGGCCGTTGCTTGTGCGGGTGGCGGTAATTTAGTTTTATTGCGGGTTAGCAACAGGCCCGGGCGAGAACAACAGCGCGTTGCTGTAGGTTACGCCGAATGTGAGTCGCGGCTTTCTGGAGTTGAAGTCGAGAAGCCCGTATCGCGCATCAATAGAAACGCGGTGCTCGTCGAACCTAAAGCTGACATACGCGCCGACACCGACTTCGACGTTCCCGAAGTCACGTTGGTCGTCTATCCAGCCGGGGTTCAGCCAGAAGTTTCGGCAAATGTACTGTTCAACCCCGATGCGAACGAATTCGCCGATGGGGAGTTGTTCGATAAGCGAGAAGCCGCCGCTGAAAAGTTCCATCCATGCATCGAGCAGGGAATTGATGGCAACGTAGTCTTCGTCGCTGACGTAATCGTCGTCGCTGCCGTCACCGCAGTCGCCCGCTTCGCACACGAGCGCAACGGTAACGCCGACCCAGATTGCGGAAACCCAGGAACGCCACGCGAAGTACTTGTTGCCCATGCCGAACGTGAAGTAGGGCGAGGGCAGGAGTCCCCATCCCATGATGAAATCGTTGGAGAGCGACCAGGAGTGCTCAAGCCCGATGGGGATTTCCCATTCGTCGCCCGAGAGGCTGAAGTTTATCTTCTCGGCGCGGGCGGTATAGACATCGGTATCTTCACCCTGGCTAGCGCGCTCGACCGTTTCCATAAAACCGGACGCTGAAGGCGGGTGCATGGTGCATCCGCTGAGCGCGACAAGGACCGCGAGGACTGTCAGGTAGAAGAATCTCATGACCTTAATATATTGCCAAAAATAGAAAAAGGGAACGTGTTTGTGGACATTTCGACAAATGTGCACAAATTGGTGATGAAGCGCAGTACTCCAAAAAGGAATACTCGCGTTTGTGTCGCTAAATAATTCTAATGCACTCCGTTGCCGTCGGCCACGTCGCAGGTCACGGCCTTGCCGTTCACTTCGAGCGCAAGAGCATCGCAGAACACGGCGCCACCCTTAACGGAAAGCGCAATCTTCTCGAAGTCCTTCACCTTGAGTTCACGCGGTTCGCTCGGGGCGACTCCCTTGAACAGGGCGCGGTCACCCGGCTTTGCGTCTTCGGGCACGGAGACGAGCCTGCAGGTATGCGCTTCGTTGTCGAGGTCGCCTGCAAAGAGCATGCCCTGGCTCATGATGCCGCGCAGTGCGCTCGGCTTGAGGTTCGCGAACAGGAGAATCTTGCGGTCCTTCAGTTCTTCAGCCTTGTAGCTGTTCTTGAGGCCGCTGCAGATGGTGCGGAGTTCGCCTTCGCCCGCATCGACCTTGAGCACGTAGAGGCTCGTGGCGTCCGGATGGTCGGCCACTTCCTTGATCTGGGCCACGCGCATGTCCATGGCGGCCGGCACGTCGGCGGCCATCAGGGGCTTGTTCTGCTTGGGCTTCGGCTGGGCTTCCTGCTTCTTGACTTCTTCTTCAATGCGCGGGAAGAGCGGCTTGCCTTCGCCGAATGCTTCGCCACCCTTGAGGATACCCCAGGCGAGGTCGTCGGCGCTTTGGAACTTGCAGCCGATCATGGCGAGGCCTTCTTCGGCCTTGCTCGGAATCACCGGCCACAGCAGGGAGAGCGAGAGGCGCACGGCTTCGGCAGAAACGTAGAGCACGGTCGCGAGTTCGTCCTTGAGGGCGGGGTCCTTGGCGAGCTTCCACGGGGCCTTGACTTCGAGGTAGCGGTTGATGCTACGCACCAACTGCATGATGGTCTCGATGGACTGGGAGAGGTGGGCCTGCGGCAGGCCTTCCTTGATTTCTTCAATGACCTTGTTGGCAAGGTCGATGACTTCCTTCTCGGCGTCACCGATGGCGGTGGCGGCGGGGAGCTTGCCTTCAAAGTTGTTGAGCACCAGGCGGTGCACACGGTTCAGCACGTTACCGAGATCGTTCGCGAGGTCGCTGTTGATGCGACGGACAAAGCCATCGTGCGTGAAGTTCGCATCCTGGCCGACGACCATTTCGCGAGCGAGGAAGTAACGGAACGCGTCGATTCCGTACTGAGTCATGTAGTCCATCGGGTTCACCACGTTGCCTGCGGACTTACTCATCTTTTCGCCGCCGTTCACGAGCCACCAGCCGTGGGCGAGGATGTGCTGCGGAAGCGGAATGTCGAGAGCCATGAGCATGGTCGGCCAGTACACGCTATGCGTAGTGAGGATGTCCTTGCCGATGAGGTGGTAAGTGGCGGGCCAGATCGGCGTGCCGTCGGCATAGGTCTTGTGGAAGGCGGTCGAGGCGCTTACGTAGTTGAGCAGGGCGTCGAACCACACGTAGGTCACGTAGTCGGTGTCGAACGGCAGCGGGATGCCCCAGCTGAGGCGAGCCTTCGGGCGGCTGATGCACAGGTCGTTCAGCGGCTGGCGCAGGAACCCGCGGATTTCGTTCCAGCGGTAGTCCGGCACAATCCAGTCCTTGTGGCTTTCGAGGAAGTCAATCAGCTTCTGCTGGTAAGAACCCATCTTGAAGAAGTAGTTCTTTTCCTTGAGCCATTCCACCGGACGGTGGCTGATGGGGTCGCACTTGTTCTCGTCGAGTTCGTCTTCGCTGAAGAAGCGTTCTTCGCCGACGGAGTACCAGCCCTCGTATTCCTTCGAGTAGATTTCGCCCTTGTCCCAGAGCTTCTGCAGGCATTCCTGCACGTAGGCCTTGTGTTCGGGCATCGTGGTGCGGATAAAGAAGTCGTTACCGATACCCATCTTCTTCCACAGGTCCTCGAAGCGGTGGTAGTACTCGTCCACGTGTTCCTGCGGGGTCACGCCGCGCTTTTCGGCGGCGCGCTGCACCTTCTGGCCGTGTTCGTCGGTTCCGGTCAAAAAGAACGTCTGGTAGCCCAGGATTTTGTGGAAGCGGGTGAGAATGTCCGCGAGGACGGTGGTGTAGGAGTGCCCAATATGCGGGGCGTCATTCACGTAATAAATCGGGGTAGTAACGTAAAAATTTTTCATGGCTCCAAATGTAGTAAAAGTATATGGGATAAGTCCAAATTGGGTGTCATCCTGAGCGGAGTGAAACGGAGTCGAAGGATCCAGTTATGTATATTTCAATAAAAAAGAGGTCCCTATGTCTTTTATCGAACTTGCCAAGAATCGCTATAGCTGCCGTGCCTTTACCGCTCAGGTCGTTGAACCCGAAAAACTCGCCCAGGTGCTCGAGGCGGGCCGCCTTTCCCCGACGGCAATCAACGCACAGCCCGTGACCGTGAAGGTCATCAAGTCTCCTGAGGCCCTGGAAAAGATCCGTGGCATTACCCGCATGGCCTACAATGCCCCCGTGGTCTTGATGGTCTGTTACGACGAGCCCAACTGCTACACCGCCGAAAAGTACAACGACAACTTCAACAGCGGTGTGATGGATGCAAGCATCGTGACCACCTCGATGATGATGCAGGCGACCGACCTCGGACTTGCGACCCTCTGGGCCCGCGGCTTCAATGCATCTTACATCGAAAGCGCGTTCGAATTTCCGGACAACTTAAAGCTCGCTTGCCTCCTGGATATCGGCTATGCCGACCCCGAGAACGGCGGCCCTTCGCCCAGACACCCCGTGCGCAAGAGCATGGAAGAATTCGTGAGCGAAGTGTAAACTGGCTGCTTTTCTGAGAAAATATAAAAATTGCCTATTTTAGGTTGCCTATTTTAGGTAATTTTTATATATTGGAGAAAAAGGGGGCTCCTATGCTCGAAAATCCATTTCTCACCAAGGGCTACGAATCTGCCGAATACTTTTGTGACCGCGATGACGAAACCGCTGCGCTGATTTCGAACATCAAAAACGGTCGCGACACGACTCTTGTTTCTCCTCGCAAGTTCGGGAAGACCGGCCTCATTTTGCACACATTCGAGGCAATAAAGAAAAAACGCCTAAAATTTGACACCCTTTACGTAGATATTTACGCGACATTGTCGCTGGGTGACTTTACCAAAACCCTTGCCGAGGCTATCATGCAGGCTTTTCCTGAACGAACATCCATCGGCAAAGCCTTTCTAACATTTCTTAAGGCGCTCCGGCCAACACTCACTTACGATTCTATGAATGGATCTCCCCAGCTTCAATTCAATTATGGATCCGTTGCAGAAAAAGAATATACGCTCAAAAGCTTGTTCGATTTCCTGAATACACGCGGTAGGGGTGTTGTACTTGCGCTCGACGAATTTCAGCAGATAACTGAGTATCCCGAAAAGAACGTGGAGGCGTTGCTGCGAACCTATGTGCAGTCCATGCGTAACGTCCGTTTTATTTTCTGCGGTAGCAAAAAGCGCCTGATGGCAGAAATGTTCACTAGTGCTGGACGTCCCTTCTTCTCAAGCACAAGTATGCTTACGCTGGGGAAAATCGATGGCTCCAAATATGCGGATTTTATTGTAAGGCACTTCAAGGAAGCGGGACGCTCCATAGATGACGAGTCTCTTGCTTGGATTTTACACTGGACTCGTCGTCATACATTTTATACCCAGACGCTGTGTAACGAGGTCTTCTCGCGTGGAACAAACGTTACAATCCCTACCGTCAAGGCGGCTGCGCAATACATCCTTGACCGCGAATCAAATTATTTTTTGCAGTATCGTGAACTCTTGACAAGGCAGCAATGGTTGTTGCTTGTGGCGGTTGCTAAGGAAGGCAAGGTGAGTAAATTGGCCTCGGCGAAGTTCTTGCAACAGTATGGGATTGGGAGCATTACTAACGCCCGCCGCGCGGCTCAGTCATTGGTCGAAAAGGAGCTTCTCTTGACCACGGAAACCAAGGATAAGACGGAATACCAAGTATATGACGTGTTCCTTTCGCATTGGTTGGAACGCGAGTTTTAAAAAATTACCTATTTTAGGCAATTTTTAGAAAAGTGGTTCAATTACTAAGATGTGGGCCGTCGCAGACGGAATTCTAACCCTGTCTGGCTATTTTTTGTGAATTCCATGTTGGAATATTCCCCGTACGTTCTTTTTTGTTCGCTTAATATATATTTTATTGAATAGGGTATTTTGAGGGAAAAATGGAAAATTACAACCGATATAAAATTGCGACTGAAAAAGCAGATTGGCGAAGAATTTGCGAAATCAATGGCGTGAATTATGATTCATTTGGTGTCCGCAAGGAACTTGCTGTCCTTTCAGATTATCTTGAATCTGGAGAGGTTGTATTTGCTCTAGCAGCGGGATTGATGAAGCAGACTACGACATCCAATCCTTTTGATTGGGGCGTGAATACTTGGCTTGCGGTACTGACCTCGGAAAGATTTCTTTTTTTAGATGCTGCTATGCTTACATCCTCTGTTGATACGCAGAGTATAAGGTTAAAAAATGTCCAAGCGATTTCTGCATCACAGGGATTTGTGCTTGGGAAAATCATGATTGATTTAGGTAGTCGAATTGTGATGGTGGATAATTGTCCCAAGGATGCTGTTAAGGCCATGGCCGAGTTGGGAAATCGCTGGATGAAGGAATTAGAAGAAGGTTTTGTCCCGCCAAAAGAAAGCGAGGGAATGTCTGAATTTAAAGAAAGAGTTAAATCGCAACAAGAACGTGTAATGCCTCCGATAGCGGAGAATGAAAAAGTGAATGGTACAGCGGCGACTATTGTGACGGGCTTGTTTGGCTGGTTTGGTTTGAATGATTTTATATGGGGTTTTTGGGGTGCTGGATCGGTAAAATGTGGATTAAATCTAATTGCTTATCGTTTGGAAGAAAATGACCATCCGGTTATTTCGGGAATACTGGCTTTGGTTATTTGTGTTTGGGTTGTTGTTGATCTGGTTCGAATTAGTGATGGGTCTTTTTTTGGAAATAAAAAAACAGCGCCTGTGTCGGGTGGTCTGATAGGATTATTTGCTGTTATATATTTAGCTTTGTCGGTATTATGCCTTGTTGGAACGGGCTTTGAAATAAGCGATGTAAATAAGAAAGATACAGGAAAACTAGCGAGCATTAGGGAGATTGTGGATACATATAATCAAAATGAAGTTGCGGCGGATAATCTTTTTGATGGAAAACGTTTTTCGATTGGTGGTGCCGTTCGCTCGGTAGAAAAAGACTTTTGGGGTAATTATGTTGTGAAATTTGAAGGTCTTGGTTCATTTAACATTTTCAATTTGGCAAACAAGGTTACTGAGATAGAATTGACATTTCCTGAAAAACAGTCCAAAGAATTGACGAGCGTTCGTAAGGGAGATGTAATTATTGCTAATTGCATTGGAAGGGGGCTTTCTGTAGGAACTTTTTCTGCTGATAAATGTCGCTTGGTTAGAGTTCAGAAAAAGAAGTAGAGAATATTTGTGCTGACCCTATCTGTTATAATAATTATTGCCATGCTTGTTTTCATCTTCGCGATGAAAATCTTTCAAAATAGTATTGTTGGATATATAGGAGAGAAGCATACAGCAAACATAATTAAGCGTGTAACAAGGGGAATAATTTATACGGATGTTTATGTAAATGGAAGTTATGGTGCTCAACAGATTGATATTGTCGCTATTACTACAAAAGGCGTTTTAGTTGTTGAAAAGAAGACGTATATCGGTTTAATTGTTGGTTCTGCTAGTAGCAAACAATGGAAGGTGTATGTGAATCGAGGCAGACAACAGTATGATATGAAAAATCCGCACCATCAGAATTTTGGCCATATTCAGGCATTATGTGAATGTTGTCCTTCAATGAAAAATAAATGCATTGATTTAGTTGTGTTTGGAAATAATGCTAAACTTGGCGATAACATCCCTCAAGGGACTATCAATGATGCTGATTTTAGAAGGTATTATAAATCTTTGCCAGAGATGCTTTCTCAACGAGATATAGAGAACTTTATTGATTTTATGAATGGTTTGCATACGCAAAAATCTATCAATAAGGATATGCACAAAAAGAAAATTAAATCAATGAAGGGTAGGTGGGGCTAAATGAAAAAAGTATTTTATCTGTTATTTGTTGTTTTTGTAATGTCAGTTTTCGCTTATGACGTGCAATATCATCCGATGTTTATGCAAATCAAGGATAAGCATGGAGAAACGTTGGCAAAGGCTCTTGATAAGATTTATGGTGATAAGATTGTAGTGCAGGATAAGCGCTGCCATTATTTTGAAATGACAAAGAACTCCGATGTTGAGTACGAGATAGATCAGTGCCGGATTGATTTTGTTCAACAAAAAGTTTATTCGCAAGCGGATCGTCTTAATGGTATCGAAATCAAAGGAACTATTTGGATAGAGGGCAACTCCTTTCGGACACGTGTCGCTGGTGGGGAGTGGAGTGAGTGGAAATCCACCGAAATGATTCCTGCAACTCATTGGCATCACCGCACGGGTTATGAGTTCCGGAAGAAAAATGGCGAGTTTGAATTTACGCCCACGAGCGGGGTATTGAAGATTCGTGGTTCATCCAAATATATTGACAAGAATCGCACTAAAGAAATTACAAATGGCGATGCTCCTGGTATCGTTGTTCAGGAAAGCGGTACTGGTAAAATTGTAATTCAGGAAAGTCGTTAATTCATAGCGAAAAATCTATATGCATCCCAACACCAATAACATTGTAGTCCTGCGGGCAGAAGAGGAATGGCAGCGCGCAGGGGCGTATTCTGTTCGTATCCAGGGCATGAACCGGCAGCACCATATTTCGCTGCGGGAGGAATTTGACGAGCATGATGGCGACGGCACGAAGTACATCGTGCTGCTCGATGCCGGGTACCCGGTGGCGACATGCAGGTTCTTTGAGACTGTTCCCGGGCATGTGACGCTCGGGCGGGTGGTCGTTCTGCCGGAATACCGTGGGCGCAAACTGGGCGCGATGGCGGTTTGCGAGGCGGAAAAGTGGATTGCGGAGTGCGGCTATTCCGAAATCGACATTGAAAGCCGCCTCGAGGCGGTAGAATTCTACGAAAAACTCTGTTATGCGCGCATTGACGACAGCGTTGTCCGGAGCGGCGTGTTTGACTGCATCCGCATGAAGAAAACCCTTTCGGCAAAGTAGTTTTTTTCTAAATTTATCCTTGCAAAAATTCAAACAAGGATAAAACCATGCGTGATCAATTCGAAAGCCCGCTCATCAAGCGTTATGCGAGCAAGGAAATGAGCTTCCTCTTCAGCCCCCAGTACAAGTTCCAGACCTGGCGCAAGCTGTGGATCTACCTCGCCGAATCCGAGATGGAACTGGGGCTGCCGATTACGCAGGAACAGGTGGACGAACTCAAGGCTCACGCCACCGACATCAACTTTGAAGTCGCCGAAGAAGAAGAAAAGCGCCGCCGTCACGACGTGATGAGCCACGTTTATGCTTACGGCGTGCAGTGTCCCAAGGCCAAGGGCATCATCCACCTCGGTGCGACCTCCGCATTCGTGGGTGACAATACCGACCTTATCCAGATGCAGCAGGGCCTCATCATGGTCCGCAAGCGTCTCTGCCGCGTGATGGACAAGC
>JAFZOV010000175.1 GCA_017550445.1 Fibrobacter sp.
GAGCATGGGGCAGATTGCTTACGCGTTACTCACCCGTTCGCCGCTATCCATTGCTGGACCGCTCGACTTGCATGTATAAGACACGCCACCAGCGTTCGTTCTGAGCCAGGATCAAACTCTTCATTAATTTTTAAAGTCTTGGTCCCGTTAATCACGTTCGTATCATTGACTTTCCAAGAATTCTCTTGGACCCGTCACTAAGCACATCTCCGATTCCTTCAAACTGCTCAGTAGTCTCTCGGACTACTGTCCCTTGATCGCGGCCTACTAGGTTCTTCGCTTTCAGCGTTTCGTTTTCGGCCGTCCCTCTCAGGAACGACGCCAATTATAGAATTTTCAGGAACATTTGCAAGGGTGTTTTTGCAGAAAAATTCGCATTTTTTTCTTATTTTCGCAAAAAACGGGAACACCACGGCTCTTTCGCAAGGAGTTACCCGAGAATTCACAAACTATTCACAACTTTTTTGAAGGGGCCAGATTAATTTTTTCCAAAATTGGCCAAAATAGCCTCAAAAGGGGCCTTATCCATGTCAACAGAAGTACAATTCATCTGGCCACGGAACCATGTCAGTTGCCTTTTGGCATAGTTACGGGTCTTTTTTTTGACTTCTTCAATCACTTTTGCCATTTCAGAGACATTTTGCGCCTCTAAAAGCTCACGATAGCCCAGGCTTTGCCATGCAGGGGCACTAAGCGGCACCGTTTTAGAGAGTTCGCGGCACTCTTCAACCCAGCCGTCTTTAACCATCTGGTCTACGCGCTCGTTGATTCTTTTGTACAAAGTATCGCGGTCACGCTGCAGCCAATATATAGGCAATACACCGATTCCACCCTCGCGCTCCTTCTGGTATTCCGAAAGCCTGCGGCCAGTAGCCTTGAACACTTCGACGACACGAATCAGGCGCTGAACGTTATTCGGTTCCACATTTTGCACAAGTTCCGGATCGATTTCCATCGCCATCTTGTACAAAGTATCTGCACCCTGATTTTCAGCCAACTCTTCTAGTTCGCGGCGGACACCTGCGGGTACTGCAGGAATCTTCGGGAGTCCAAGCATCAGGCTTTGCAAGTAAAGCCCTGTGCCACCGACCAGAATATATTTTTTTTGCGGATTCGATTCCAACAGTTCCTTAACCGCCGAGCAAAACGCCCCCGCCGAAAAGGTTTCATTCGGATCGAGAAAATCAACCAGGTGATGTTTAACTCTGGCAAGGCTCGCCGCATCGGGCTGTGCTGTACCGATACAAAAGCCCCGGTACACCTGACGAGAATCTACACCGATAATTTCGGCACCGTAGTGTTCCGCAAGCGCAAGCGACAAGTTCGATTTACCGATTCCCGTCGCACCGACCAAGGCAAATAAGATAGGCATACCGCCAATTTAGTTATATTAGCACCTACCATGGGAAAAATGAAACACGTTGTCGCCATAATAATCGTTCTGGCAGTCTTAATCGGAGGCTTCGTCTATCTGTTACCCAAGCTCTCTGAACTGCCGCTGTTCAACGGCATCAAAGGAATCAAACAAACGGCAGCAGACACGACCGCCATTGAAGCCTCGGCTCAAGAGGCGCTGTCCTTCGAAGAAAGAATGCAACGGGCCCTGGATCCCCTGGAAGTCACCTACTCCAAACGCAAAAAGCGCCATATATGGACAATGGGCGGCGGAGAAACCGTTATCACCTATCTTCTGCAGACACAGCGGTTCGTCAAAAAGGCAGGCGGAAAAATCCTCTACATGGAAGAACTCTACAACAACAACGAGGTTTTCCAGGCCGCCAGGGTCGACATTCTCAAAGACAACGGCGATTCCTTAAACATCGAAATCCAGGTTTCACGCAACGAATTCAAGCTGGGAGCCTCACTACTGGCAGTCGCATTCCAAGTCACCCAATTGACCCCCGAATTGGTGGCCGCACTCAAAAAACTGGAATACCCCTATGATTTACTGATTCCCCCCTTCGGTTTGAGCGACGAAGAATATCGCTTTTTAGACAAAATATACAACAGGAACATCACCCTCTGGCTCACCCTTGAATCTACCAAGCTGAACAAGGCACATAACAAATTGAGGCCCCTGCGCATTCACCATACCGAAGAACAAATCGAAGCAGTCATCGGTGACGCCAGTTCCAAATTCCCTGAAGCCAGGGGCATCGTTTCGCGCTATGGCGAACAGGCCGTAGAACACCGTCAACTTTTGCAAGCCATTTTAAAGCCCGCCAAAGACCGAGCCCTTTGGTTTATGGACATTTCGGCCAACAAGCGCTCCATTGTACCGCAGATCTGTAAAGAACTCGGTATGACTTGTAAAGACGCCGTGGCCTACAACCCCGAAAACAGTTCCCTCGATGACTACACCAAGGCAAAAATCAGGGAAGCCAAGCGCAATGGCCTTGCCGTCATGATTCACCCCTTGACAGTAAGTACCGTCGAAAAATTGAGCGATCTACCCAAAAAAGTCAAGAGCCAAGGTACCACGCTTATAAATTTATCTACCTTTATGAAGAAATGACAAGGAGCCTTGTATGACCGTAAAACTTGGATTTAACGTTGATCATATCGCCACCATCCGTGAAGCACGCAAAATTTGCGAACCGGACCCCATTGCAGCTGCAGTAATTGCAGAACTTGCAGGCGCCGCAGGCATCACCATGCACTTGCGCGAAGACAAGCAACATATCCAAGACCGCGATGTACAGCTTTTGCGTAGGACTGTCACCACCAAGATGAACCTGGAAATCAGCCCTGCCCAGGAAATGGTGCAAGTCGCCATCAACAACCAACCGGACACCGTGACACTCGTCCCCGAAACGCATACAGAGCTTTCTACCGAAGACGGCCTGAACGTGGCCGCCAAGGCGGGCGATCTCATGAAACCGGTCATGACCCTCAAGAATAACGATATCTCGGTAGGCGTATTCATTGACGCGGAAACTGAACAGGTCAAGGCAGCCAAGAAAATCGGAGCCGATTTCGTGGAATTCAACACAGGCAAGTACGCCACTAGCTGCACGCTCGGAAGCGCCGAAGAAGTCGAACGCGAAATTTCAGCCCTCGAAGACATGACCGTTCTTGCCCGAAAGTATGGGCTCAAGGTAAAGGCCGGCCGCGGGTTAAACTACCGTAACGTAGCCGCCATCGCCGCCATCGAAGGAATTGACGAAATCATCGTCGGCCACAGCATCGTAAGCAAGGCTGTAATGATTGGAATCGACCGTGCCGTACGCGACATGATCGAAACGATCAAGGGCTAATAATCCTTATACTCGACGTTTTCTAGGACTAATCCCTGGGGCGGCGCCCATGTGCGTTCGCCCTTAAATTTTTTGTCGAAAATAGTTTGTACGGTTCCAAGAGGAAGCTTACCGCGACCGACATCGAACAAGGTGCCGACCATGGCCCGCACCTGACGGTGCAAAAAGCGGTTTCCCTTGATATGGAACATGCAACTCCAGTCATTCAGCCGTTCCAGACGAAATTCCGTCAAAATACAATCCGTCGGTTTACCATCATTACGGGGAATGCAGAAATCAATAAAATCGTGATGTCCCAAGAAGGACTGCGCCTCTTTGGCCATAGCATCCAAATCGAGATTCAGGGAACCGCACTCCCAGCCAAAGTCTCGCAACAAGGCCACCGGACGCGTATAAATAGTATACTGGTAATACCGGCACAAAGCGTCGTAGCGGGAATGGAAATCGTCCGCACAAGGTTCCAAATCTCGAATACGGATAAGCCTTTGCGTAAGCCCGTTAATAGAGCGGACCAGCTTTGCGCAATCTATTTCGCCATCGTAGTCAAAATGCACGCACTGTCCACGGGCATGTACGCCCGTATCGGTACGACCGGAACCGGTAATACGCACCGGCACACGCAGTGCTATCGCAAAAGCTTCTTCGAGAGCAGACTGAACCGTGACGAACTTGGTCTTTCCGCCCTCGTTCTGGGCTTGCCAGCCGTAAAAAGCTGACCCCAGGTATTCGCAGCGGAAACGATAACGCATTAGCCCATGGCTTCCTTGATGACCGCTTCCACCTTTTCCTGGGAAATCTTCAGGCTAGAGGCGATAGCCGAGGCCGGGAAGCCACGACGGGACATCTGGAGGATCTTCATCTTTTCGTTGGACTCGCGATCGAACCGGGTAATTTCAAGAGGACTCTGCTTGAGGCTAGGGTCACCCGTAAGGTTACGGCTCTGGGCGCGCAACTTCATGGTGCGTTCACGAGAAAGTCCACGGGGCGCACGCAACACGTCGGACAGATTCTGCATTGCAGAAGTAATACGTTCCTTGGCAGTAGGCCTAAGCGTAGGCTTGCTGTCGGAGGCACTCGTCAAAATCTTGTTTTCGAGGATTCCATTTTCATCCTCGAATTCCACCTTCGGGGCTTCTTCGGGCTTCGATTCCCTTGCAGCAGCTTGTTGAGCCATGGTTTCACGCTTCTGAGCCGCATATTCCTCGGCGTCCGCAATAATAGAACGCTTTTCGCGGCGAGGACGCGGTGGAATCGTCGCATCGTCCAGGACAGCCTTAGGTTCCTTGAAACGTTCAGCCTTAATGGCTTCCATACGACGGGTAATAATTTCCTGACGCTTTCTGAGAACCAGAATCAAAACAGCAACACAGACACCTATGGCCAGCACACCGCCCACAATCCACTTAACGATGTCCATGGAATGTGATCCAGAATCAACGGATGCACCCTCCGAAGGTTCAACCGCAGGGGCAGCACGCATCGAAGACAATTCTTCCCAGGCAGAATCCAACTGCAGACGAATATTCACCTGAAGGTCAGGATTCGCTTTTGCATTCCAAAGTGCATGTTCCAGAGAATCAATTTTAGAGCGAGCCGTCAGATAAGCTTCTGCATTAAAGGATCCCCGGGAGCCGGAGAAATCCATCAATAAATAAACAGCCAAAGCAGAAGCCAGGACGAGCAACACAATGGGAGCTAAAAATTTTTTCATAGCCTAAAAATAGTAAAAAAATCAAAATACGCCCAATATAATCCGTTGAGAATGTTGAAGTATTCTCAACATTTTTCAAGAAAGATTGGCCTTTGCCCCCTTTTTTACGCATTCTTTTTCTATCTTTGTGTTCAAGAACTCTTTGTTCTCCTCCTAACCCCCAAAAAGCTCAGCTAACGCAAGTTAGCTGAGTTTTTTTATTCCATAAAAAAATCTGCAAAGCCAAAAGACTTTGCAGACAAATTAACAAAATGTTTTTAAGTTAAACGCCTTAGCGATTTTTTCCTAGAGCTTCCGCAAGAATCACACGGTTCGCTCCAGACTGAATAGCCAGCTGCATGGATTCGCCAGCAGCCTTCAGCAGTCCACGAGCATCGCCTGCATGGGCCGGCATCACGGCAACGCCCATACTGAGGGTCGTTTCAAGTACCGTTTCACCGTAAGCAATCTTGAGCTGAGAAATTTCGTGGCGAATGCGTTCGGCGCGGTCTCGGGTAATCTTGAGGTCGGCGCCCGGTAAAATCACGCAGAACACCTCGCCTTCGTAACGGCACGGGATGTCTTCGTTGCGCACGTAGCCAGGCAAACGCTGGCCCAGCTCCCACAAAAGCTGCTCCACGGCATGGCGACCACGCTGTTCCTGAATCTGGTTTGCCGCATCCGGATAAATCATAATCAGGCCAATTGGCGAGCGGTGACGGGTAGCAGCAGAAACCTCGCGAACCAGGGATTCTTCCATATAGCGGCGGTTGAATAGACCCGTAAGGCTATCGCGAATGCTGTGCTGCTTGTAACGGGCATTCAGGTTCTGGGTCGCAATATAGAGGCCAAACGTCGTTGCAACAGCACTCACCTTGGCATGCCAGTCATCCATTGTTTCGTTGTCAGGCAGCGCATCGGTCTGCAGCGAGAAAATGCCGAAATGTTCCTCGACGCCTTCAATCGGAGCGCAGAACGAAATTCCGTGAGGATGATGGTGCAAGTGCGTGCAACCGCCATTCACGCTCGGGTTCGAATAATCCGTAACCACGATATCGCCGGCATCGAAGCTGGCACATTCCACGGGGCGGATTACATCGTCGCTAAAGACCGTTTCACCAAACGAAAGCACCTTGTGCAAGTCCGTCTGGGTTCCCGCGTACATGTACAGGATTCCCGATGCATTTGGGAAAAGCTGCGGAAGCAAATCCTGGAGAGCCTTGATTACCTCGGGAACAGGGCGATTTTTCAAGAGACAGCGAGTATACTTTTTCCAGGCGTCCAGCGGGAACTTGACGCAGATTTCGTCAACCTTTTTGGCAAGAGCTTCTTTAGAAGAAATAGCGCCAGTCGGAAGAGCCATGTCTTCGGGTTCAGGCGGCGCTGCAAGGGGATCCGGTTCTGTCAAGGTAAGACCCGAAGTCATAGACAGCTTAGAATCCTTGATCGAATAAAGAGCTTCGTTGAAGTCTTCTTCGGCAATATCAAGCTTTCGCTTGCACACATTGTAGAGGACCAGGCCAAGAACGGCGCCCCATGCCCCTATAAAGATGAACTTGCCGCCAACAGGTACCGTCGTTTCGGGAACAAAGTACGATATGACGACTCCTGCGATAAACGCAACCAGCCAGAAGAAATAAGTAAACACGCTCATGTCAATAAATGTAGTTAAAAGGGTGCCTTCGGCACAGTTAATAGTTATTAGTTACCAGTATTTTTTACTACAAGAGGCTATTTACACCAACATTTCTAGTAACTAGTAACTCTAAACTAGTAACTCAGTCTTTTTAAGAGTCCTTTTTCTAAATTTCACCCTATGACAATCCTCGAAAAAATTGCGTTAGCGCTCCCTGCCGTAGAATCTCCCGCCCGTTACATGGGTGGTGAAGCCAACAGCGTCGTAAAAGACCACAGTGAGATGCTTTGCCGCATGGCTTTTGTGTTCCCCGACAAGTACGAAATCGGCATGAGCAACAACGGAATCCGCATTCTGTACCATGTGATTAACCGCGAACCGGACTTGCTGTGCGAAGTTTCGTTTGCGCCGTGGGATGACATGGCAAAGGAAATGGAAAAGTACGACATTCCGCTGTACAGCTACGCAAGCTACACGCCGGTGCGCGATTTCGAGGTGGTGGGCATGACGCTCCAGACGGAGCTGAACTTTACGAACGTGCCCTATGTACTTGACATTGCCCGCATTCCCGTGTGGCAGAAAGACCGCCGTGAAGAAGACCCGATTCTTGTTGCGGGCGGCCCTGCGATGGCTAACCCCGAACCGGTCGTAGACTTTTTCGACGCCTTTATGATCGGTGACGGCGAAGACATGATTGTCAAGTTCTTGCGTTGCGTGGGCGAAGGCAGAAAGGCGAAACTTCCCCGCGCCCAAATCCTAGAGAATTTGTCTAAAATCGACGGCGTTTATGTTCCGAGCCTACGCTCCGTGGTGACCAATGAATTTGGCGACATCGTTCCGGCGGAACCCGCCAAGGGCAGCTACCAGAATACGAACGGTGTACGCCGCCAGTTCATTCCGGTGATGGACCCGAAGAACTACCCCATCAAGAACTTGATTGCAAACATGCAGTTGGTGCACAACCGATTCAGCGTAGAAGTCATGCGCGGTTGCGCCCAGGGTTGCCGTTTCTGCCAGGCAGGCATCTGGTACAGGCCTTGCCGCGAACTCGATCCCGATGATGTATTGGATATTGCAAAAGCCGGCATCAAGGCGACCGGCGAACGCGAACTCGGACTCCTCAGCCTTTCGACTGCAGACTACAAGCCGGTGGAAGGCCTGACTGATTCCATTATCGACGACCCGTTCTTCGACACCGTGGATGTGAGCCTCCCGAGTATCCGCGTGAACGCCTTCGGTGAAACGCTTGCCCAGAAGATTTCTGCATTGAAAGGTGGACGCAGCGCAACCTTCGCTCCTGAAACAGGTTCCGAACGAATCCGCAAGATGATTAACAAGACCATCAGCGACCAGGACATGTACAACGCCGCCGAGCACGCCTTCAGCAGCGGATTCAACAAGATTAAGTTGTACACAATGATTGGTTTCCCGACAGAAAACGAGCAGGACATGGAAGCGTTCTGCAACTTGATCGAGAACCTGGTGAAGATTGGTCGCAAGTACCTGCGCGGCTGCCAGATTGCCGTGAGCATGGGCATCCTGATTCCGAAGTCTTTCACGGGACTGCAATGGGCGCCATTCATGGACAAGGAAACCGCCCTCAAGCACATCCGCTACGTACGCGAAAGGTTCTTCCGCCACCCGAACGTGAAAGTCAACTGGGCCACCTGGGAAACAAGCTTCTTGGAAGCTATCTACAGCCGCGGCGACCGCAGACTCGGCCCCGTGATTTACGCAGCCTACAAGAAGGGAATCATCTTCGAAAGCGATTCCTACCGATTCGATTTTGAAAAATGGCAGCAGGTCTGGGAAGAATGCGGCTACGACACCAGCTGGGTGTACCGCATGCGCGAAAAAGACGAAGTCTTCCCGTGGGACTTTATCCATGCGGGAACCAGCAAGCAGTACCTCCGCGGCGAATGGGAAAAGGCTTTCAAGGAAGACTCTGCGCCCGTACCGAACTGCAAATGGGGCGATTGCCAGAAGTGTGGCATTCCCGGCTTTGGCGCCGAAATCAAACTCGCCAATGACCCGGTGCGCCACAAGGCACCGAGCCGCACGCCCGAAGAAATCAAGAAACTTGTCGCCGAACGCCGCCCGACTCAAAAGAGTTGCCACAGCTACAAGATTACCTTCAAGAAGACGGGCCTCAGCAGATTCCTGCCGCACCAGAACATGCTCAGCTTCTTCGAGCGCACCTTCCTCTGCGCAGGTATCCCCATCAAGTTCAGCGAAGGCTTTAGCCCGAAGCCCCGCATCTCTAACATGGGAGCACTCCCGCTCGGCCTTGAAACCTATTGCGAAGTGATTAGCGTTGACCTTTTGCAGCCGCTTGATATTTCTAAAGAAAACTTGCCGAAGATTATGGCAGAACTTTCACGCCCGTTCCCGCGCGGCATGGAAATCGTGAACATCGAGCCGCTCAAGGAAAAGCTCAGCAAGCACATGCCGACGGCGATGATCTATTCGTTTACGCCCGACGCGATTCCCGAAGGCATCATGGAAAAGTTCGAAAGCAAGACACTCCCCGTGGTACTCAACCACCGCGGCCAGGAAATCAACCTGAACGAACATGTACTCGGCATACAGATTGCAGGTGGTGCGATCATTACCAAGGTCAAGTGCAACAACATGGGCACGACCGTGAGCCCGTTCAACATTTACGCAGCCCTGATGGGTGTGGAATTCGACCCGAAAAAACTCGACGAAAGCTCTCGCCGCTATCTAATCAAAAAGATTGCGATGGAATGGTAAAAGACCGGAGCGCGAGCGGTCTTTTATTCAGCAGGCAGAATAATCTCGATGTGGCGAGTGCTCACATTGAGGAAGTGCGTACGGAACAGGTCCTTTTCGCTCTTGTCGCTCACACGCACCTGCGTAACGGCAATAAAATCCTTGTTTTCACGGATATAATCGGTGAGACGCTCGTCGCGGAGCGTGTCGATTTCGCCGGTGATGATAAAGCTGTCTGTCCAAATCTTTACTAGCATATCCTAAATATAAAGATTTTTTTGTTTGCAAGCAGAAAAAAAGCGTTTTTTTGTTGCTTTTTTCAAATTCCGAAGGTATTTTGGATAAAAAAAGGAGCTTACTATGGCTACGAAGAAAAATATCAAGTTAACACCGGGCAAGATGATCTATCATAATCTGGAATTTATTGATAGCGATGCAGGACGCCCGATTCGAATTCTTTCGGAATTTATGGGACCGAGCCAGATTTTTGAACAGGAAGGCATCAAGAACACCATTGTCTTCTTTGGTTCTGCGCGTACGCTGCCCATGAGCGAAATTGCCAAACGCCGCAAAGACTGCAAAAACAAGAAGGAGCTCGCTCGCCTGAAACGCCTCGAAGCGGTAGCGCAATACTACGATGACGCACGCGAACTGGGCGCAAAGCTGGGACGCTGGGCAAACAAGCAACACAGGGGCCTGGCTCTCATGACCGGTGGCGGTCCGGGCATTATGGAAGCGGGCAACCGCGGTGCAAACGACGTGGGAACGTCTTCGATCGGTCTCAACATCAAGCTGCCCTTTGAACAGCACCCGAACCCCTACATCGACGATGAACTGAATCTGCAGTTCCGCTACTTCTTTATCCGTAAGTACTGGTTCATGAAAATGGCAAGAGCACTCGTGGTGTTCCCCGGAGGTTTCGGCACGCTCGACGAGATGTTCGAAATCCTGACCCTGATTCAGACCAAGAAGTACGGCGACAAGATGCCCGTCGTGATTTACGGCAGCAAGTACTGGAGCAAGGTCATTAACTGGGACTACATCGCCGAAACAGGCATGATCGACAAAGAAGACCTCAAGCTATTCCATTTCTGCGATACCGTAGAAGATGCTTACAATGTCATTACAACGGCACTCGAAAAGACGATGGAATAGGAAAATTCAGAATTCGGATTTCGGAATTCAGAATTATCAACTCCGAATTCTGAACTCTGAATTCCGAATTAGCTAAATTTGTGTCATGCTCAGAAACATCTTGGCAGAGACACTAGACCGCGTGTCCAGGAACATGGCCCTGCGACCAAATTACACCATGGAAGAATACCAGAGGTGGTTTGACCAGAATCCGGAATACCTGCACAACGGAGCCGTACAACGCATTCAGCTAGTCGAGCCCTTGACTCTCGAAGGCACGAACAACCTGTATCGCGCCCAGTTCTGGCTCGAACACCCCAGCGATCCTAGCCGCTATACAGAAACGGAAATCGTCGTCAAGATTTGCAAGTTCTGGGCCTCTCCCGGCAAGAACAGGCTGCACCGCCTGAACATGCTGTTGAGCGCTTTCCAAGATGAAATCCGCATCAACAACTTGATTCACGCCACCAATATCGAAGGCGTGGTACAGAGCATGGGCGGCGGCATTGCGGGTAGACATCCCTACCTGAAAATGGAATTTATCAAGGGATGTTCCCTGGACAGACTTTTCAAAAAAGACCTGAACGACGACGAGGTGATGCACCGCGTGGCGCAACTCGCCTACCTTGCAAACACCATTAGCCAGTTGCACTACTACCAGGTTGTCCATAAGGATTTAAAGCCCAAGAACCTTTTGCTGTGCCAAAATCCGCAGCACAAGAACAACCACAAGATTCTTATCTGCGACTTCGGCTACGCCCAGGCAAAGCTCCGCGAAACCATTACCGAATACGGCGGACAGATGACGCCCTGCTACAGCGCCCCCGAACAGGCGATTATGGGCGAAAACCTTTCTGCATCGGTGGACTACTTCAGCTTTGGAATCATCGTACACGAGTACCTGACCGGCGAAAAGCTGTTCCCCCATGCCATGGATATTTTTATCGAAGACGGTTACCGCATTACCGACCGTTACCTGGAATACCTAAAGACCGGACGAGAAAACCGCTTTAGCGACCCAAGATTTCCGGAACTCACGCAATGGATTGACAATCTTACGATTTTCGACAGCTTTGAACGCATGCAAAATTGTCCAAACCTGTTTGATATTGCTCACAAACTGCGTGAACGGGTAAACGCCCAAGGGTACCGCGACGTGAATACGGATTTCTTGTGGAACCAATTGCGCGAATACAACCGTTTTTAAGAAAAATAAAATTTTCATTTTAACATTCGCGAGTATATATTCAGGATATGAAACCATCTATCCTGAATTTTTTTGCTCCCCTGAAAAAAGTCAAGCCCATTCATTACCTAGTGATTGCGGCCATTATTGGCATTGGCGTATTCAACACGGTTACGGCAGTCATGCCGCAAATCAAGCAAGACCGCTACGAAAAAGGAATTGTCAAGTCGTTTGACAATTGGTGGGAAGAAGAAGGCGCCGAGAATTTTAGAAGAGTCGGCCTTGAGCCAACGGACGAAATCAAGCAACAAGAATTCGAGCAGTTCCGTAACAGAGCTTTCGACCTAAAACCTTCGTACATTGTCGAAGACCGCATCGAAATCATGAAAAAAGATTTTCGGCAATGGTGGGAAATCAACGGCGGCAAGGAAGCCTTTATCGAAAAAAACAACCGCTACCCAGGCGAAGCGGATTTTCAGCATGAACTGGCCGAATGGATAGACAACTATACCGACAAATTCGTACGCTACAATATGGCGTTTGTCCCGAAAAAGGAACAATACGACAGACTCCTTACCAGCTGGATTCTATTCCCCAGCGTATGGAACTACATTCTTTTTGCATTTTTATTCGTCTTTACCATCATAAAGCTGGAACGCCGTTGGCAATGGTTTATTCTGTGGGGATGCATTGTGGGCTGGACCCTCGCCGGAGGCGTTTTGGTAAGCCTCTTGACAAGCACCAGTTTCTTTGACCACTATAGCGGCGAACGCTACATGGGCATGAGCCTCACCCTAGCATTCTTGCTTGGCGCAACCGCATTTGCCCCTCGCAAGGACATGGTTTCGCAGCCGATTTCCGCCCTTTGCTTTACTGGACTTATACTCGACATGGCTGTAAACTGGTTCGTGAACCCGAATATTTTCGGGGCAGTCACCGTACTTTCGCCCGTTGCCTTTGGCGCAGGTGCGTTTGCCGGCTTGAAGATTGAAACCCGTCGCAAGACCCGTTACGAGCTCAAGCAAGAAGCTTTGCAGGAAAGAGCCCGCCGCGTGGCCACCCGAAACCCCATGGCCGAAATGAAGGCCAAGACCCGCGCCATGATTGAATCGGGAGTGGAAAATGCCAAGGGTGGCCGTTCTGACCAAGCGCTGCGTCTGCTTTCTCAAGCCATGATACAGCTATTGCAGGAACACCCCATCGACCAGGCAACGGTGCAATCTTTGGCCTACAGCATGAACAAGCTCTACCTTGAAATTTCAAGCAACCAGTGGCTTGAATGGGGCGAAATTGCGAAGGCGAAAAACGCCCCCGAAGCCGCTATCATGTTCCTGAAGAAGGGCCTTATGCTAGAGAAAGACAGGAACTTCGCAAGGCGAGCCCTGTATATCTTAGGCGAAACCTGCGTTACCAATAAAATCGAGCTTGAAGACGGAATCAAGCGCTTGCAAAAGGTTATCGAGATGAACGGTACAGACATCTTGGCCAAACAAGCGCAGCGGATTCTGGATTCACAGAAGTAGCAACAGATAGTTTTCTAAATGAAAAACAGGAGCCCCGATTGGAGCTCCTATTTTAAATAACGTCATTAAAACAGCTTTAGCGGACTTGCATTTTCAAGAGCTTCATCATGGAGCCCTGCTGAACACGAACAACATATTGTCCGTTAGGCATGGAACCGAACGTATGAACGAAGCTGCCTGCAGCCATATTTTCGCTATGGCTTTCAACAACATGACCCATCATGTCAAATACCTGAATCTTCACAAGACCGGCCTTCGCGACTGTCATCTGCAAGGTATTACCCTGAAGAGCCGCCTTGAAGCTTGCCGGAGCAGCGGAAACATTGATGGAATTTTTATTAGCCGAGGGCAGAGTTCCAACGCACTTCACATTGTCGATAGCCAAAGAAGTACCAAGATTTGCAGCGGAGAGTTTTTCATCTACCACCCAAGTCAACTTTGAAACCTTGGCCCAAGAGAATGCCACGATGCTACTCGGAGCGACATCAGCAACCCATTCCGGCTGAGTCATGGTGGAAACGGTCACTGTCTTCCAAGCGGTAGCAGCATTCTGATCTGCTGCGACGTGTTCATAACCAGCATTAGCCTTAACACCCGTCACTGAAGCACGCATGTGGTGGCCAGAGCCCTTGTAATCGTACTGAACAGCAGTACAACCAGAAAGCGTACTGACATCAAAAGCAACTTCCATACCAACAGACGGATAAGTCGTATCACCCGGAGTAATGCCCGAAATGCCCTTCATCTCGATGTAGGAGTTGGTACCGTCCTTCACGAGGATATCCCAGGATTCGTTTGCATCCTGCGTATTGGTGAAAGATCCACCGGCTTCGTACAAATACCAATATGCGGTCTTGCCAAGATTTTCTGCAGTGGTGTTGCCATCTTCAAAATCGTCAATCACAGCAGTAGAACCAGTCAGAGCCGACGTAGAAGGACCATCGCTAGAGGAACTTCCGCCACCAGCGTAGCCGGTGCAGTTCACGTCATCGATGTACAGGTAGTTCGGAGAAGCTTCGCCCTTGACTTCCCATGCAAGTTGCACCACGTTAGCCATTTTCAAGGCAACGGTCGTTCCCCAGCCCTTATCCTGAGCGAGACCCGATACGGCAACAGAAGCCGTACTCCAGCTTGTGCTAGAAGTAAAAGCCTTGGAGTGGCGGTTGTATTCGGTCAAGCTACCATCTTCATCACCCTTCATCACGGCCTTAAGATTATGGCCTGCGCCCTTGTACTTGTAAGAAATCGTGGTACAGCCAGAAAGACCACCCTCGACATTCAAGCCAAGAGTCACGTAGGGGTCGTATTTATTTGTGCCCTGAACAAGTTCAATGTCAGTCAAGCCAGCGCCATACTTGGAACCACCTGCGGCCGCTTCCGGAATCACAACGACAAGACCGTATTCGTCTTTCGTGTTCGAATAAGTGGAAGCGCCACCGTCATTTTTATCGTTGAATGCGTACCAAGCATCGTCCTTTCCGCCGGTACTGGCCAAACCGTTTCCGTCTTCGAAATCATCGATGTTAGCGGCTGCGGAAGCCAAAATTGCTGTTGAGCACACTGTAAATAGGATTTTTTTGTTCATCCTTCCTCCATGTTAGATTAATCCTATTTTAACTATAAAAAATCCATTTGTCAACTACTTTGCATCAAGTATTGACGCAACTCCCGCCTTCCAAGCCTTTACTTATCAAATATTCAAGTCTGTTCAAATGCGATCAATCCCTTCGAATACGATGTCATCGATTTGAAGGAACGTGCCGCCCTTAACGTATACAGAGAAGAGGCCTATTTCGGCTGCAATGTCGCCGAAGTGAACCTGATAACTGTCATCTCGTAAGGTTTCTTCGCCAGGACGGAACACGACTTCGTGCCAGTTCTCGTCAGCAAAGCCTTTCCATAGAATTCTGCGGTGTACATTTGTTTCAACTTCTTTGTAATGTTCTAGCGTTACGTAGAAATTGCAGTCACTGCGAACTTTCATGCGAATGGCTGTAAGGCGGGACAAGTCATAGTAGCCCGTATCGAGCCCAAGACGCGTATTGACCATTACAAAGCCGGAATCAGAAATAGCGAACTTGAGAGACAGGAATTTCCCGCCGATACTTTCATCATCTTCAAGAGCGCCGACAAAGCCCGTTGAGGAATCCGGGGCAATAAATTTCGCATTGCCGGCGGGAACGTAGAGCCAACCAGAATTCGGATACTCTTTTGCCAAGTTATTCAGACTATCGCCATCATCAAAGTCTTCGAATACGAATTCGCGGGTAACGCCCGGAACACGGAACAGCGTATCTGCGGTGGCACCGGTATCGAGTTCAACCGTTGCAATGAGGGAATCGTCAGCAGCAACGTTGAATACCCCGGCCGGTACATGGGCGAATGTGTATTCGCCCCCGCTGCGGAGGGCCACGTAGGGCGTAGATTCAAGTGCGAGTGCGTCAAAGAGCGCCGCAGAGTCGGCCTCCGCAGCGCCCGTGCGCACCGTGAGGCTTGCCGAAGCGTAGAGCGGGATTTCAGTGCGGGCGGTATCGAACGGCGTCCACGCCATCAGCGAGGAATCCTCGCCCGCGATACCTTCGACGAAAACTCCGTTTGCAATTGTATCGGTATGTACAGTAAATTGCACGACGCCCGCAGTGTCCGCTTCGGCAGTTCCCAATACGGCAAGCGAACCCTTGGCGTAAAGCGTGAGGCGCGCACGAGGTACCGGCATGCGGGAAGCATCCACTACAGTAAACGCAATCCCGTTCGTGGTCTCGCTCGTAGCTCCGGCACTGTCCGAATGCGACTCGGAACACGCCCAGAAAAAGGCTGCGAAAAACATCAATACAAAAACACGAACCATCATCAATCTCTTTTCTTCATCATCGGAAACAATTGAAAATTTAATTGATAAACGCTGTCGCAAATTTGGGAGGGCATTGAATTTGCCACTTTTACAATGGATTTACGCGCATCTGCGATGATATCGCGAATTTTTTGTATCTGCGAGGAATCAAGAGCCATAGTGAGAGTGCTGATATCACGATTTTCTTTCGGTGTTTCAGCAATTGAGCGATGCGCCAGACCGGCAATACTCTTCTGGTATTCACTGATAGAGGCACTCAGCCAATGTTCCTGTGTCTTCAGGTGCGCATCCGTCGGGACAATCCGGCCATCTTTTCGTTGGTACGCAAGCCCGAGCTGCAACAACGCCTCGACAGCGTTTTCCACCTGGTCTGCAGAGAGTTTCGGAACGCAACATTCCCCAAGAGCGGCCGCATGATCCGGACCGTGGTAGTCAAACACATCTAGCGCAGAACGAATCATCGGATAAAACCACTGCTGAAAATAGCGGTACCGAGCCTCGTCCAATTCACGACAACTCGATGGACGCATTTTCTGAAGCGCCTCGAAATGTTTGCTCACGTCATCATCTGTTTTCGCCTTTGCGTAAGCCACCATCTCGCGGAAATATTCCGCCTCGTCACCCTTGTAGCAAAAGAACTCCACGAACGAATCAACGTTTTTTGGCGATGCATGCCGCTTGCCCTGCAAAATTTTCAAGAGGAGGCTTGCGTCCATGCCGACCGCCGTGGCAAACACGCGGTAACTGAAAGTCGAATCTAGCGACTTTTCCAATTCGTAAAAATCCGACAGGAATTTGCGGTAATCGGAATAATCATAGATGTTTATCTTGTTCCTTGCAAACATGGGCAAACCTGCATTTAAAGATACATTCCTTTTTATAAATAAAATCGTTTTTTGCCTGTTGCATGCCTGGATTTTTTTACCTGTTGACAAATTTGTCCACAGTAAACAAATTTATACAGCCTAGTCTATTTTATTCATACATATATTTATGTTAGGATGTTTATCATGGTGGATTGGGATCTTGTTTGGAGAAAGGAGTGAAAGATGAAAAAGAGCCTCTATACGGCCCTTCTTTTGGGTTTATGTTCTGTAGTTTCTGCAGAGATGCCGCTCAACTTTGATGTCGAAAACCGAGGCAAAGACCTTGGAACCAAAGCCGGCGAACTCAAAACCAACAAGAAACTTCCCAACCCGTTTGAATTCCACGATGGTTCGAAAGTCACCAAGTACGGCGACTGGAGCAAGCGCCGTAACGAAATCAAGGCAGATATCGAAAAATACGAAATCGGCGAAAAACCGATTCCTGCAGATGTGAGCGCAACGTATAGCGGCGGCACCCTTACCGTCACCGTCAAGGAAGGCGGCAAGACGGCGACGATTACATCCAAGTTCAGCATTCCTTCAGGCAACGGCCCGCACCCGATTATCATCGGCATGAACAGCGGCACGGGATCGCTTTCTTCGAGCCTCTTCAGCGGATTTGTGCAGGTGCCTTTCAGCCATGACCAAGTGGCAAAATATTCCATGAACGGCCAGAAGGATACGAGCGTCGGCTTTTACAAGTTCTACGGCGACAAAAATCAGAACGGAGACTATTCCGCATGGTCGTGGGGCGTGAGCCGCCTAATCGACGGTCTGGCAATCATTGCCGACGAATACCACCTCGACATGAGCAAGATTGCAGTCACGGGCTGTTCCTATGCAGGCAAGATGGCCCTATTCGCAGGAGCCTTCGACGAACGTGTGACGCTTACCATTGCCCAGGAATCGGGCGGTGGCGGCATCAACTCTTGGCGTACTTCCGCGGACTTCGCGAGCCGCGGCACGAACATCGAAAAAATTGACAACACGAACTACAGCTGGTTCATGCAGAGCCTGAAGAGCCAAGATCCGTACAAGCTCCCGCACGACCACCACGAACTCATTGCGATGATTGCTCCGCGCGCAGTGATTGCACTCGGCAACCCCGGTTACGAATGGCTCGGCGACGAATCGGGCTACAAGTCCGTGATGGCAGCAACCGAAGTGTGGAAGGCCATGGGCATCGAAGACCGCATCGGCTTTGACTTCACCGGTGGCCATGAGCATTGCCAGGCGGCCAGCAGCCAGAATAATTCGGTGACAGCGTTTGTCGACAAGTTTCTGCGCAACAAGGATGCCAATACTGATATTCACGTAAAGCCCTCTAACGGCAAGGGATTCAAGATTGACAATTATGCCGACTGGATTGATTGGGAAACACCCTCGCTTCCGTACGAAGAAACCAAGCCGGATTCCGCAAAGCCAGACTCTTCCAAGGGAGACTCTTCATCAGTGTCCTTGAAGATGGCACGCCTCGCTCCGTCAATGAGCATGCACGTTGTCGGCAACAATCTCGAAGTACTCGGAGCACCCGAAGGCTCGAAGATTCGCGTATTCGACTTGCAAGGTAATCTCGTCCGCGAATTTGGCGAAAGAGGCGGAAACCTTGCGGGAATCCGTAACGGCAAGCTGACTGCAGTACTTGTCAGCAGTTGCGGACAAAAGCTCGGTTACAAGTCGTTCAGCTACTGGAAATAGCGGCGCTTTACCTTGCCCGCTGTGGTGTATTCCACCACGATGACCCGCGTAGCGGGCATTTTCGCAGGCTTCTGAACGCCTGCGAACAGCGGGCGCCCTTGCAGGTCAAAGATGCGGTAGTAGGCGGCTTCTGCTTCAGTTGCACGCATCGGAGAGGCAACTATTCCAGTCGTCGTGCTACTGCTAGATTCAACGATTTCACTCGAAGATGATTCCGGAACAACAGAACTCGAGCTAAGCGCCCCCTCCACCGTAAATGTCACGAATTCGCTCATCTGCGTGAGTCCGGAATTATCCGTAACCACGGCAACTGCAGAATGCGTACCGCCATCAAGATCCTTGACTTCTACCTGGTACGGCGAAGCAGTTGCGGTCCCGACCAGCGTATTACCGACATAAAAAGCGACACTCTTGACGGAACCGTCGTTATCCTTGGCGTCGGCCTTCAGAGTGACAGTCTTACCTGCATCAAATTTTGTACCTGCAGTCGGCGCGGTGAGCGACACGATTGCAGCCTTGTTGCTCTGACCAAAGCCCTGATTGTATTCCGGCATCTTGCCGTAGCGGCCACCGACGCCAGCAAGGTTCGGGATTTCTTTCGGGAGGTTCGCAACGGTGCGCTTTTCGAAGCTGTAGCTCGGCGTGAACGTTTCGGCCTGCGGAATGCCACTGGTCACAATACCGTTGTAACGATGTTGTTGCTTAGTGCCGTTACCGAGGGTGACACCGCTGAAATACACATAGCCGTAATCGCCCCATTCGGCAAGGTAACCCGCGCCGTTGTCGATGTAGCTATTTTCGTAACGCACATAAGCCTTGGCGCTTGCGCTGTGGCCATTGGCGCCCGCCACAAAGAAGCGGTTATAATCCACATACTGGTTGTACAAATGCACCTGCGAACCGTTGTTTTCGCCAGTCACCTTCGGAACGCGGCCGTAAGTGTTGTGCCAGTAGTTATTCGCATAAGTCAAGTGGGCGTCTTCGACCAGCGCCATGTAGGGGTCAGTACCCCAGCAGTTGTATTCGTTGGCGCCGTCAAAATCCAAGTAGCTGATGGTCGCATCATCGACAAATTCCATGTCCATGCCGTCGCTAATCCACTTGTAGCTAATATGGTCTGCCCAGAACTTTTTCACATGAGCAGACGCTGTGCCCACCGTTTCGAGGCCATCGCCGCCTTCAATCAGGTGCGGGTTCACGTCGTAAATGGCGAGGTTACGGTAAATGTGGTTATAAGAGCCTTCGTTGCTGCGAATCGCAATCGATGCGCCGCGCAAGTTCGCGCCGCGACCCATACCGACAAGCGTCTTGTTCGGCTTTGTCGTAATCCAGTTTTCCCACTGTTGCAGGTTTTCGCTTTCCTGCACAATCTGCACGCCGTTTTCGTTCAAGTCGGCGCAGCTATTCGCCTTGAAGGTAATGCGGTAGAACGTATTCGTCTTGCCAGTGACGCGGTTCTTTTCGTCGCATGTCTTTTTGCACCAAGTGCGGTTCTTGCTCTTAGCTTCGGTCACGGCATTTCTGAAATGCCTAAAATCGTAAGTGCCTTCGGGCACGAGAATCGTCACCGCATCGTTACTTTGCAGATGCTTGCGGATGCCGGTCGAATCGGTCGCAATCACGACGCTGCCGGCAGCGCCACCCGTTGCAGAAGCACCAAAACCTTCGGCTTTTACGTAGAAGGTGTAAAGCAGTACGGCCGTCGGGTCAGTTTCTGCAGAAGTCCAAATCCACTTGGCCTGCGTATTGGCGGCAAAGCCATTCAACTCGCCGCCACTTGGGAGTTTGTCGCTAGAATAGCTAAGGGCTGTAGCGCCACCCCACTGGCTAAGGTCACGACCCTTATTTTTCCAAGAGGCGTTGCCTACGCTGGGTTTTGATTTCCAACCGCTGCCGGAATAGTAAGATTTATCGAGATCGTCAATTTGCACCATGACGCCGGGGGCACCCTTGCCGTTCACGCCCACCACCGAAATGGCATTTTCGCCCGGGAGGAACGTCATCGGGATAAAACGCACGCGGCCCGCCTGGTTGTCTTCGGTGAGCAAGGCTCCATTGTGGTAAAGTCTGTAACCGCCATCGGCCACGATCCAGATACCCGGACCTTCGCCTGCGTTGTATGTCGCCGCAATCAACTGCGAACCGATTTTATCGCCGCCACCATAAGCGGCATCAGAAGGGAAATTCACCACTTCTGTCGCAGGAACAGCAGCCTGCACTGCAGAAATTCCAAAAAGCGAGACAACGCCCGCCAAGGTTAACCTACCAAACATGTTTCCCATCCAATTCATTTTTGTACACCTTTTGTCCCCTACCGTGTTGCTCTAGGGGCTCAAAAAAGAATATAAACTACTATGGCGCCGATTCATAGCATTTTTAGAGAGCCGCCCTATTTAGCGTTGTACTATAGGCAACAGACTTCATTTTGACTATCTTTTCACATAGTTGTTTAGGGTATTGATCATGAAAAACAGAAAATCCTTCTTTTCTGCAAAAACGGCTGTTGCCGCATGGAGTTTAGCAATGGGCCTTGCAGGATTCGCCACAGCAGCACCGATCGAAACTGTTCCCTGGAACGGTCACGTCGGGGCCGTGAGTTTCACTTTTGACGACGCGCTTGAAAATCAGGTACAGAACCTGAAGCCCATTCTTGACGAGATGCCAGACGTTCACGTCACGTTTTTCCTCACGAACATGGGGAACGGTCTCCAGAAAAATGCGGTGGGTTTTGCAGCCCTTGCAAAGGCGGGGCACGAAATCGGGAACCACACCGATACGCACGCCCACTTGAGTGGCATCAGCAGCAATAGCGAACTGGAAAAAGAAATCGTCACCTTCGCTGACAAAATCGAAAGCGTCATGGCAGAAAACGGCGCAAAGGTCCGCGTCACATCGCTCGCCACGCCCTTCTGCGAAAACAACGACCAGGTCAGCGCCGTCATAGACACGCGCCACTTTATTAACCGCGACTGCGGCTGGCACGGGCGAAACGAGTGGGATGTGGAAGCGAAATGGATGAGCATCCAGGCCAAGATTTGGACTCGCTCCGGCGCAAGCGTAACCGAATTGCTCTCGTCGCTGGACACGGCAGCATTCATCGGCGACTTCAGCAACGCAAACCCTTGGGATGTCTCGGTAAAAGGAGGCTCTTGGCTGGTGGTGTTGAACCACGGCGTAACCGACGATACCGGCGACGACTACTCCATCAACCCGGCAGACATCAAGAAGCTTTTCCAGCACGCCCTTGAAAACGACTTGTGGACAGCCCCCTTCGGCACCATTGGCGCTTACCACCGCGCACACTTCATTGTGGACAAGGCCGAGAAAACAGCAACTGAAAACGGCTATACGGTCAAGTGGGATATTCCCAACGAGCACATGCCCGAAAGCGTTCCGCTCCGCGTCAAGATCGACACTAAGTCCGTGGACGAAAAGGCAGTGGTCGAGCAAGACGGCAAAATCCTAAAGCCTGAAAGCGACGGCACCTACATCATTGAATTTATGGCGAAGGCACTCACCGTGCGCAAGCCCAAGGAAGGCGAAGATAATCCCATTGCAATTCGAGCAACCTCGCAAATCAATCGCGATTATACGAAGTTTACGCTATTCGACATGAACGGCAATAACCTCGGCTCTGTGGACGGATTCGAAGTCCCCGAAAGATTCCCCAAAGGCGCCTATATCATTCGTGCCGAAGCAAAGGGACTCTCGCCGAAGATCGTGAAGGTTCAGTCTAAGTAACAACAGCTTCAGTATTCCAAATTGGACTAATTTCAAGAAAAGTCCACTATTGGAACAATTCGCCCCATACGGGAATTTTCGTTCCAAATTAAAGTCGTGCAAAACAAAGTGACAACTTTTTGTCACTTTTTTCTTGTTGTTGACAGAGGTAATTTTATAAAAAACAAAGGGGTGTTTTATGAAATTACTGAAATCGACATTATTCGTTTGCAGCTCCGCACTTGCGCTCTGCGCCTGTGGAGATTCCAGCAGCAACGCAGCTACGGCAACCGAGACCGAAGCCGAAAGCACCGTGGAAACCGATTCTACGAACGGATCTACAATGGTTTCAGACCAAACGACGCCGCCTAACTATCAACACTTCTCCGAGCAAGAAGTTTCGGAACCTGTTGACGTTTCTGAAATTTCGGGCGATCCCGTCATTACTTTTGACAACGGCACCGTCGCTATCGAAAACGACAACGGTTGCATTTCTCAAAAAGATAAATCTATCACCATCTATTGTGCGGGCAACTACCAGCTTACTGGCAAATCGAGCGACAATCAGCTCATTGTAAATGCCGGCAGCACAGACAAAGTATATCTGTACTTAAACGAGTTACAACTCGCCAGCGCAACGGACGCTCCAATTTACGTGCAGAATGCCGAAAAGGTTTTCTTGATGCTTGTTGACGGCACCAAAAACTCTCTTGAAGACGCTGCAACCCGCACGCAATCTTACGCCAAGGCAAACGGTACAAGCGATACCACCAACGCAACCATTTACGCCAAAGACGACCTCACCATCAAAGGCAGCGGTGACCTGACTGTTACCGGAAACTACAATAACGGCATTCAGTGCAGCAACGACCTGCGCATCCGCGACTTGCCGGGAATCACCGTCAAGGCCAAGAATCACGCTATCAAGGGCAAAGGCTCCGTCACCGTCGAAGGCGGCTACTTCAACCTCACCGCCACAAACGGCGACGGCATCAAGAGCGACGAAGGCGAAGACGAAAACACCATCATCGAAAACAAGGGCATCGTCGTCATTACAGGCGGCGAATTCGAAATCAACGCAGGCGATGACGGCATACAATCTTACAACTACATCTTTATCGCAGACTCGACCTCGATTCCGCTCATCAACGTCACCAGCAAGGGCAAAGGCATCGCCACCGATAACCGCATTTACATCAACGGCGGCATTACCAACGTAACTTCTGGCGACGACGGCCTACATTCTAACTTAAACATTTACATTAACGGCGGTCTCACCACGATTGCGGCAGGCGATGACGGCGTTCACGCCGATTCCACCTTGCGCATCGCAGACGGCTCCATCAACATCACCAAGGCCGTTGAAGGCATCGAAGCGTTCTACATTCGCGCCGAAGGCGGCATGACCGCAACGGTCGCAAGCGATGACGCATGGAATGCGGCCGAAGGCTCTGCAGACGTAAATTCGCAAAGCGGCTCGCAGTGGGGCGGTCGCGGCAGCCAAGCAGGCATGATGAGCAGTTCCAAAGGCTATATCATCATCAGCGGTGGTTACCACTACCTTTACGCAGCAGGCAATGATATCGATGTACTTGACGCAAACGGTACAGCGACCATGAGCGGCGGCGTATTGCTCCTGGAAATTGGCACTAGCAACGGCGGCGGAATGATGTTTGCACCGGGCCAAGGCGGCAATCAGAGCAGCCAGGGCGGCAACAGCTCGGGATCTTGCTCCACCAATATGGCTGGCGGCCTCATCGATACCGATAGCGGATTCAGCATTACCGGCGGCGTACTGCTCGGATTCGGCAACCGCACCGAAGAATACCCCAAGTGCAGCGCCACTAGCTACACAGCAGGCACCGCCTACGGCACGAGCAATGCTGCATTCAAGCCCAGCACAAGCGGCAGCATGATTGTCTACGGCGGAGATGTAAGCTCGGTCGCCCAGGTCGACGTGAGCGGCATGACCGAAATCACGCTCCCGAATGGAATGATTTACTACGAAAAGTAATCACGAACCTCCAAATCCACCCCAAAGAACTCCCCGGCAAATGTCGAGGAGTTCCTTGGTATGGGTGAGGAGGGATTTTATCGCAAATTGACTTTCAGCTGACGGGAGCCGCTTTTAGCGATATAGACGCCTTGACGCAAACCTTGTAGAGAAAGTTCAGAAGAGCCGCTGCGGACCAAGTTGCCGTTGACATCAAAAAGTTTGATGTTTCCATTCGCATAGAGCATTACACCTTCGCGGCGGAGATTGATACTACCAAAAGAACTGGTCACGCCACCGTTTCGCACGGCAATCGCTTCGGAAACTTCGCCATCCACGAATTTTTCTACATGAGTGATACCCGTGTTCACATAGTCGCCAAGGCCATAAGCCTTACGCATAATGTCCAGCACGTCCTTGTCAAAAATGGAACCATCGGGTTCGCTCTGGCGGCGGATAATGGTCATGTTGTTTTCGCCTTCGTGGCCCGTATCCCAAACGACAGGCACCACCTTGTTTGTCTTGCAGGAACTCATGAATGACTGGTAATATTCCAAACGGCCCTTGCGGTGCTTATCGTAGTTGCTGCCCGAAAGCACACCCACGCGGTCATTTGCGCCGAATTCACCGATAATCACAGGCACGCCCTTATCTACATAATTCGTCTTCATCTTGCCAAGTGAGGCATCCATCTGGCTCTTGGTGCAAGGGTCGCCCATGGCACTCGCCCAAGCGTTATAGCCACAGTTGTGCACCACATCGGCACCGCTTGCGAGGTTGTCGCCTGTTCCCCAGTAATACTGCGGTTCAACCGTTGCACCCCAATCGGCGGGTTCATTCATGAGTGTGTAGGTATAAGGATCGTAGTAGTGGACTTCGAACATCAAACGGTTCTCGATCACATCTTTCGGGAGCTTATCTACCGTATAAACTTCGACCGAGCGGTCAATACTTGTAGACGGTCCCTGAATCACAAGCGTACGGCTCGCGTTATTGCCACCCGTTGCACGCACGGCATCTACAAAGGTCTGGTGGTAAGTTGCGAGGATTTCCGTTTCATGCCTGTAATTTGCGTCGGTAGTGGCGGGCTCGTTCGCGCTAGCAAAGAGCAAATTCTCATTATAGTTCTTGAAATGCGTGGCAATCTGGGTCCAGTACGCCTTCTGCTTGGCATTCACCTCATCTTTCTTGTCGTCGTTCAAATTCCCTTCGAGCCAGCCGCCATCCCAGTGAATATTGAGCACGGTAACAAGCCCCGCCCGCATACACATATCAACCACGGTCTGCACGGAGTCCATCCAGCTCTGGTTAATCACGCCATTGTTTGCGTGGCTATCCCAGGCGCAGGGAATGCGAATCGTGCTGAATCCGGCCGCCTTCACCGAATCGATGTAGGCCTCCGTCGGGAACTTGTTGCCCCAACCGGTCGGATTGCCCGGAACTTCCATCGTGTTACCGATGTTGATGCCAAAGCCCATTTTATTGAAAATTTCAGTCGCAGTCGGAAGCGTAGCGCCCCACGACATCGAAACCAAAGACACGGAAGCGACCATTGCCGCAGTCCCGAGGATGCGTCTTTTCATAACAACCCTTTTTTGGCGCCCCAACCCAGAGGCACCTATTTAAACAACCTTGACCTAAATATAATATCTGCAAAAAACATTGGGGTTGCCCCCAAAGCAGCCCCTTTTGACAAAAAGTCCATAGACTTTGCCTAAACAATCGGATTTCACTGCAATTTCTTGACGGCAAGCGTTTTGTTCCCAGCCGTCAAGCGCACTAAAATTGAACCGCGGGCAAATCCACTCAGGTTAATCGCCGCCGTATTACCGGAGAAATTTTCTGAATAGAGCAGGTGCCCCTGCATGTCGAACAGGCGTACGCTCTTTAGGCCAGGCACATCGGCATGCACATAGAGTTCGCGACCTTCCAGCGAGAATTGAGCTTGCGGAGCAACGGCACCAGCAATAATAGTGACGGCATCAGAAGAACTAGATTCCGGCTGCACTTCACTGGAAGAAGACTCCTGAACAGCCTCGCTACTGGAGCTTGCCACGCTGCTAGAGCTTTCGACAGAAGAACTGGATTCTTCCTCAGGACATTCCGAAAGCGACATGCTTTTCGAAGTCGTAAAGCACACACGGTCTGTTCCGTCAAAAACCACGTTGTACACTCCCGACACGGAAGCCGTTCCACCCTTATTCACATAAGTAAAGTCGGCAAAGTACCCGCCCTTCGCCAGCACCGCATTGATTGCAACGCGTTGGTGCTTTCTATCACCATTTGCATTATTTTGCACATTGCATATTCGTTCATTGTAGTCAATGTACCATACATACACGCCGTTTCCACGCTGTCCCCAGCCGGCATCAACATAAGAATCGTAACTTTCTGCAGGGCGATATTCAACAATATAGTATTCGTCATTTTGGTTCGGATTCGTCGTCGAATAAGCCTGCATCTGGCTCAGTTTCTTCAGGGAATAAACAGAATCCGGTTGCAGTTCCTGGAGTTTCAGCCAACCCATAGTCTCCTTTTCGTAAGCAGAATACCCCATGGGAGCATTGCCCTCGTTTAAGGAGGAGCCATTGTACATGCCAAGCGACATAATATCATAAACGCCGGGACCATCTATCTGGATATCATATTCATCTCTGCCATAATGATCGTTCAGGCCCATCACGTGGCTAAATTCATGCGCAAAAATTCCCATTTTGTTGATTTTAGAATTATGGGATTCATCCGCATACTGCGCAATAAAAAGATACTTGTCAAAATAGACCCCCCCAGCCTTATAGGCCGTAGGGAGCCACCCACTAGTAGATCCGTTCGACTGCATCCAATACTGATGTCCCCAGAAAAGATCACTCTGCTTCAAGGCTTCTTCTTCCATTCCGGGGAACAGGAAAATAAATCCGTCAACATTGTTGTTTTTCATACAATATTTTTTGGCGTTCGCCTTGAAATCACTGCGCTTGACAAGTTCATCGATTCCTTCGGCAGTAAACTGGCCTTCTTTAAAATTGTCGCCAACGCCATAACTAGTCAGGGTCTTATTCAAATAGATCGGATAAACATCAAAATGCGGGTCAAACAAGCTATCGGAAACATAAAGGAAATAATCTCGAAGGCTACCAATATTCTTGTTTTTGTTATAACCCGGCTTGTTCAAAAAATCGTAGAATTCAGCAGAATCGCCATGGGCCTTATCAGTTGTTCCAACAAGCAAAACAGGGAACCAGCGTTCACCCTTAGTCCATTTTTCCGACTCAGGTCGATTACGCATGGCGGTAGCCGACACAACGCTAGATGACATGAGCGGAACATGATTAAAGTCAGAGCTTACTTCCGGATCGTCGGGAAATCGGTTCCCATTCAGTTCTTTATGGTTTTTACGGGCCGCCTCCTGATCCAGTCCTTTCAAGAAAGACGACTCTTCCGCGGTACGATCCGCAATATTCTTTGCAATAATTCCAGAGGGGGTTCCATCTTCACCGACATAGACAAAACTTCCATCGCCGTCGCCCACAACCAAATAGCCGTCAGAAGTTTCGGCATAGTGATAATGTTCGTCACCAAAGTGACGAATGGACACAAGGCTTCCATCTTTATTTTGGACAGTTTTAAACCCCGGCACGGCAGGACGAGCAAAAGTCTGCGGCACCATGACAAACACCATTGCGATCAAATAAAGAACAATCTTATTCATATCCCAAATTCCTCTCACCTAAAAATAATCCTTTTTTCAAAAAAAAGGATGTTCTCGGCAGGTAAAAACGTGTTAGCCTCGTGCAAAAAGAACACCAAACAACGGAATTTCAACATTTCGGTTCAAAAAGTATCAATTTTTGCAAATTTTAGCCGTTTCACGGGCATTTCATCAGCTTTCTGCAGAGTTAAATTTTTATTGACAATGTTCTCAAAAATTATATATATTTAAATTGTGAACCGGTTTTTAGACATCTATCAATTTACGCACTTCCGCAAGTTTTTGGAAGAATACCAAGTGGCACGCGCCAAAGCGGAGCCCCATTTTACCCGTACCGAGATTTGTAACCTGCTCGGCCTCGAAAAAAGCCGCAGCTATTTCGCAGACGTTCTCAGAGGTAAAAAAGTCAGCCCCCGCATGGTGGCAAAATTCATCGAAATTCTGGAACTCGACAAGAAAGAGGCTAAATATTTTGAAACCCTGGTGGAACTCGACCAGGCAAAAAGCGACGCCGTACGCAACGCCGCCATGCAAGAGGTCTTGAAGCTGCACCCCAACCCGCAGCACATTCTAAACGAAGACGCCTACGAATATTATAGCCACTGGTACAACAGCGCCCTTTTCGCCATTCTAGACGCCATGGACGTTGACGACGACATGGCGCCGGTGCAAAAGCGGATTTTCCCGAAGGTGCCACTCGGAAAGCTGAAAGATTCCCTCGCCCTTTTGGAACGATTGGGACTCGCCCGCAAGAACGAAAACGGTTTCTGGAAACCCACTAAAGAAAGCATCAGCAGCGGCCCCTACAATAACGCAGATTTAGTTAAGCAATACCAGCTGCAATGTTTCGAACTTTCAAAGCAGGCTCTGATGACGCCGCCCAAGCAGCCCACCGTCATGAGTACGCTCACGTTCAGCATTTCAAGCGACGCATACAAGAAACTTGAAGTAGAGCTGCAGGAATTCAAGGCGAAGGCAAGGCGCATCATTGGCGAAGACAAAGAAAAAGCCGATGGTGTATATCAAATGAACATCCACCTGTTCTCAAATTTGGACTAAAGGGGTAAAAATGAAGATCGCAATTTCCAAAAAAATTTTGCCCCTTTTACCGATGGCAACTCTGTTCCTGCTAACCGCTTGCAGCCCACCTAACGACGCCAAAGAATCCGACCACGCGGGCGTACTGACCGAAACCGAATCGGGCCGCACGATTGCATTCGCCATCAACGAAGGACTTGAATACGCCACTGTTTCACCGGGCAAGGCGGCAAAAACATCCGGCAAAGTCCAATTCGCACTCACCAAGATTGTTGACGGCAAAACCGAACTGAAGGATTCTGCCACCGTCAATTACGGAGACTACGCCGTATTCGAAGACGCCCAGGGCGCCTATAGCGTCGTGGCAACCGCAATAGGACTGAACGGCGAGAAAGACACGCTCTATGGCGCAGATATTTTAAAGCGCAACGACATCGACACCGTCTACGTCCGCGTGCAGGAACCCGCCACACTGAAGCTTTCAACCTCTTACGCCGAAGACGTGTTCCCCGAAGGCTCCACCATGTGCATCACGGGAACCCTCACATGCAAGAAGATTTCCAAGGATGACGTCAAACGCGGTTACGCGATTATCAAGAACATTCCGCTTTTCGACAACGAAGACGCTGTAAAGCAGATTGAAATTCAGAACGGCGACGACTTCCACGCTCTCGGCGTCGAATGGAACCTCACCGCAGGCGACACTCTGTTTGCTAGCGAAAAAGTCCTCGCCAAGCATCATCTGTTCGATTTCGACATCACGCTCCCTGAATCCGACTTGTTCGACAGTCTGGGCGACCACGTACTTGATTCGCTGATTGTTCCCATCAAATGGTACAACAATCAAGGCCGCTACACCTATTATTCTCAATACTCTCACCTTCTCTTGGACGAACAAAACAACCTTGTTGTCGTAAAAGAAAAAGAAGTACTGTCCGAAGACACGACGCAACTATGGGTTGTCGTGCCGCAAATTGATTCTTCCGCAAAGATTTCTGCGTACGAAGGCGACATCGAGCCGAACGCTCCTACTTATAATCGGCTCCATAGTTACTGGAAAACCGCCGATGAGGACACCCTTTGGAGATGGGTAAATCTCTTTGATGATTCCAGTTTCGCCATCAGTTTCTGGATCGAGCAAGAAAGTCTCGCCGACAGCATCGTGTTGCTGAGCAATTGCGACAGCCTCGGCTTTGAAATCCGCCGCTGTTCCAAGGACACCACAGCAATCTGCACCAAGATTTACAACGGCATCGATACCGCCTCGACCGATTCCGTGGAATACGGCAAGGCAAGCATTCTTGACGGCAAGCGTCACCATTACGCGCTGGTGATTCACAAGAAGCACTTGACGATTGCAGTAGACGGCGAAACCATCCGCGACACCGACTTGAAGTTGTCAGAAGATTTCTATAAAGCCAACGGCCTGAGAGCAGCCCCCGGACTCGTAGAAGACATTCTGTTATTTTCCTTCGGCGACTTCATCAAGCACAAAGGCGACAAGAACTGGACACGCCTAAAAGCCTGGCTCTACGCCTTCTACGAACTGCAAAAAGAGATTTAAAACCGAATCTATTCGCCCAAGACAAGTTTCATGTACAGTTCCTTCAGGGTGTCGCCCCAGAGGTACATAATGGGGGCGGCCACCGCAAGGAAGGGGCCAAAAGGAATCTGGCCGGCGCCCTCGTCTTCTTCGGGGGTATCCTTGTTTTGCGAAGCCTTATTTTGAGCCGCCTTTTTAGCGGCGCGTTTTTCAGCAATCTTTGCATACGGCACCATAATCAAGATGCCGAGAATAGATGCGACCACCAGCACTTCGACAGCGCGGGTAACGCCCATAATCGCGCCAAAGCCCGCAAGCAACTTGACATCACCAAAGCCCATGGCGGGCTTATTCAAAACCTTCGTCGCAATCAGCCCGAGCAAATAAAGTCCACCGCCCGCAGCGACAGCGCCCACAATGCTCTGCACCGGAGTCATACCACCCGGAATAAACGAAATGATAAGGCCTGCGACAATGCCGCCCACCGAAATGGAATCGGGAATTAATTTGTACTTAAAGTCAACCGCACTTACCGGATAAATGCCTAGCAGCAACCAAAAGAGAGCCAAGGCATCGGCCCACACCTCAAGGCTCTGCACGGGTACCGTAAAGTTCGTCGAAAAGCCCGTCGCCGCATACAGGGCAAGAGCCCCCAAAAGGCCACACAGAGATTCCCCGATGGGGTAAATGATGCTGATGGGCTGCTTGCAGCAAGCGCTTTTTCCTCTTAGAATAATCCAACCTATAATAGGCAAGTTGTAATACAGCGGAATATGCTTTTTGCAAAGCGGGCAGTGCGACGGCGGGTTCACCAGCGAAATTCCGCGAGGCATACGGTACACAATCACGTTGTAAAAACTGCCTACGCAGGCTCCCAGCACAAAAAATACGGCCAGACTGTACCAAAGAGGGATTTCTTCCATAAAACTAGCTCCATCGGTGCAATTTATCACACACGCTTTTCGAATAAAAAAGATAGATTTAAAGTGTAAAAATTGTTTAGTATTTAATTGAGGATGTGCTATGCGTGTACCCCATTTTTTATTGTTCACCCTCGGCCTTAGCGCTTCGCTAGCCCTTTTCGGATGTTCCAGGGAATCTTCCGTCAAGGAAAACGTCAACCTAAAGAACAACCACTCCCGGGTATTCATCTTCGACAGTCCCATCAAGGACCCGACCGCGTTTGCCGACTCCATGGCCAACGTCGCCGTTGCCGAAGCAGACACAATCCCGGACACCCTGACCGTTACCGTCAACGACACCGTGTACATGATCGGTCTTTTGCCCTACAACGTGGACAAGATTTTCCGATTCCAGTGGACACTGACCAAGAAGGACGGCAAGGACACGACCATCATCGGCGGTAACGCCAAGCCCCAAGCCTGGGCATACGCAAAGCCCGGCCTCTACGAACCCAAATTCGTAGCCTTCGACGGCAACACCGCAACCGACACTGCCGGAACAGCCACCCGCAAGGCATGGGTCAAAGTCATCGACACGAAGCCCACCTTGCTTGTTCCCAAGGATACCCTTTGGACCAAGCACGACGGAGACATCACCTTCCCCATTCTTGCAAGCGATTCCTTTGGAACCATTACAAGCATCAAGGTCGATCTGGACGCCAGCGGCAAGAAAGAATCCGCCAAGAGCTGGAAGTACGAAAAATTTGACGACAACGACTCCCTCTACCTGACCATCAAGAATAAAGAAGCCAAGATCGACTCCCTTGGTAACCAAAAAATTTACGTTATCGTCACCGACGACGACGGCAACGAAACCAAGGACAGCGTAAACCTGCACTTCAACCGCATTCCGAGGCTCAAAGTCATTTACCCGCAAGACGGCGCTCGCCACAACATCAACGACCGTTTCTATTTCTACTACGAAGGTGAAGACGACGACAACCCGCAGAATCTCCAGTACTTCATTTACGCCCAGGTTTCAAAGAACGGGCAGCCCCCGCAGAAGGCCTTTACCGAAGAAGACCTTATCGCCAAGGCATTCACCTCCAACATTTTCGAACCTATCGACAAGAAGGGTAAAAACGTAATCACCCTGGTAAGCGACCCGAGCAAGCAGTTGACCGGCCGTATCTACTGGGACATGTACGCGACAGACGGCTACGACATTGTAAGGCTTACCCGTATTTCTACAGGAGACAACTCTAGCCGCCCGTGGAACTTCTACATCGGCGACCTGAGCTCGCCCCAGGGCACCTTCACCGGTACCGTCAAGTATCAAGGACGCGACAGCCATTCTGGCATCCGAGTGGAATTCAACAACGGCAACAAGACCTTTGACGTGAACACCGACGAAAAGGGCAACTACACCGTCAAGGTAGATGCCGGCCTCTTCACTGCCACCGCCATTTCTGATTCGCTCAAGGAATACGCCGATTTCACGATCAAGGATTTATTCGTTGAATCCGGAAACGTGATTCGCATGGACGAAATCGTATTGAAGGATACGGCGAAACCCTACCTGATCGTAAAGAACATCGATACCCTTACAAACCGTGAACTGAGCCAGACCATTTACGCCCGCGACCTGGGTTCGCGCCTGGATTCAGTCACAGCAAAAATTGACAACAACGCCCAAAAGCTCAACTGCACCAAGAGCGACAACGACGCCATATTCAATTGTCCCTTGGCCTTGAACAACCTTACCGATGGTAACCATTCTTTCGAATACACGGCCAAAGACAAGGTGGGCAACAAGACCACTCTCAAGCAGACCATTGTCGTCAAGGCCACAAAGTTGAACTTGACCGTCAACGGATTCCAGAACGCCCGTATCGGCAAAGACGAAAAGCTCGACTTCGTCGTAAAGGTCATCGGAGCCTACCCGGCCGCCAAAAACGTTACCTGGAGCTGGAACATTGGCAATGGCAACAAGACTGAGAAGGTTGCCGTCGGCGAAGACGGTTCCGCCAAATTGACACTCACTTACGACGACATCGCTTCGGCCGGCCCAGACAAGGACTTCTTCATGAAGGTCCAGTATGCAGAAAACGGCGCCGACGTTAGCGCGCAAGTCAAGTTCGGCACATTAGGCGACAACCCCGCCGTCGTGTTTACCGAACCCAGTTTTGAAAACACCGTAAGTATCAACGACCCGTTGCATTTCGAAGTCCATACATACAAAGGAAACAAGAGCGAAACCCTTACCTTGCAATGGACTTGCGGCAGCAATCTTTCTACCGGTTACACCTGCCCCACAACAGCAGAAGAAACGGACCTTGCCTTTAGCAAGACCGGTACCTACAAGGTTGTCGTCAAGGTAACCGACAACCTCGGAAACTTCGGTTCCGACACCGTCGTGGTCAACGTGGTTGCCGACCCGCCCAGCATCGAAGTTTCGACAAAGAACAAGAGCAACGAATACAAGATCGGTTCCTCTGTAGATGTCGACTATAACGCCAAGGACAAGTTCGGCACTATCAACCAGATCAAGTGGGGTTGCAACAACGGCACTGTCATATTCGACCACACCAAGACATTCGAATCCCCCGCCGCAAGCGTCTCGGGATCGCTCAAGGTCGAGTTCCCCGGTGGTCTCGATGTCAAGGACAGGACCGAACACACCTGTATCTTCAAGGCAATCGACGACGATAACGAAGAAGCTTCCGACACTATTTCATTCATCTTGTTGAGAGACCCGCCCACCGTACGCCTCGCGACCAAGAAGGACACCGTAAAGATCAACAGCGAACAGACAATCAAGGCTATTGCAACCGACAAATTGGGTTACATTGCCGAATACGCCTACGCCTGTAGCGAAAACAAGTCCGACCTCAAGAGCCCCGATTGGAATGTCATGGGCGGATCCGAAACCAAGGTGCGTATGCCTTCTACAGCAACCAAGGCATACTACTGCGTGGTGCAGGTTACCGACGATGACGGCAACACCGCAAGGGATACGGCTCAATACACTATTCTCATGGGCCTCCCGACCGTAACCGCCTACGTGAACTACAGCAGGGTTACGATCAATGACGAAGTCGAACTGAACGCACATGCCCAGGATTCGCTCGGACAGCTCGTGAAGTACGAATGGGGCTGCGGCTCTGCCTCGGCCGAAAACATCGGCTTTACCTACTCTTCTACGTCGACCCCCCGCAAAATTATGAAAATGCCGTCAACCGCCCAAGACGACTACAAGTGTATTGTCCGCGTCACCGACGATGACGGCAACACCGCCAAGGATACGGTCACCATCGACATTATCCAGGCGCCGCCCACGGTAACGGTCGCAAACAAGGAACTGACGGTTCGCGCAAACTTCAACATTACACTGAAGGCAACCGCCAGCGACGACAACAAGCTTCCCTCTGACCCGGGTGAAATCATAAAGCGCGAATGGAGCTGCGGCTCTAACAGCCAAGTCGAAAACAACTGGAAAAAGGTCAGCTCCCTCGATACCGTGTGGAAGGCTCCGGCGGTCCAGCAACTGATTTGTATTGCCCAGGTGACCGACAACGACGGCAATATCGCCAGAGATACAGTCACAATCAAGTACACGACCGAAATTCCCATGCTCTGGGCAGATGCAGATTCTATCTACGTGAACCCGGGTGATCCCTTCACGCTGAATGCATCCGTTAACGACGCATGGCAGGGCATTGACTGGTTCTCTTGGGAATGCGTCGACGCCGCAACCGGCAAGACCATGGAAAAGAAGGTCACGCAATACGACTACGAAGCCAACGGCAAGTCCTTTGCAATCGGAAAGGACTCCACCTATTCCGAACAGGGCAAGAACATGCTCTGCATTATCTCGGCCCGCGAAACAAGTGGCAAGGACATTCTAAAAGACACCACCAAGGTAAAGATTCTGAAGCAGCACCCGAAGGGCGTCATCACGGCTGCAGATACCGTTTACCTGTGGAGTGGCGACGAATCTGTCGATGACAAAGCCATTTACTACTACACCCCCGAATGGGGCGGATTCCATTCCGAAAAGGGCGAACTTGGCGATCCCAACAAGCAGGATTACTGGTGGAAGTTCAGCAATGTCGACGGAAACTTCTATCAAGGCAAGCCCGACGGTAGCCTGGATACAAACGTTGCCGAATTCAACACGGCATTTATCCGCAGGACTCGCGAAGGGTCTGTCACGATTACTCTGGATTACCGCGACAGCACGACAACTACGCCGAGCCTCGCCTTCTACAGCCGCCACCGCGCCCCTGAATACAGCCACAAGGTTTACTTCAGCAAGGCCTGGAGAAACCAGGGTAAAGACACCGTTATCGAAAAGACTTCTTCTTCCATTGCGCCGTCCTTCGCTGTCGTGAATTTGGTCCCCACCATTGCCTATGCAACCGGCGATTCCAAGGTGACCATCGCCAAACTAAACGGCAACAACTGGACAAGCCTCGGTTCTGTTGAAGTCACAGGAAGCATCAAGAAGATTGAAGCGATTGCCCACGGCAACGACTTCTATGTGGGCGTCCTCGCCGACAGTCTTTCCATCTACAAGTCTGCCAGCGGAACCTCCGCACCGGCCAAGGTCAGCTCGCCTTCGATCGCAAGCGTCAAGGACTTCAAGCTCGTAAGCAAGGAATCCGAATCGGCACCTCACGCTGTCGTTATCGGTACAGAAAACAAGATCTACATGTACGACAACAGCGGTTCCAGCTGGGCAAAGAACACCAAGTTCGGCTCTATTGACGGCAACTTCACAGAAGTGGACGCCATCTACACCGATGACGGATACCTGATTGTTGCCGGAGTAAGCAGTTCCTACAAGGTGAACATCGGCTACTTCTCCAAGAGCGACTACAGCTCTATCGAGAAAAAGCAGTTCAGCGTCTCTGACATCGGACGTGCCAAGATTACCTCCAGCGGCAAGAAAATCTACATGGTATACTTTAGCCGCGGCGTAGAAACCTACGGTCCCCGCATCGCAACCGGCACGATCAACAGCAACAACATTAGCTGGAGTCAAAACGGTGCTATCATTCGCGACGGTATTTTCACAAACAACATTAGCCTCGCCTCCAGAAACGGCGTCGTCTATGCGGCCTTCGATAACCGAGCCCAGATTTCACAGGTCGATATTTACCGCTACGAAAATGGCGAATGGCACCTGCATGGCGAAAACCTGCTGCCCTACTTCAACACCGTATTCTACAACATTCGCGGTTATTATCTGCGCGGCCTTGCCCCCAGCCTGGTCTTCGACAAGGAAGGAGCGCTTTACGTTTCTATGCTGGCGCAAGAAAGCAGCGGCGGTCCCAAGCGCAACAACGGCCCGCTCGTCATGAAGTACGTGGCCGACAACTGGAACATTCACGACAACAAGGATTAAGAATGAATATTGAAATTGCAACTATCTGTGATGCTGCCACCGCGAACGGTGCCGGCGGACGTTTGAACATTCTCGGTGCATTTGACCGTATTTTTGCAAATTTTCCGCTGGTGATTCCGCAGTGTTCGACGGCGTTCCGTATCCGTTACGCCCGTAGCGAAGCCGGCCTGCACGATTTGACGCTCGTGTTCGAGGATGTGTGCGGCAAGCCCATTGTGCCGCCCATGCAGTCGAAGATTCCGCTGGAACCGGTGGCACAGGGCTTTGACACTGCGGCGGTGAATATGGTGCTGAACTTGCAGCGTTTCCAGATCAAGCGCCCCGACAAGTACATTATCCGCCTACTGGTAGACGGCGAAGAACTCGCCAGTTTGCCGCTTTATGCACTGGAAGCCCCGCAACAGGGCGGACAGGCTCCGGACACACCTATCGCAAGCGGCGAACAGGACCTGCCGAGCTAACGGCAATACAAAGGGCGGCGCGCATCGGAGCCCCGATAGCCGCTCCGTCCAAGTCCACAAAATAAACCTTTCGAGAATCCGGCGCATCGACCTGCACCGGATTTTTTTGCATATCCCGGCGAAGGGTCCCTTCAAAGAAATCCCCGCCTACACACTTGTAAAAAGCCTCTTTGCGGCACCACAGCCTAAAGAATTCCGCTTCGGCACGGGTATTTGCGGCCGCTCCGTCCGATTCTACAAGCGCCTTGATGAACGCCGCCTCATCGGCACCAAAGAACCGTTCCGCAAGGTGCAGGCGTTTAGGCGAATACTTTTCCAAATCCACCCCGATACAGAGCCCATCCAGCGACCCACGCTCGCCAAAAGCGCATACGCAGTAACCATCGGAATGGGTCCAGTTCACGTCAAAATCCAGCTTCGGGAATCGCGGACGCGCATCTTCTTTAGATTCCACCAGGTCAGCGATAGTTACAGGGGTTCCGCAATATTCCGACAGAATGCTGAAAATGACCGAACGATGGTCGGGTTTTTGCACAAATCCTGCCAGGTGGACCACTCCCAAAGGGGTCTCCACATCGAACCGGCAGATTTCGCGGACACTGTCTATGGCTGTATTTTCATTCATGGATTGTTCAACACAAAGATAATTTCTAGTTTGGGGGCATGAATTTGACTTTCTGCAAAAAAATCGCCCTAGGCACAGTCGCCCTGACAAGCGTCCTAACATGTGCCATTGCGCTTGGCGCCTGCGGCGACATCAACAACAGCTGGGAAGCCAAAGGCGGCGGCTATATCAAGTACACAATCAACGACGACGGCCCTTACACCATAGATCTCGACAAGGACGATGTAGAGCCTCCGTTCTACGTCAATAACAGCCACCGTTACTTTTACTTTTGTACACGGACCTCAGAAAGCGATCGTGGCGACCAGATATCGCTGATGGTCAACAACCCGAAAACCGGAACCGCACTTACCCCCGTGGCCCGAGCAAGCCTAAACGGCCGTTTGCAGTACGTTACCTGGATCCGGGTCAAATCCACCGTAGAATCGCCCCTAATTGCGGACAGCAGCACCATCAAATTCGACGAAATCATCAACGATTCGCTCTGGACCGCCGATATGGAACTGTACTTTAAGGATTGCCGCACGGGAAGATGCATCGATAGCCTTCCTCCGCTCCATTTTAGCGGTCGACTGCGCTATTGGGTTCCCGCCGACGAAAGATAATGCGGAAAACACCTTGACAAAGCAGAAAATCTTTTCTATAATTGGTCTCACTTCGGTCGATTAGCTCAGTTGGTTAGAGCGCTACCTTGACATGGTAGAGGTCACAGATTCGAGTTCTGTATCGACCACTCGAAAGGCTCCGCAAAAGCGGAGCTTTTTTCGTTTTCCCAACGTTCTTCTTGTCATCCCCGCGCAGGCGGGAATCTACAGAAGCCTCGCTCGTAACAAAAGCCGCCCCCCATCAGTTTGGGGAGCGGCTTTCGTTTTATAAGGAGTAATACCTTAGATTATCCGAAGAAGTGAACCTTCGCAAGGACAATCATCATCACCCAAGAGAGCACCAGGCCGCCGAGACCCATGATGACACCGGTAATGGCCATGCCACGAGTATCGGTGTAGCCCGTTGCGTGGGCAAGTGCGTTGGGAGGAGTAGAAATCGGGAGGCTCATGCCGAGAGAGCTTGCGAAAGCCACGGACACGAGGAGAGCCGTCACGCCACCGAGGCCAGTCAGGTTGCCCTGGCAAGCGATACCCACGGCGCAAAGGATCGGCACCAGCAAGGTAGCGGTAGAAGTGTGGCTCATGAAGTTAGCCATGAACAAGCAGATGATACCGCAACCCACCATGAGAGCGAGCGGAGACCAGCTTGCAAACGGGATCGTCTTGATCAAGTGAGCGGCAAGACCTGTAGAATTGAGGCCAACACCCAGAGCAAAACCGCCAGCCACGAGCCAGAGCACATCCCAGCTCATTGCGTTCAGGTCTTTCTTGGTAATCACGCCGGTCAAGGCAAACACAGCCATCGGGATCATAGCAATAGCGTTATCGTTAATGCCGTGGACACCCTTACCGGTCACCCACAACACACCACACCCGACAAAGGTACTGTACACGATAATGGCCTTGGGGCTGGTATCGAACTTGCCGGCACCTTCACTGTTCAGGACCATTTCCTTCATCTTGATAGGGTAAATC
>JAFZOV010000176.1 GCA_017550445.1 Fibrobacter sp.
ATGGTGCCGTTTGCGTAGTTACGAGCACCCTTAGAGACCTGCATGATCACCGGAGACTTCTGCTTCACAGCAGCCTGCACGATAGCCTGCATCTGTTCCATGGTGTTGAAGTTGAAAGCCGGGATAGCATAGCCACCCTTAACAGCCTTTGCAAACATTTCCTTGGTGTTAACCAAGCCGAGTTCCTTGTAAGAAACTGCCATTGTTTTACCTCTTGAATGATTGGCGACTTGCATCGCCGGTTAAAAGTTACGGGTGCAAAAATAGCAAATTTCCTTCTCGTTGTCATACCCGCGCAGGCGGGTATCTCCATTTCTATTTAAACAAAAAAGCTTTTTGACAGAAAAAAGAGACCCCCGCTCGGTGGCGGGGGTGACGTTAGAAGGTTTGTAGCTTGCTTTATTTAGCTTCCTGCTGCAGGGCCTTGTCCTGAATCACCAGGTCCACGCGGCGGTTCTTCTGACGGCCTTCCTTGGTGGAGTTGTCGGCAATCGGCATGCTCATGCCAAGACCCTTGGCGGTGAGACGGTTGCCGTCGATGCCCTGTTCCACGAGGAATGCCTTCACGTTGTCGGCACGCTGCTGGGAGAGCTTCATGTTGTGCTCTTCGGAACCGGTGTTGTCGGTGTTGCCTTCGATAGACACGTTGAACTGCTGGTATACAGAGAGGATACCGGCCACCTTGGCAAGGCTGGTCTTCAGGTCGGCCTTGAGGCTAGCCTTGTTCACGTCGAACAGAATGTCGGACATGGAAAGGATAATGCCACGGGCGTCCTTGGACACCTGGATCAGCTTGGACTGGAGTTCGTTGAGCTTGCCGATAGCTTCCTGCTGGCGAGCTTCGGCCTTGGCGCGTTCTTCGGCCAGAGCCTTCTGTTCTTCGGCGAGCTTCTTCTGCAGGTCGGCTTCGCGTTCGCCGGCAGCCTTCAAAGCAGCTTCCTGGGCGGCTGCTTCAGCCTGGAATTTTTCCTGGTTCTGCTGCATTTCGGCCTGGAGACGGGCTTCCTGGTCCTTCATCTTTGCCTTTTCGGCTTCCAGGTCGTTCACCTTACCGCTACGGGCCTGGTTAATCTGTTCCTGGATGGCTTCGATAGAACGGGCCGTGGCGGCGCGCTTTTCCCAGTTTTCGGCAGTGTGGTTGCGGATTTTCTGGGTTTCGGCCTGGGCGGCGATGGTCTTTGCGTAAATGTCGCACTTGGCTGCAAGGGCCTTGGTCTCGTTGGATTCGGCATCGTCGTTATAGGCGGCGTCGAGGGCGATCAGGTTGTTCTTTGCGGCGGCAAGAGTGTACTTGGCGGAGGTGGCGTTAGCCGGAATGTCCTTGGCGGCGTTATCGATGGCCGTCTGGCAGGATTCCACGGCGTTGGGGCCTGCAACTTCTTCGGCAGCGAAGCTGAGAGCGGCGGCCATGGCGCTAATCATCAACAAATTTCTCGTTTTCATTACTTGGCACCTCCGTTCTTGGTTTCCTGGTCAAGAATGCTCTGGTAAATGAGCTTGCGTTCGACGTCGTTTCTCAGTTCTTTTTCGACTTTTTCGTCTTCGCTCTTGGCGGCATCGCGTTCGGCATTTGCAATGGCAAGCTTATATTCGAGTATGCTTTCTTCGGCGAGTGCGGCTGCGGCTTCTTCTTCGCCGTCTGCCTGCAGGGCCTTGGCAGAATCAAGCTTGGCGTTAGCAGATTCAATCTGGGCTGCGTCAACCTTTGCTTCTTGGGCAATGGTCTTGTTGGAATCGGCATAATCGATAGATTTTTGGGCATTTACGCCGCCGGCACAACCGGAAAGGGAGGCGAGGGCCAGTGCGGCCATACCCGCAACGAGTACTCTGGATTTCATTAAAATCTCCTTATTAGGTTAAAAGTCGAAATGTAATATATAAAAAATGTAAGATTGAATTATTATAGGAGTCGCTTTGTAAAGTCCTTTTTTCCTTTTTTGCAGTTTATATATATATTTACTGCAAATGGATATGCTGATTTCGGCTTTGATTATCCTAGGCTCGATTCTGATGGTGGCAAACATCGTCAGGTATTTCTTGTTTCTCAAGAATACGCTCGATGTCCTTTCGACGGGGAGTCGTCGCGACTACATTTGGAAAACGATAGCCGCTATTTTGCTGGTTTTCTTCTTGCTGGGCTACCTTTTCTGCGTATTTTGGGGCGACCCCGACCTGGTGATGGCTTTAATCCTGTTCGGCGGAAGCATTTTTGTGGCAATTGTGCTTACGCTGATGTTCAATTTGCTGGATACCGCGAAATCGAGAAGTATCGACATTGCAGAGGTGCTGGTGGGCGTTATTGATGCGCGCGACCCAAATTTGAACGGGCACAGCCGCCATGTGCAACGTTTGACGATGCTTTTTTATGAGTATTTGCCGGCCTCGCTCAAGCGCTCTATTAATCCGGTGAGTTTGGAGTATGCGGCCCTGATGCATGATGTTGGAAAACTCGGTGTTCCCGAGGCGATTCTCAACAAGCCCGCGCAACTGAATGCCGATGAATGGGCTATCATGAGGCGTCATCCGAAAGTGGGCGTGAAAATTCTGGAACCGCTCAAGACTTTTGCCCATATCAAAGACTGGATTTTGTACCATCACGAACGTATTGATGGCCATGGCTATTACAGTCAGCCTGGAAATCAGATTCCGCTTGCGGCGAGAATTATTTCTATCGCAGATACGTATTCGGCGATAACGATGCGTCGCTCGTATAAGGCTCCCAAAACTCACGAAGATGCTATCCAGATTATCAAGGAAGTTGCCGGAACGCAGCTTGACGCGGAACTGGTAAAGTATTTCTTGACGATTCCCAGGGAAAAATTGGTGGAGTGCATCCCGGAACAGGTGAAGTACTAATTTTTATATTTGCAGCATGACCACGAAGACGATCAAGATTCAATACCTCGACGATTCCATTCCGCGCCTTACGTATGTGGGCGGCAAGTCCGATTGGATTGACCTTGCCGCGGCGGAGACCGTGACGCTCAAGGCGGGAGAGTTCCGCCTGATTCACTTGGGTGTCGCGATGAAGCTCCCCGAAGGCTACGAGGCGCATATCGCCCCGCGCAGTTCCACGTTCAAGAATTTCGGTATCTTGCAGGCGAATTCCGTAGGCGTGGTCGATTCCAGCTACTGTGGCGCGAATGATTGGTGGAAAATGCCTGTATACGCTACCCGCGAAGTGACTATCGAAAAAGGTTCTCGCATCGCGCAGTTCCGCATCATGGAAATTCAGCCGACCCTCACCTTCGAAGAAGGCGCTCTCGACGGTAAAGACCGTGGGGGATTCGGCAGTACGGGAATTTAAATAGACTATCTTCAAGAAAGGCCATGTTTATGAGAAATTTATTTCGCAAAATATTTTTATGGCTTGGTGCCCTTTTTTGGAGCAGGCGCTTTAGAATAACGAGTGTTATCGCATCGTCGTTTGCTCTGCAGGCTTTTGCTTGCACTTATGGAACCGATGAACCGTGTGAAAAAGATTGTTATGACCCATCTTTAGATTGCGAACCAGTGTTTGATTATGACCATTTTTCGGGAAAGGATTACAGCGAATGCGAACAATCCTTGGCGGATTCGGTAAAATATCTAAAGGAATGCGTGGGTTTTGTTCCTTGCAAAAATCAAAAAGTCGAACCCGAAGATTGGATAATCACGGGTGCTCAACCCAAATTTGAATGTCTTGATGAGAAACCGGCTGATTGCTCGTTTGAAACGACAAATGCAAAACAGCAGTTTGTAGATTCTCTTGCGTGGGAATGTCCTATGAATCACCTGAAGGCGGATTCTTCATTAGTCGGATATCAGTGTCATGATAACGTTGGATATATTTCTGTAGAAGAAGGCGAAAAGCGCCGTCAAGAATACAAGGATTGGCTGGACCGGCGACAAGGAACGTAAATACTTTCCTATATTTTCTCTCGCAAAAATTTTTAACAAGGACCTTATTATGGCAAAGATTGCAATTCTCGGTTATGGTAACCTGGGTCGCGGTGTGGAATGCGCCGTGAAGCAGGCTCCGGATATGGAACTCGTGGCTGTTTTCACCCGTCGTGACCCCGCTACGGTCAAGATCCAGACGGCTGGCGTTCCGGTGCTGAACGTCTCCGAAATGGAAGCCTGGAAGGACAAAGTGGACCTGCTCATCATTTGTGGCGGTTCCGCTACTGACTTGCCGGTGCTCACCCCGAAGTATGCCGCCATGTTCAACGTGATTGACTCCTTCGACACGCACGCCAAGATTCCGCAGCACTTTGCCGCTGTTGACGCTGCCGCCAAGGCCGCCGGCAAGATTGCCATGATCTCTGTCGGTTGGGACCCGGGCATGTTCAGCCTGAACCGCGTGTACGCCCAGTCCATCCTCCCGGAAGGCAAGGACTACACGTTCTGGGGCAAGGGTGTTTCTCAGGGCCACAGCGACGCTGTCCGCCGCATTAAGGGTGTGAAGAATGCCAAGCAGTACACCTGTCCGGTGGAAGCTGCTCTCGAAGCTGTTCGCAGCGGTTCCATGCCGGAACTCACCACGCGCCAGAAGCACACGCGTCTCGTTTACGTCGTTGCCGAAGAAGGTGCCGACA
>JAFZOV010000177.1 GCA_017550445.1 Fibrobacter sp.
ACTTACGTCCGCTCTTTAAAGGTGCCACAATCATGGGCAGCACCGCCACAGGCACATCGGCAATGTTCAACACCACCGGGCGCGCAGTAATCGTCTCTTTAGGCTTCACCACCATGCGCCGTCCGTAGAAATAGAAGTGCTGGTGAGTGGAATCGTTACAGGTACTAAAGTCGCCACGGGCAATCTGAATTCGTTGGTCCGGGAGTCTGCGCACTTCCATGCCATTCAACTGCTGGTTGTCTTGATAGGTCGTCGCGTAATAGATTTCACCAATGCGGCTTTTCATATTGTACTTGAGCCGCATACCCGAAAGAGAAGGGTTCTTGGATTCGCGTAATATGGGGTCACCCGTCGCCGCCAAAATGCTGTTTTCCTGATCGAACAAAATGGTATCGGCATCCAATGTCGCAGAACGGTACTTTAGCTGAGCGCTGTTATTCAGGTTAAAGGTGGATTTTTCCACATCGTAGACCAAGTCCACCGCACGATATTCAATGGTGTCTACACCGGTCGTGTCATTCATCCAGTCCACTTCGGTGGTATCTTCTTCGACCTGTTCGCGTTCTTCCAGCTCAAAACGAGTCATCTCCTGGCCGAAGGCGGCCGGAGTGGCGATGGCATAAATCCATAATGCCAAAAAAGCCCACAGAAGATGATGGGTTCTAGATAAAATCACGTTGCGGCAAATATAGGAATTTCACCCTCATAACACTCTCTTTTATATAAAAAAAATGCGGGAGGGGCCCCAGCTCAGAGTTGCGAAGGCCGCACGGGCCCCTCCCTGCACCCTCCCCCTCCTTGGCCGACGCTTTTATTATCTCAACGCAATAACACATTCCATTATGAATGAATTCATTCACGCTTCTTTTATACAAATGAATTTGTTTTTTACAATAAAAAAGATCTCCCTGTTCGATTCAGAGAGACCTCTATATAAATTCGCCTTAAGGCTATGAATTACTTCAGCACGGCGTTCTTGCCAGAGACAGAGCCGTTGTGGTCAATACGAACAAGGTAACGGCCACTCGGGATGTTTTCGCCATTCCAGCGGAGCGTATTGAAGCCCGGCTGAGCATTTTCAGCATGGAGAACAGCCACTTCAGCACCATCGGAATTCAGAATCGTGATGACAGCAGTGCCTGCAGAGCTCAAGTTGAAGCTAACAGCCTTGCGGGTAAAGCCCTTGAGGCTAGAAGAAGAATGCTTGGCAACCTGCTGCTTCGGAGCCTTCGGAGCGAATTCGTTGACGCGTTCAACATAGACGCCGTTCAAGTTCGTTGCCTTCACATTCTTGTCGGATGCAACCAGCGATCCCTGTTGGAGCACGGCAACCAGCTGCTTGTTATTGCTTTCGGTTGCGCTGGCGTAAGTTTCAAGTTCCTGAGCGTTGAATTCAGCCTTATTGTACCAGGATTCCACCTTGGCGCTTTCCAAATCCTTCACGGTAATCTGGGCGCGACGGATCGTAGTAGTATAGGTTTCACCTTCGCTCACGTAGGTAATTTCCAGCGGCTTGTTCACTTGACCACGAAGCATGGACTTAGAAGCTTCGATATCGTTGCCCTTGAGGCTTACACCGTCAACGGCGGTAATCACGTCACCAGCTTGAATCTTGGTTTCGGCTGCGGGAGTACCCGGAATAACTTCGGCAACCTTGACGCCGTCACCGATCTGATAAATGGTCACACCAATACCGCCGAATTCTTCATCGGCCATAAGAGGAGCAGCAAGAAGCGCTGCAACAAGAGAAGCCTTGACAAACTTGTTCATAAGATCTCCTTATCAATTCTATCTGTTCTAAATATATAATAAAAAATGCCGGACAAGCCGGCAAACAAGGTATTTTTTGATAAACGGAGGGCAAATACAGCCTTTTTTCGCTATTCCTCCAGCATATTGTCCTCTTCGTCGGCTCCGTCGTCATAATCTTCCATGGACTTGCCGTCGCCGGGAACAATAATCAGGCCGAGGGTCACCGGCTCCCCCTTCAAATTCAGATAGGCTTCCAGATAGAGATTCGTGGAAAGGCGAAGCAAGCGAAGGTCCAGCATCTTGCCGCCCTTGTGGATACTTTTCGGGTTCAAGTTGATGAACAGGAACTTCTTGTTGATGTATTCGAAGCGATCCTTTTCGTAGTTGATAGACCACTCGGAATTGCCGTCGTTTTCTTGCCGGTAGGTGCAGCGGTCATTGTCGATATCGCACTCGAAACTGGCACTTTCGTGGTAGCGCTTGTTCCATTCGCGGCTAAAGGCACAGCTCTGCACGCGGCCAGCACCGTTACGTTTCTTGTTCAGCTGGTCGTTGATGACCACATAATCCATCTTCTGGTTTTTCACCTGGTTGTAGACATCCATCAGAATGATGTACGCCTCAATATTATTGGGGCATTTACCCGTCAAGTTCACATCTTCGTGAGCCTTCAAAAGAGTCTGCTGCAGGTCCACATCAATGGCATCGGGAATTTCACTTTCCTTGATTTTGTCGAGGACTTTCTTGGGCGGCACAAAGACCACCTTGTCACCTTTCTTGACAGCGTAACCTAATTGGTCACGCACGTAGTCCAAGCACTGCTGCACGTGAATATGCACCGTATTGGAGCCGCCCGACACAAAGTCCACGCCGATACGCACATTCCATTCGCCAGCGGTATTCCCCGCATTCTTGTCAATCTCGCAGAAGGGATCTTCGCGAATACCGTCAATAAAAATAACTTTAGCATTAAGCTTGGTCACGAGAGAAGCTTCTTTGTCGAGAGCGCCGCCCAGGCTCCAGAAATTCGGATTCAGACGAAGCACTTCGGCAAAGGCCTTGTCGCCATCGAGAGCGGGCAAAAGGGAATCGTTGCGGGCATTCTTTTCTTTCAAGAGTTCAGAATACTCCGTGGTAACGTTCATGTTGCTAAAGCCGTTTCGCTTTGCAGGTTCTGGCATAGCATATGAAAGCGTTGAAACAGCCAAAACGCAAATTAAAGCTATCAGTGAAATCTTTTTCATATACCGTATAAAATACAAAATAGATTGTTTCAAAGGTAACGGAGATTCCCGATCAAGTCGGGAATGACAATCTAATTTTAGACAAATCTAAAAGATGCGGAATATGGTAATCCACATAAGGGGCACTATCGGCGGTCGGATTCACGAAAACGGTAGTCCAGCCGCGACAATGAGCCGGCTCCAGATTGCGTAGGCCATCGTCCAAGAGCACAATTTCTTTCTGGCTCTTGGGCATTTCAAGTCCCATGGTTGGGAGTTTTTCGGCAAGCCAGGCTTCCATTTTTTCGTAGGCGCTTTCGTGGGGTTTTCCTTCCCAGCCCAGCAATTTCAAGTCGAATACACCATCAATCGCCGAATCGATTCCCATGTGCGCCATTCCCGCCTCGCTCCAGTCGTGGCGGCCGTTAGTAAACACAAAATGCGGACCTTTCAGGCTTTGTAACAGGGCGAGTTTTTCGGGTGCCTTCTTAGGGTAAATCAAGTATTCCGGTTCGTGAATAAAGTCAAAAAAATCGTCCGGATCCGTATGGTGCAACGCCATAAGCCCTGCAAGCGTCGTGCCGTAGCGTTCCAAGTAGTCGGTACGCACCTTATGGGCCGATTCAAAATCGCAACCCACCACCTTCTGCACAAACAGCGAAATACGGTGATCCAGGGAATTCAGGACACAGCGTTCCTCAGCCCCGTACAAAGTAAGATCGTAGTCAAATAGCCATACCATAGGGTGCTAATATCCCATGGCAAGGCCACCGATTTGACGAGCAAGGTAGGTGGCGTAATTGTCCGTCATGCCGCTCACGAAGTCCAGCACCTGATGGTAAGCTTCGGCAACCGTTACGCTCTGACCGATTTTCGCCTGACCGATGAGTCGCACAATGCGGTCGGCACGGTAAGAATTATTGCCGTTCAAACGGAAATCATAAACACCGTTAATAAAGGCATCAAGTACCGTGGCAAGCGTGGTATAGCTACCAACTTCAAGCTCGGTCTTGCGGCGGTCCGGATAAATGCGTTCCACGCCCAGGCGCTTAGCAATGCGGATTCCTTCCATTACATCGGACTTGGAAAGATTCGTCAAATGTTTGACGCGCTCACCCGACATGATTTCTTCGTAGTGATTTACAAAAGTGAGAGCAACATCGTCGATTAGATTCTGGATTGCAAGACCACGGATGCTGCTCAAGAAGTCGCGGAAATTCTGACCATTTTCGCGATACTCACGATCAATGTCCACATCGGGGCCGCACAAATAGCTGAACATGCCCCGCACATCGCCGTAGCTTAAGATACCTAGTTCAATGGCGTCCTCCACATCCAAGATACTGTAGCAAATATCGTCGGCGGCTTCCATCAGATACACCAACGGATGACGCACCCACTTACCCGTTTCCACTTCAGGAATACCTAGCGTATAAGCAGTAACGCGGTAAAGATCGGCTTCAGTCGCGAACAAGCTTGTAGGAGAACCGAACTTTGCAAGCTGCGGATACTTGATCATGGTTCCAAGCGTCGCATAAGTGAGACGCATGCCACCATCCAAAAAGTGGTATTCCAGCTTGCTCAAAATGCGGTGGCCTTGTGCGTTGCCGTCAAAATTTTCAAAGTCGGCAATTTCGGTATCGTTCAAATCGCGGAGCGGAGCCGAATTACGATTCTTGCGGAACCATTCGCGAATGGCGGCTTCGCCGGCGTGACCAAAAGGAGGGTTGCCAATATCATGCGCCAAGCATGCGGACTGCACAATCGTGCCAAAATGATATTCGTTAATGTACTTGGGCAGATACTTTTTAATCAGGTGGTACACCGTAATGGCAAGACTGCGGCCCACACTGGAAACTTCGATACTGTGCGTGAGGCGACTATGCACGTGATCGTTCACCGAGAACGGGTGCACCTGAGTCTTGCGGCCAAGGCGTCTAAAGGCCGTCGAAAAAACAATACGGTCATAATCGCGATGAAAGTCAGAACGATTCGGGTCCAAATCGGCAGGGTGCCCATAGCGTGTCGCAGAAAGCAAAGTATCCCATTGAAGCATATGCCTAATTTAGAAAAAAAGACCGAGGCCATGTGAACAACAAAGCCCCAAGCGTTAAGCTGGGGCGGTTGTGAGAGTGAGGCTTTAGCCGAACGGTCATATAGGAGCGTGCGGAGCAGGCTGAGCATTAGCGATATATATTTTTTTGAGAGGTGCGGAACGTTAACATTATAATTACTACAACATCTACCACAACGAAAGAGGCTAGCCAAATGACGGAGCCGCTTTGGAATCCGTAACTATGCAAACCCACTCCAAGCAAGTTCACCCCAAACCAGCAAAGCAAAGTGACAATCACGTTAAAGCAATTCATCAGAGCAAAACCGCGTAGCGAAACGAGCTTGCCCGCCCGTAAATGGAGCGTCAACATAGCCCAAAGAATCACAAAAAGGGCTCCACATTCCTTGGGGTCAAAGCCCCAGAAACGACCCCAGGCAAAATCAGCCCAGACACCACCCAGGAGCGTGCCAAGAACAGTAAAAGCCATGCCAAAAGCAAGGGTTCCATCCATCAAAGAATACAGCGGCGAAGGCTTCGCCTTTCGATACAGCACCAAATGAGCCACCACCCCCGACAAGATCATGGCGGCAAATCCTAAGGCAATGGTAAACACATGAATCGTCAAAAACACCGAGGAATTCAACACCGATGGAATCGGCTGAAAGGTATCTCCCGGCTCCAGCACAAACCTGGCAAAAAATAGAAGAGCCGTTGCCATCAGGGTTACGGGAATCATCAACGTGTAGGTTCGGCGCTTGCAAAACAAAAACGCACCCGATTCAAAAGCTACCAGCAGCAAAGCCACCAGCAACACAATTTCATACAAACTAGACATTGGCGGACGACTTGCAATATAGGCACGCAAGGCAAGCATCACCATCAAGGCTACGGTTGCAATAATACACAAGACATTGGCCAATGCATCTAACTTTAACGACCTGAAAACCACATTCAAGGACGCAAGTATACCAGCCAACAGCGCAAGAATAAAGCCCCACAAGGCAAGATTCAGCCTGTGGTACAAAACTTCAACCTTGAGCCGGTGATAATTGATATCGGAATGGGTCAGGGAATTTTTCGACACAATCGAAAAAGCCGAGCGGTCCGCCACGGATTCATACAACAACACATTGGAATACAGCCGCCGCATTTCAGTAGTCGCCGGATGATCATCATTACGGGTAGCATAAAGCTTGAGCAAATCTTTCAACGGAGACAATTCCGCATAACTCACATACCGTTTTTCTTGCGGCAAATGGAGAATCACAGAAACTTCGCTACGAAGCACCTTAAATATGGCATACAGCCTGGCTTCCTCGGGGGCCAATAATATTTTTCGCACCACATCGGCTGCAGTAAGTTTCTTGTACTTCACATGTCCGCTGAGCTCATCGAGGAACCCGCGGGCGAAAGAATCAAAGGGACGCACCGAGGATTCTACCAAAACAGGTGTATCGCTATGCAATGCTTCCCATATGGGAATCGGCCGTTCCGAGGCGTGAGCATTCATCGGCAAAGCCGCAAGCATCACGGAGAATGGCAAAATTCTAAACACCGCAGTTTTAGGCACCTGTTTATTGCGGATCTTTACCGCATAGTGAATCAACACACCCAAAAGAAACATTGCCATAAAGGCGTAGGGAACAAAACGCAATGGATCATAAGTCGCCTTGTATAAATCTACCGCCGTTCCCATGACGTTATCTACCCTGCCGTGATAATGAACCGAATAGGCGTAATCATTTTGGGGAATTTCAATAGGCGTAACCTTTAAGCTATCGTCAACAGCAAAAAAAGATAGGTCCGCATTGACAATCGAAATGTCCCGATAGCCATTGTATTCCCGCTTGATTTCACTTTCGGCAACACCACCCACCAGCAAAAACAAAAGGGCCACATGCATCAGCCAAAGTCCCGCATTTTTCAATCCGCGAGGCATTCTGAAAATCATGGACGCCACCACATTCAAGGCTGCCAACAGGGCTAGACCTTTAAAGGCAGGCAGCGGAATCACCCCTAAAATCCAAATGAAATAGCTATCAAAAAAGCGATTCACTGCCACCGTTGCAGAAAGTCCCGCAGACTCAGCATTCACCTGAGCCAGAACTCCCCAAAAAGTCAGCAACAAAAACGCCACCAGCAATGCTGCGGTAAATTTTAGAGACGAAAGTTTTTTCAACGGGATACCGCCTCAACAAAAACAAATTTTCTTTCATCTAGTTTCGGTTCACCATCAAAGCGATACGCCACCAGGTGACCGTTTCCACGGTACCCCGCCACACTAAAATCCAAGCAGCAAACGTTATCGCGAATCAGTTTCGGAAGCCCCGTCAACCAATAATGTCCAAAGAACACGGGGCGTTCCTTTTCACCGTAGAAATTTCTCGTTCGAACCTGTGGCAAGACTTCCGCCTGCACATCCATAGAAACACCCGGTTGAAAACACAACTCGCGAAAGCTTGCCTTTGCCGGGTTCACCCACCAGGCAATGCGGGTCTTGACACGGCGTACTCCCTCGGCATCGGTAAAATGTTCACCTTCGGGCAAAGGCATCTCGGGACCCTTCAACAACGTACTCATCGGTACAAAAAGACTGTCATCGTATTCGCAATCTTCATCATTGGCGCGGGCAATCAATTCGTCAAAATTACCGTCGGCAAAGCAGGTGATGTTTTCACGCCTTAACGCATTCACGGCAGCCCCGTCAAAGCAGGCATGCTGCGCCCTAAAAGTTTCTGTTTCAAGGTAAATCGGCAGGGTTTTCACGAATTCCAACGCATCCAGGAACTCCTGCTTGCGACCGACAAAATCGGACACCGTCCGCGAATGAATGGCTATCTTGTTAAAGCTGTGCTCGCGAAGATAGCTATCCTTCATTTTTTTCAAGAAATGTCCGCCGCCAGCACCGTTCCTTTGCCAGAACGAGAGCATATTGAATTCATGGTTTCCCATGAGGGCAACGGCAGTTCCCGCATCCCGCATGGCACGCACCAGGTTCAGCGTTTCGCGTACCTTGGAGCCACGGTCCACATAATCGCCCAGAAATACAACAGTTCGTTCATTCCCTGAATAACGGTATGCACCATTCGATTCCACGTAGCCCAACTTTTCTAGCAGAGCTCGCAGTTCATCACAATGTCCATGAACATCACCGATAAAATCCAAGGAATTCGTCATGTCACTAATATAACTAAAGCAAATAAAATTATCTTTGATCAAAACAACCTTTTCGTTACAAAAATGAACATCTGGGAACTGCTTACATCCGATAAAATCCAGGGCTTTATCAAAGAAGCCTTTGCTCACAAGATGGACGCACTCCAGGTATCCACGCGGCTCGCCAAAAATGGGTTCAGCAACGAAGAACGCAGCACCATTATGGACTACATGGCACTTGTGCCCAAGTTCCGCGAAAAGTTTTTTGAAGAATCGGAACGAAAAGAAAAATTCCTGCTCTGCGACAAGCTGGCCCTGGAGCAAAGCATCGCCCAGGATATTGGCCGCTGGAAAGCAAACCTATGGCCTACCGAAGGCTCCGTAAACGATTTATGCTGCGGCATGGGCGGAGACAGTTTCTTTTTACCCGCCACACTGAAAATCACCGGAGTCGACCTCGACGAAAACCGCCTTGCCATGTACCGCTACAACCAGCAGGCATTCGGCAAAAACGTCGATACACAATGCGCCGACGTTCGAAAAGTCGCTGGAAGCAACGACACTGCCGGTAGCCAAAGTGCGGACTTTTTCACCATCGATCCGGCCCGCCGCGCACTAGAAGGGGAAAACCAGCGCGACCTGCGCAACCTTACACCCACGCTTGAAGAAGTGGTTGAAATCAGCAAGCACTACAAGGGCGGCATGGCAAAGCTCCCGCCCGGCTACCCTCCAGCCGAAATTCCCGACGGAACCGAGATTATATATATAGGCGGGCACAGCGACTGCCGCGAATGTCTGGTGCTGTTCGGTGAACTCGCCAAGAATCCGGACACAGTCCGTGCCGTTATCGTGGAGAAATCAGGCGAAACGCTTGCCGAATGGAAGCGGGTACGAAACCGCACCGACGAAACATTAGACGACGACTTGCAGGAAAAACTCGACCGAAACGACAGCTTGGAAGGAAAAGACCGCACTTACCGCACCGCTACAAGCAAGAGCGACTTACCCCTGGGCGAACTCGGTAAATACATTTCGGAGCCCGCGCCAGCACTCATTCGCAGTCACCTTTTTAACGCAGCAGCCCTAGCCAGCGATTCAAATGCCCGCCTGATTTCAGAGGGTATCGCCTACGTGACTAGCGAAGAACCGCTTCCAGCGCCAGGATTTTCTTGCTACGAGGTGCTCGCCCACACCGAAATTGCAACTGGCGCCGTCCGCAATATGCTCAAGGAGCATAACATCGGAAAAATCACCCTGAAACTCCGCGGCGTAAAACTCGACCCCGACGCCGAAATCAAGCGCCTAAAGCCCAAGGGGAAAGAATCCGCCATACTGTTCTATACACGAGCTTACGGGGAAAAAGTCGCAATTTTAACAAGGAGATGCCCGCCTCCGCGGGCATGACAACAGCATGACCGTCAAACTTGAAGAATCATGGTTGAAACTGCTCGCTGACCAATTCGAGCAGCCTTATTTTAAACAAATTAAAGAAAAACTTCTGCAAGAAAAAGCGGAACACCATGTGGTTTATCCACCGGGATCCAAAATCTTTGCTGCCCTCGACTTCTGCCCCGTCGACAAGGTCAAGGCGGTCATCATCGGGCAAGACCCCTACCACAATCCGGGCCAGGCTCACGGGCTCTGCTTCTCGGTACCCCTGGGTATCGAACCGCCGCCCTCACTGATTAACATTTTTCAGGAGCTCCATGACGACCTGGGCATTAACCCGCCGCCACACGGAAATCTCGAAAGTTGGGCGCACCAGGGTATTTTGCTGCTGAACGCCTCACTCACGGTCCGTGCCCACATGGCAGCAAGCCACGCTGGAATCGGCTGGCAACAGTTTACAGACACCATCATCAAGCGTTTGTCTGAAACCCGCGAAAACCTGGTATTTTTGCTCTGGGGCAGTTTTGCCATCAAAAAACAGGAACTGGTCGCCAAAAATCGAGGTCACTTGATTTTAACGGCGCCGCACCCGAGCCCTCTTTCGGCTTACCGGGGGTTCTTTGGATGTAAACATTTTAGTAAGGCTAACGAATATTTAATAAGTAAGGGACTGGAGCCCATCGACTGGAGCATTAAATAGACGAAAGAACGGACCGAAGGTCCTACAGACGAAAGACGAAAGATTTATTCACAAAATTTCACTAATCATTTTTCTATATTAGATAATATGAATCGCAAGAATACTTTTGGCCGTTTACTTCTTTTTATTTTTCTTGGCCTGATTATCGGCGGAATCCTTGGCGAATGCCTCGGTACGCTGTTTGGCCAACTCGGCGAACTGATGAACGCGGGTGGATACAATAACGTGGTCCACAACTTCTTCGTTTCATCGTTCAACTTTAACATCGGCTTTGTTGACAGGCCCGAACCAGTTGTTCTTGACCTGTACCTCGTCAAACTTGCCTTTGGATTTGGCATCAAACTGAACGTGGTCAGTGTCATCGGCATGGTTCTCGGCATCTACATTATGAAATGGTCCGGAGAAAGGTAATGTTTACTATTGACGAACTTCAAGCTAAGCTCGCTGGCGGAGCAACTGCGGTTTCGCTCGCCGAAGAATCCCTTGCAAAGATTGAATCTACCAAGAATTTAAATGCATACATTAGCGTATTGAACGAACGCGCCCTCCAAAAGGCAGCCGAATCCGACAAGCGTCGTGCAGAAGGCAAGACTTTGGGCGCCCTCGACGGCATTCCCGTCGCTGTAAAGGACAACATGTGCATCGAAGGCACACGCACCACGGCCGCTTCCAAGATTCTTGAAAACTTTGTTGCCCCCTACACCGCTACCGCTATCGAAAAGCTCGAAGCTGCCGGTGCAGTAATCGTCGGCAAGACGAACATGGACGAATTCGCCATGGGTTCGAGCAACGAAACCTCTTATTTCGGCAAGGTCATTAACCCGCTGGACGAAACACGTGTTCCGGGTGGTTCCAGTGGCGGTTCGGCCGTAGCCGTGGCCTCTGGCACGGTCGCCTGTGCGCTCGGCTCCGACACCGGTGGTTCCATTCGTCAGCCCGCCGCCTGCACAGGCGTTGTGGGCCTCAAGCCCACCTACGGCCGCGTGTCCCGTTACGGCCTCTTGGCTTACGCTAGCTCTTTGGACCAGATTGGTCCCTTCGGTGCAACCGTTAAAGATACCGCCACATTGCTCGGCGCTATCTGCGGCATCGACCCGCACGACAACACCACCAGCACACGCCCGACCGAAGACTTTACCGCAAAGCTCGACGCCGGCGTGAAGGGCAAGGTCATCGGCGTTCCGAAGGAATACTTCGGCGAAGGTCTCGACGCTGAATGCAAGGCCGCCATCGAAGGCATGCTGGGGAAGCTCGAAGCAGAAGGCGCTACCCTCAAGGAAATCAGCCTTCCGCACATCAGCTACGCCGTGTCCAGCTACTACATCATTGCAACTGCAGAAGCTAGCTCGAACCTCAGCCGCTACGACGGCGTTCGCTATGGCTACCGCAGCAAAGAAGCCCGCAAGCTCTTCGACTTGTACGCCAAGTCCCGCAGCGAAGGTTTCGGTAAAGAAGTGCAACGCCGTATTCTCCTCGGCAGCTACGTGCTTTCCGCAGGCTTCTACGACGCCTACTACGTGCAGGCCCAGAAGGTTCGCCGTCTGATTACCGACGACTTCAACAAGGCATTCGAAAGCTGCGACGTGATCGCAAGCCCCACGATGCCGGGTCTCCCGCTCAAGTGCGGCATGAACGAATCCGACCCGATGGCCGTGTACCTCAGCGACATCTACACCGTGAGCCTGAACCTTTCCGGTCTCCCGG
>JAFZOV010000178.1 GCA_017550445.1 Fibrobacter sp.
GCGAACCAGGGGGAAACCACCCCCTACCTAATTCCAAAGAATATCACCATGCTCACGATGAGCGCGAAGATGCTGATGAGGTGCATGCGCCACACGATCTTGGAGTTCATCAGGGGCTTGCTCGGGAAACGTCCTTCCCACTTCTTTTGGTAGTGGTGGTGGAGCGGTGCGCAAAGGAAGATGCGCTTGCCTTCGCCGGTCGTTTTCTTGGTGAACTTGAACCAGCTAATCTGGAGAAGAACGGAGCATGCTTCGGCGATGATGATAATGCAAACGATCGGGAGGAAAAGCCCAGCCTGTACCAAGATGAACATAATGCCAATCGCTGCGCCAAAGCCTACGGAACCGGCGTCGCCCATGTAGATTTCGGCCGGAGGGCTGTTGAACCACAAGTAGGCAAGCAGCGCGCCTGCAATGGACATCGCGAGCGGGAAAAGTTCGTCGCAACCGGGCAGGTAAGGGACGCTCAGGTATTGGCTAAAGATAAAGTTGCCGCTCACGTAGGCCACGAGACCCACGAAAATCATGCTCGAAAGAATCGGCACCGAGACCAGGCTGTCGAGGCCGTCGGTAAAGTTCGTACCGTTCGCAGATGCGGCAATCACAAACGTCATGAATCCCACGAAAATCCAGTTGGGCAGGTGAATCTGGAATACGTCGATGGGGCAGAAGGGAATCGTGAGGTCGCCCTTGAGTTCGGGGATGAACTTGTAGCAGAAAATCGCGACTACGAGGCTGAACAAGAAATAGAGGAAGAGACGCAGGCTGCTGGAAATGCCATCGGCCTTGTCCATGTAGTCGGCGGCCTTGAGTTTGCCGAGCTTGATCAGGCGCTTGGCCTTGACTTTCGCGATGTCGTCGATGGCGCCCACCGCAGAGAATGCCGCAAGCACAATCAGGGTCGATATGGTGTAGCCGTTCATCTTGCACACAAGGAGCGACACAATTTCGACAACCACCACCAAAAGGAGTCCGCCCATAATCGGGGGAGACTTGGATTTGCCGTCTTTGTCGAAGTCGGAGGTCGCATCGAGGCTCTGCAACTTGCGAATATAAACCGGCATAAGGCACATGACTAATATGATGGAGAGCATGGCGGCGGTACCTGCGCGGAACAGACGGCCGTCAAAAAGATCAATACTGGTTAAATGATAAAGCCACTGACAAAGCATGCCGTAATAATAAAAAAATATAGGTACATTTGGCTTTATTTTTCTAAATTATAGGGCATGAGTGAGATTCATATCAACTGCCCCCATTGCGGAGTTTCTTTTGATGCACAGCTTCATGGAGATTCTGCGAACATGATGGTGTTTTGCTGCGCCCGCTGCAAGACTCCTTTGATGTATTATCATGGCGAGGTGGCTGAACTTGACCGCGACGAATTTGCCGGACTTCGCAAAAAGTTGAGCCGTGCGATTGATGCCGTTGTCAGCAACGGCGGTGCGATGGGTGCCGTGGCCGAGGCCCTCAAGAAGATGGTGGATGCCTCCGAGGCTTTGGCCGAAGAACGCGATTCGGAACGCCTGGAAAAAGGCGATGTGTTGCCGAGCCCGCGCGAAGGGTCTGCTCCGTCGGAATTTGAAAATGCGGCCGAAAACATTGCGGGTGCAATGTCTGCAGACGAAGCTGAAAAGGTTCGTCCGACGGTGATTTCGGACGATGTGCTTTCGGATTTGCAGAAAGACCTCGACGAACTTGATGTCGATAGCTTCTTGAGCAAACTTTAGCGGGCTGTCTCTGGGTTGGTTATGCTCGAATTTTTTATTGCAGCGCTTGTGGTGGGGGTTGCCCCTGGGCCAGATAATTTATTTGTGCTCGCCCAAAGTGCTACACACGGTGCTAAAGCCGGTTTTTGCGTGATTTTAGGGCTTTGTACCGGGATTCTTGTGCAGACGGGGCTCCTGGTGGCGGGTGTTTCGGCGCTGATTGCAGCAAGCCCGAAGGCGTTCTTTGTGATGCAATGCCTCGGTGCCGCGTACTTGCTTTATTTGGCGTACAAGAGTTTCCAGGTCCGAGCAAATTCGGAACTCAGAATTCAGAATTCAGAGTTAGAAACCAAAAAGGAAATTAATGCACGTCATTGCGAGCAAAGTGGAGAATCCTTTGAATTGTCATCCCCGCGAAGCGTAGCGAAGTCGAAGGATCTCTCCGGTCGCAAGCTCTACCTGCGCGGCATCATCATGAACATGACGAATCCGAAGGCTGTGCTGTTCATGCTTTCGTTCATTCCGCCTGCAGTCAAGATGGACCGCCCGATTCACCCGAGCTTGCAAACTGCAATCCTCGGCTTGGAATTCATTGTCGCGACATTGATTGTGTTTGGAACCGTCGCCATCCTCGCCGGTGCCGTCAAGAAATTTTTGCTGAATAGCCCGAAGGCGAACCGCAACCTCAATTGGTTCAGCGGCGTCGTATTCGTGCTTTTGGCTGTGGCTCTGTTTTTAGTGTAATGTCACCCCGCACTTGATGCGGGGTCTCCTTTTAAAGTTGCTTTTCAATCAGCTTTAAAATCTTCTCAATCGCAACTTCGGGGACATCGCTAGTGTCGCCACCGGCGGCACGGGTGTGGCCGCCTCCGCCAAATTCTTTTGCGATAGCGTTCACGTCTACAATGTAGTTGCTGCGGAGGCTGATTTTGTACTTCCCGTTTACGGGGTACAAAAGTAGGGCCACTTCGGTGCCGCCGACTTCGCGGATGGTGTCAATGACGGTGGAAAGTTCCACGGGCGTGACACCGAAACGATCCATGTCTTCGGGCGTGATGTAGCTGTACACGACCTTGCCGCCTAAGCCGAGCTTGCATTGCTGCATGGCAAATCCCGTAATCAGCGTCTGCTTGTAGGTGCGGGTGTAGTAAGTCTCGTTCACGATTTTTGCGAAATCGACGCCCGCTTCAATCAGGTCGCCGACGACCTGCATGGTGCACTTGCCGGTGCAACTGTACTTGAATGCTCCGGTGTCGTGGACGATTCCCAGGTACAGGGAACTAGCGGTCTCGCGACTGACTTTCGCCTTGTCAAGCTGCATATAGAGCACTTCGCTGGCGGAACTCGCTTCGGGTTCCACGAAGTTCACAGTGCAAAGGTTCAGCGGGTTAGAAATATGGTGATCGATGTTGATGGTCTTTTTCGCGGCCTTGATGCATTCGGCGCCGTTTGCACCCACGCGCTCAAAGCTCGGCGTGTCCATGAGGAATGCTAAATCGTAGGGCTTGCCGCCATTGCATTCGGCGGTCCAGGCCTGGCGAGCATCGCTTGCGCCGCGCAGAATCTTGTAGCTGTCGGGGAAGTTTTCAAGGAACAGGTCCGCGCTAATGCCGGGGTAGTTGTCCTTGATGTAGTTGTATATGCCGGTGGTACTGCCTACGCAGTCGCCGTCCGGGCGCACATGCCCGAAAATAGCCACAGACTTCGCTTCGCTCAATAATTCATCGATTTTCATGTAGAGGAATATAGTAAGATTAGTTCTGAGTTTTGAGTTACTAGTTACTAGAAGGCGCTTATATGAAGTACTAGTAACTAGTAACTAGCCCCATAGGGGCGTAACTAATAACTAAATTTACTCACATGAAGTTGCTTTTTACCGACTTGGACGGAACGCTTTTAACCGACGAAAAGACAATCCTCGATTGTGATATGAAGGCCATCGAGGGAATGCTTGCTCGCGGGCATAAGCTGGTGCTCTGCACCGGGCGTCCGCTTACCAGCGCAAAGCAACTTGCGCAAAAGTACGGTTTCGACAAACCGGGATTCTTCCTGGTGAGCTTCAATGGCGGCCTCATTTACGACTACGCCACCGAACAGGCTATCCTCACGCGCTATATTCCGGTGGAATCGGTCAAGTTCATTATGGATGCGGCACACCGCTACGGTATGCATGCGCACACCTATTCGGGCGACCTCGTTGTTTCGGAATACGAAACGGAACAGCTCAAGACGTATTGCCGCCTGATGAAGATGGACTATGTGGTCGTCAAGGATATTCGCGAATACTATGGCGAATTTATCAACGTGGTGGTAAAGCCGCCTATCAAGGTGAACATCATTACGCCGTTTGGCCATTCCAGTCTGGTAGATTTCCGCGCCGAAATGCGCAAAACCACCGCCGGCAAACTCTTTGACGTGTTCAGCAAGCCCGAAATGCTCGAATTTTCGCACATGCAGAGCAACAAGGGCGACGCCGTGCGCTTTATGGCCGATTTTTACAAGGTTCCGCTCTCAGATACCATAGCCGTGGGCGATGAAGAAAACGATTGCCCCATGATCGAGGCCGCGGGGGTGGGAATTGCCATGGCGAACGCCTCCGAGGTGGCAAAATCGGTCGCCAAGTACGTGACCAAAGCCGATAATAACCACGGCGGAATTGCCGAAATTATTGAAAAATTCGTGTTTTAGCCGTTTTAATCCCCAATATTCCAAATTGGAATATTTGAGGTGATTTTTTTTGTACAAAAAACTTATCATGGATGTATCTTCTATATAGATGTTATAGGGGACGCCTCCAGGATATGAAGCAATTTCAATTTGATTACCATAGTATAACTTCGTTGAAACGCGACCTTGACAAGATTAGCCTTTGGTGCAAGTCAAGGGTGTTTTCTCATGTTGTGTTCCAGATTTATTCAAATTCCATGGACCGTGGGCAAATTGACCTTGTCTGCGATGTGATTTCGCAGAATTTCCCGGATTCCATTTACATGGGCTGTTCCACAGGCGGCAATATTATAGATGGGCGGCTTTCCAATGCCGAAATTTCTATTGTCTGTACCATTTTCGAATATCCCACCACAAAACTCAAATTGTTGCAGTACACCTATGATGCTGAAAATGCCGTTGACGTGGTTGGAAGTATCAAAGAAGAAATCAAGGCGAATCCGTGGGTGAAGGCGGTTGAACTGCAACTGACGACCCTTGGTTCTTCCATGACTCCGTTCTGTGATGCGTTCAAGGATGTGGATCCTTCGATTCAGGTTTTTGGCGGAGGAGCCATTAATCCGAATTTGACGAGTACAGAAACTTGCGTATTTTCCAATGTGGGCGGGTATTCCGGAAAGGGTGTCCTTGTCCTTTTGATGGGTGGAGATGACTTTTTTGTCTATACGACTCACGTAATTGGCTGGAAACCTCTTGGCCGTGAATTTTTGGTGACCAAGGCAAAGGGGCCGGTGTTGTACGAACTGGATGGTGTGCCTGCGTATGAAATTTATCGTCGCTATTTGAATATCCCGAATGACGAACACTTTATTTTCAACACGCTGGAATTCCCGCTGTTCTACAAGCGCAATGGAATCGACATTATGCGTTCTCCGTTGGCATGTAATGAGGACGGTTCTATGCTTATGTCTTCGGATGTCGATGAAGGCATGAAAGTGCGTCTCGCTTATGGTGACCCGTGGACTATCCTTGCAAGTGTCCGAAAAGACGGTCGCGAGGTCGGGGTGTTTGGCCCTGAAATTGTCAAGGTGTTTTCTTGCGTGGTGCGTCGAATCTTTTGGGGTAAAGAAGAAATCAGCGGTGAAACAGTTCCGCTACAGAGTGTTGCATCGACTTCTGGTTTTTATTCCTCTAGTGAATTCTTGCGTACAGGCCGTTACGTGAACCAGCACAACGCAACTCTTGTAGTGGCAGGAATGCGCGAAGGCAAGGGCGGGGATCGATATGACTTTGAAATGCCGGAGGAGGCGTTCTCGGGCAAGGTTTCCATGATTAACCGCCTGGCCACTTTCATTGATGTAACGGCTCAGGAACAGGCTGAAATTAACGCGAAACTTGCATTGATGTCTATTACGGATTCCCTTTCGGAAATTTTTAACCGCGGCGAAATCCAGCGACGAATCACCAAGTGCATAGAATCTGGACGGCCTGGTTGCCTGGTGATGTTTGATATAGACAATTTTAAACAAATTAACGATACCTGGGGGCACAAGGAAGGCGATAATGTTATTATAGCGATCAGCCATGTTTTACGAAGAGTCGCCGACGAAACCGGAGTGTCTGGGATCGATGCTGCCGATTTTGATATGGTTGATTTTGAAGCCATGTGCGCTAAGGAATATGAACTTCATGGTGGCAATATCTTGCGACCGGTTCCGGTGATTATGGATGTAAAATCTCCAATAGGTCGTTGGGGAGGTGAAGAATTTATGGTGCTTTTGCAGGATTCTTCATTAAAAACGGCTATAGATTTTGCTGATAGGGTGCGTGTAGCTTTCAATGATATTACATTTGAAAAGGCTGGACGCCGTTCTGTGAGTGTCGGTGTAACCGAACTTCGGAAGGGTGAAAGCGCTGATGCCGCATTCGTTCGTGTCGATAGGGCTCTGTACAGGGCCAAGAAAAATGGCAAGAACTGCGTTGTGGTGTCAGAAGGAGAAAATAATGGATAGCGTTGTAAAGACGAAAGTGGATTCCTTGTTTGAGGCGTTTTCGGTACTTGCGAATGGTGCTTATACCTATGTCACCGACATGAGGACCGATTGGACCCGCTGGTCCAAAGAGGCTGTTCGATATTTCGGTTTGCCAGATGAATATATGCAGGGCGTCTCTTATACCTGGATGGAAAAGATTCATCCGGATGATCGTGCTGCGTATAAAGAAAATATTGACGCCGTCATGAAAGGCGAAACGAATGAACATAATCTTCAATATCGTGTGCGGACAAAGGACGGCCGGTATATTGTATGTACTTGTCGTGGCGTGCTGCTCCGTAACGAAAATGGGGAACCCGACTACTTTGGCGGGATGATCAAAAATAACGACACGCTAAGCTATTATGATGATGTCTCGAACATGAGAAGCCTTTATGGCTTCCTTGAAGATCTGCAGTCGGCAAATTGGCGCGGAGAAGGCTTGCAGATAATGACTCTGGGCATTAATGACTTTTCGCGCTTGAATGAAATTTACGGCTATACTTTTGGAAACCGTGTGCTGCAGGAATTTTCAAGTATGCTCAAGACGGAGGCCCATGGAATGGGGGACTGGTATCGATTGGACGGTACCAAGTTTGCCATTGTCTACCAAAAAACTTCCGTCGATGACTTGAAGAACCTGTACAAGCGAATCCAGTACAACTCCATTCATGACTTTAATGTGGATGGAACCCGCGTGGTTCTTTCGTTTGTGGCTGGAGCCATTAATCTTGAAAAATTTGATGTCAGCGCAGAAACGGTGTATTCATGCTTGCGCTTTGCCTATTATGAATCCAAGAATAATCACTTGGGTGAACTGTTTATTCTTAAGAACAACGTAAATGATGACAAACGCTTTGCTATTGAACGTATTAACGTTATCCGCAATAGCATTGTAAACAACTGTGAAGGATTCTACTTGTGCTACCAGCCGATTGTGGACGCCAATACTGAAAAGGTGATTGGTGCAGAATCCTTGATCCGTTGGAAAAACGAAGAATACGGCGTTGTTCCCCCAGTGGAGTTTGTGGACGTTTTGGAACAGGATAACTTGTTCCCTGAACTGGGTAAGTGGATCTTGAAAACCTCCATCAAGGATGCGAAAAAGTTCCTGGAATCTTATCCGAGCTTTGTGATAAACGTGAACCTTTCGTACACACAGCTAGAAAAGCCTGACTTTGTTGAAAGTGTACTCCATATTCTGGAAGAAGAAAAATTCCCGCCGCAGAACCTGTGCCTGGAAATTACGGAACGTTGCCGTCTTTTGGATATGTCCCTTCTGAAGGATATTTTCACGAGGCTCCGCAATCGGGGAATCAAGGTTGCCCTTGATGACTTCGGTACGGGATTCAGTTCTATCGGCGTGTTGCGTGAACTCCCGGTGACCACGGTGAAGATTGACCGTAGCTTTGTGATGAATATCGAAGATAATCCATCTGACCAGAAAACGGTGCGCTTTATTTCGGAACTGGCCGATTCGTTCTCTTCTTCAGTGACTGCGGAAGGTATTGAAACTCCTAAAATGCGCGAATTCTTGCTGCGCTTCAAGATCAAGAGTTTGCAGGGTTTCTATTACTCGAAACCGCTTCCGGTTGATGAATTCATGGACAAGTACGTGAATGCTTAGGGAAGTTACTAGTTCTAAGTTCTGAGTTACTAGAAAAGTAAGGCTAAATCGCACCTTGCAGTAGTTACTAGTAACTAGTAACTGGTAACTAATAACTAAATTAGGGGCATGAAGAATATTCTTGAGCGTCTGGGCATTGGCCGCAGGCATTTTACTGTTATTGGAATTACGCTTGCCGTACTGGTTGTCGCATTCCTTGTTTTCAATAATTTGACAGTTTCTTACGCAAGGCGTTGGGATATCGATTGGGGCTATTACGCAATCCTTTCGACGTTCATTCTGCTTGTCGTAGGTTTTGTCGTAAATTTCCCGGTAATTGCGCAGGGGTGGAGAGGCTTTAAACCCTCGGGCAAGAGCATTTGTGCATTTGCGGGCATCGTTCTTGTGTTTTCGGTATTCATGTTCGGAAACATCAGCAACACGCACCGCGTGCTGAGTGATGAAACGAGCTGGGAGTCCATGGGGCTCCAGATGTATTTTCAACATACGGGTGGCGTTTGTAACGAAGGTGTTTGGACCGATGGTGTGCTGGATTGTAAAACCGAGGTGAACAACTTCAAGGGCAAGGCGCTTGGCTTTGTGTATTCGCTGGTGTTCAACTTTATGAATCCGAACCGCGATACCGCATTGCTGGTGAACTTCCCGTTCTACTTGCTTAGCTTGCTGTTCTTCTTCTTTGCGCTTTCCAAGTGGTTCAAGAATGAATGGGCGGCCCTTGCGGCGACGGCGTTCTTGGGCGGTATGCCGATTTACCTTTTGCAGGCGCGGTCGGCATCTACCGAAGTTCTTTACATATTCTTGCTTGCGGCTTTGATGGCGTGGTATGCCTTTGTGCCGGCAAGCAAGGTGAACTGGAAACATTTCTTGCTTACGGTGCCGCTGCTCGGTTTCTTTGCCCAGACTCGACAGGAAACGGTATTTGCGTTTATTCCTTTTGCTCTCTACTACTATAAGTATTTCTTTGAAAAGGCTCATAGGCTGCCGCTGTTTGTGGCTGCAGTGATTGCCGTGAGCTGGCCTTCGGTGAATACCATGGCGGCTTACCGCGGCTACGATTTTCAGGGGGGCGAACATGCGGCGCATTCCTTTGAAAACTTCTGGTTCAACTTGAAGACGAATATCGAAGTCATGCTGAATCTGGATAAGGATCCGTCTTTTGGCGGCATTATGCAGAATCCGTTCTACACGACCTTTACCATTATTTTGCTCGTGGCAACGGCATGGCTCCTGTTCCGTTTGATTTATTCTCGGCGCTACTGGCGTGGAGCCTTGCTCGGTATTTTCTTCTGCTTGCAGATTTTTGTCATCATGTTCAATGTGTCAGGGACGTTTACCATCGACATCAACCAGCGTTATGTGCTGGTGGCGCTCCCGTTGTTCGCCTTGATTATGGCGCTTGGCTTGTATGACGCCTTGGTTTTCTCGACAAAAATGAAACCTGTGGCGGCGGGAAAGATTGTTCTGGCGGTGGCTACGGCGCTGTCGGTTGGCCTCATGATTTACCATGGTGATAGTTATCGTCACAACATGCTCTACTACAAGAACAAGCTGCTTGGCGAAGAAGATTACCTGGACAAGGCGTTGGAAAGCTATCCTAAGAATTCCATCTTCATTTATGCACGCCCCTGGCAGATGCTTGCATCGGGCCATAGTTCCTTCAGTGAGCGATCCTTCATGAGTTGGGATAACGAAACCTTTGCCAAGTGGCAGCAGGTGTCTGGCGGGAACATTTACATGGTGCGCGGTCAGGACGGCTACGGCGAACTGAACCGCAAGTCGCGCGTGGTGGGCTTCAAGACGACTGACCAGGTGGACGAAATCTTGAATGACTACAAGAGCGAAAGGGTGCTGATTGAGCCCAAGTTGTTTGGGTACCCGCTTGCGATTTACAAGATTACGGCAAAGAAGGGTGTGTCTACCTACTTGCAGAATTTCTTTGTAAGCGACATGGAAAACAATGCCATGATCGTGAACAAGCGGTTCCCAGAAACCATTACTTGTTCCTATTCGTTGAACGGCGAACTTCAAGAAGATTTGATGCTTTCGCAATCGTCGGATACGTTACAGCTTGATTCGACCAAGATTCGTGCTGGCATGAACAGTGTGACAATCGAATGCTTGATGCCTGATTCCGATACGCTTAAGCTCAAGAAGGATTTCTTTGTGGAATCCCCTGAAGTGATGCTGCTTTCTGAACTCAAGATGGATGCCTTTGATCAGGCATGGGGACAGCCCCAGAAGAATACGACGGTGGAACATCGAAAGATTACCATTGACAAGGAAGTCTTCCGTTACGGAATCGGTTCCCATGCTCCGTCGTTCCTTCGCTATACGCTGCCTCGTTCTTTCGACAAGTTCCATGCAACAATCGGTCTTGATGACGAGAGCGTTGGTGGCGATGGCGCTTCGTTCATTGTGATGGGCGATAACCGCGAACTCTTCCGCAGCAAGCGCATGTATTCCACCGAAAAGCAGACGATTACGGTAGATGTGACGGGCGTGCGTGTCTTGGAACTCCGCTTGGACGAAGGTGACAAGCACGATAAGGATTATGACCACGGCGATTGGGCGAATGCCTGGCTGGAGGCCTCTCGTTGAAAGTCCTTGTAGCACCTTTGGATTGGGGGCTCGGGCATGCGACACGTTGCGTGCCGGTGGTCCGTGAATTCCTGAATCAGGGTGCCGAGGTGGAGCTTGCTGTGGTTCGCTCGAATGCGGCTTTGCTGCGCGGTTTTTTCCCGGAACTTCGCCAGAGACTAGCTCCGTCTTATAACATCGTTTATCCGAAGCACGGTTACAATATGGGGCTGTGGTTGGTAAAGAACGGTGTCCATCTGCGTGCGGTGATGAGCTATGAGCATCGCTTTGCCGAAGAAATGGTGGAACGCTACCACTATGATGTTCTGGTATCTGACAACCGTTTCGGTTTTTATAGCCGCCGTGCGAAATCTGTTTATATGACGCATCAGCGTCGCATAGCCTTTCCTAAAGTGCTTTCTGCTTTTGAGCCCCTGGGGATGCTTTGGCATGCCTCGGTCATGAAGCGTTTTGATGAAGTCTGGGTTCCGGACTTGCCTGATTTTCCGGGGTATGCGGCGGGACTTTCTCATTTGGATAAGTCTCCGGTGCCGGTAAAGTATGTGGGGGCGTTGTCCCGTTTTGAAAATCACCTTGAGGTAGATGTGCCCCGGACTTATAAGTTTGTGGCCGTAGTCTCGGGTGTGGAACCGGCGCGGAGCCGTTTTGAAACGATGTTGCGCAAGGTGCTTGCAAAGGTTCCCGGTCGCCACGCCATCATTTTGGGAAAACCTGTTTTGGGCGTAAAATCCTGGAGTGAAGGCAATATCGATTTTCACACCCACTTGCCAGATAAGGATTTTACAGAAACGGTTCGTGGCGCCCAGTGGGTTGTGTCTCGCGGCGGTTACAGCACGGTGATGGATATGGCTGTCCTTGGCGCAAAGTGCATTTTCGTGCCGACTCCAGGACAGTACGAGCAAATTATCTTGGCGAACGATCTTTCCCGTGAATGCAGTGCTGTTGCGATTGATGAATCCAAATTCACCATAGAAACGCTCCTTGCCGCTGTTAGCGAAAAAGGAAACGTTGCATTGCCGAAACCAAGAGATAATGAACTTTTAAAGAATGCTGTAAGCGGCGTTCTGGCAACTATTAACTATTAACTGCGCCGAAGGCGCTCCGAACTATGCCTCAATTCATTCTCGCTTTCCCTCTGACAAAAGAAATCGGCGAACCTCTCGCTCTGACTGAAACGGTAACGCTCGCTGCCGATGCAACTTCAGCGATTATTCCAGGCTGTAGCGTGATGTTCAAGGTCATCCGCAAAGAACATGTGGCTGGCCTTGCCGACATTTTCAAGGAACATCAGGATATCTCTGCAGAAACAGCTGCGTCAATCGATGCGCACAAGTCGTTGCTATTCTTGCTTGGCGAAGTGAAGAACATCGAAGAAGTGACTCAGGTGAATATGGCAATCCTCAAGGTGTTCAATGCTGGCGCCTTGGGCGTTTACATGCAGCAATGCGGTGCCGCGTGGACTGCCGATGGTTTCCGCGAAGAAGTGGGCGATGGTGAATGTCCGATGGACCCGTGGATTAACTTTGTGGAAGCGGGTGATGCTATCTATACGCTGGGCCTTGCAACATTTGTGCTGCCAGATTTGTGCATTGCGGCTAGTGCCGAAGACCCGCAGGAAGCTTTGCTGATGGCTGCGGACTCCTTGTTCGGCGATGGTATTCCGGCAAAGTCCGGTTCCGAAGTGGATCTTGGCGAAGGTGAACGCTACGTGCTCCGCGCCGAGGCGAAGAATCCATTTCCAAAAGAATCCCCTGAATACAATAAACAGGGGATTCTCAGGTTGATTAAAAAGTAAATTTGGAAATTACTTAAAGTTCTTTCCCAAAATCGCGGTTACGTTCTTGAGAATGCCTTCGGCAACGTCAGGCTTGTTCATAGAATATACGTGAACATTCGTGATGCCGTTGGCGTACAGGTCGATAATCTGGTCGGTCGCGTAAATGATGCCGGCCTGCTTCATGGCTTCAGGGTCGCTACCGAACTTGTCTACGAGAGACTTGAAACGTTGCGGCATGAACGAGCCGGAAAGCTTGATGGCGCGTTCCACCTGGTTGGCGTTCGTAATCGGCATGATACCGGGAAGCACGGGGCAGTTGACGCCTGCGTCGCGGAGTTTGTACAAGAAACTGAAAAACAGGTTATTGTCGAATACCATCTGAGTGGTCAAAAAGTCTGCACCGGCATCGACCTTTTCTTTAAGGTGCTTGATGTCTTCGGCCTGGTTTGCGCTTTCGGGGTGCTTTTCGGGGTAGCAGGCTGCGCCAATGCAGAAGTCGGCATCGGCGGCCTTGAGTTCGCGAATGAGCTCGACAGCGTAATGGTAGTCGCAGTTGTCGCGACCCTTTTCGATGAGTTCCGGAGTCAAGTCGCCGCGGAGTGCCATCACGTTCTTGATTCCGGCTGCCTTCATGTCTTCGATGCGCTGGTGTACGGTATCCTTGCTGCTAGAAACGCAGGTGAGGTGGGCAAGCATCGGAATACCGAATTTTTGCTTGAGGTTTTTGGCAATATCGAGCGTGAAGTGGCTTACGCCGCCGCCTGCGCCGTAGGTAACGCTCATAAAGGCGGGGCCGAGTGCCGCGATAGATTCGGTGGCGGCCTTGACGCTTTCGAAGCTGGTCTCTTTCTTGGGCGGGAATACTTCAAAAGAGAGATTCATCTTGTCTTGCTTCAGAATGTCGATAATCTTCATAAAATCTCCGTGGGGCAGGTCGGACCGGCACCTTAAGTCTATGCAAATATGTTGATACGTGCATAAATATATAAAGTTTCTATGGGTGTGGCAATGGCTGATTTAAATATTTACCGATTGTGCAAAAAAAAACAATCCGCCGGCGCGAGGGCCGACGAATTGCATTTTGAGGTTCGGATTATGAGGGTTAGTAAATAAACAGCATCTCACGATACTTCGGCAGAGGCCACTTTTCGTCGGGGATGATGCTTTCGATCTTGTCGACGATAATGCGGAGATCTGCCATGGCATCGAGGATAACTTCGTGCTTGTCGCCGAGAGCCTTTTCCATGCGGTCGGTTGCAGCAGAGAGAGCCTTGTAGCCTTCGCCGAGTTCCTTGGCGTAACCATCGACGGCAGCGAATCCCTGAGCGATTGCAAGTTCGTTTGTCTTCAACGCGTTGCTGTAGGCGCAGAGTACCTGCGGGAGCACCACATTCTTCGCGATGTCGAATGCAATCTTACCTTCGATGTGGATCTTCTTGTGGTAATCTTCCATGTTGACTTCGTAACGGGAGTCGAGTTCGCGCTTGTTGAACACGCCGTACTTTTCGAAGAGTGCCACGTTTTCCTTCTTGGCGAGTGCCTGGAGGGCTTCCATGGTGGTGCGGATGTTCGGGAGACCGCGCTTGGCAGCTTCTTCGACCCATTCGTCGGTGTAGCCGTTGCCGTTGAAGATGACCTTCTTGTGTTCCTTGATGATCGACTGTAACAGCTTCTGCAGTTCTTCGTGGAACTTGTCGGCAGGAACGTTCTGCATCTTGTCGGCGATGAGGTCGAAGGCTTCAGCGACGATGGTGTTGAGGATAAC
>JAFZOV010000179.1 GCA_017550445.1 Fibrobacter sp.
CCCCGGCGGCTTACGCCAAGCGAGAGGCCACGATGAAAAAACAATACGAATCGGAGCGGCTTCGGATTCGGTGGGGAATCCACCAGCTTACCAAGCGCCATATCCGCGTAGAACCCAAACAGCGACTTCTCCAGCGCAATAGGCTGGAGCGGCTCGGCTATATCGTTGACAAAGACCGGCTAATTGCCTACTACACGCCGGAAACCAAACGCGCCACCCGAATTGAACGGGTCCCGCGAGGAAAAAAGGTGGGCTCTATAACGGGCTGGTACGATTTCGCACCACTCGAAACCAAAAAAGATTTCCGATATGAAAAAGATTGCTGAAAACGTAATCGCGGTGATTCTGCTCCTTGCGCTTGTGTGCGGTGGCGCTGAAACCGCGGACGGTGGGATTGATTTGTGGTGGACGGGCGGTTGCCTTGCTATCGTGGCGCTGTGCGCCTTTGCCCTGAATCGGCTTGACAAATGTTCAACCAAATAGATTTCGCTATGGATAAGTTACAAGAGGATTTACAGCGTATCGTTGAGAAAACGCCAAGCTCAAAGAAATGCGGCGAGGCCTTCGACAAGTTGAGGATTCCCGCTATTTACACCTGGCGCAACGAGGTGGGGCCCCAGGTCGCCAACCCGCTCGCGCATATCGCCACGACCCAGCTTTCACCAGAACAGCTGGAGGCGCTATTCGAATTGCTCTCGAGCTTTTTTACAGCCGGTTACGTCGCCGGTGTGAAAGACGCGCAGGATTGCTATGACGGATAAGGACAAAGCGCTTATCGAGAAAGCAAGGCGGTCCTATTGGGCCGACATTGACGAGGACGCGGCAGATACGGAGGAGGCACGGGAAATCCTCCACCGTATAGCCGTGGACAGGTATCATTACGAGGAATTTAAAGCCGGTATGCTATAATGGAAATCCGCGGTAAAGTCTATTGCTTATTTGAGCAATCCGGGACGTTCAAAAACGAATTTATCAAATTGGGAATCCCCGCAGAGGATTTTGACATTCAAGACAACTTCGGGCAAACGGACCACAAGATAGACCTCTTCGCGGAAATCGAAAAAGCCTATACGGGGGGGGGTATTTCTATCTTCGATGCGGTCACGCCTGACGACTTAATAATAGCGTTTTTTCCGTGCATATACTTTTCTTGCATGAGCCAAATGCTGATTAGTTATACGCACCGGAATTACGTTAATTACACCCCGAAACAGCGCATTGACGCGATATTGGAACGGGCCGCTAACCGCGAGCTCTTTTTCGGCCGTATAGTCAAACTATGGGGTATCGCCAAGATACGCGGGCTCCGAATGATTATCGAGAACCCCTGGAGCGAGCAAACATTCCTCAAACAAAACTTCCCAGCGAATCCGTCAATCATTGACGCTAACCGGCTCTTGCGCGGTGACTTTTTCGTTAAGCCGACGGCCTATTGGTTTGTTGGCTGCGAGCCCACAAATCAAGTCACCGCCCAGCCGCAAGCAAAGGGCAAGAACATTTGCCAAATCGAGCCCAATCGTATGCCGGGCTTGTGCAATCAAGAGCGCTCGATGATTTCCACGGATTATGCACGCAACTTTATTTGCGACTTTGTTTTAGGCAAGCCGCAAGAGAACACGCAACTATCTTTATTCTAATATCCTATGGAGGAAAACAAAAACCTTGCGCTCTATAATAGAGTGCGCGAAGTCCCCCAGGAGGCCAAACGCGATATTCAGGCTGGCCGATTAAAAGGCAAGACTGATATTAACCCCCTTTGGCGAATCCAGACGCTCACCCGGGAATTTGGCCCGGCTGGAATCGGCTGGTACACGGAGATTGTAAGACAATGGAACGAGGAAAGCGGCAACGAACGCGCCGTTTACCTCAAACTCAATCTCTACGTCAAGGTCAACGGCGAGTGGTCTAAACCTATCGAGGGCTTCGGCGGCGCTATGGTCGTCGCCAGCGAAAAGAACGGGCTTTTTCTCGATGATGATGCAGCAAAGAAAGCCTACACCGACGCGATTTCCCAGGCTTGCAGAAGCCTCGGTATCGGAGCCGATGTGTATTGGGCTAACGACGCTACAAAGTATCAGCAAGAGAAAGCCTTTAACGAATCCCGCGAGCAGGCTATTGAATACCTGCAGAATCTCAAAACACCCCAGCAACTCCAAGAGGCATGGGCGTACTACCAGCAGTATTTCGGCAAAGATAAGGACTTTATCAAAGCCTACAACAAACGCATGAAGGAGATTACCGATGCAGCTAACGGAAACAAACGATAGGGTCTTTTTTGAACCCACGTCACACAGCTACCTGCTGGACGGCGAAACGCTCCTTTTGGGCGTAACAAGCCTAATGAAAAAGCATGGACTTTCAGCGGACTATTCCGGTATATCCGAGGCGACTCTCAAAAAGGCCGCAGAGGAGGGCACGGCAATCCATAAGGAAATCCAGGACTACGAAAACGGCGCTTCGGTGCTGGCAACGGACTTGATTACCGACTACAAAAAGCTCGGTCTTAAATTCCTTTGCGCGGAGTACCAAGTGACGGACTTTGAAACCGTGGCCTCGGCTATCGACGGGGTTTACAAGGGCAAAAAGAAAAACGGGGTTATCCTGGTGGACTATAAGGCCACGCAGAAATATCACCGCAGGGCGCTCGAGTGGCAGCTCGGTATTTACAAGGTCCTTTTCGAGAACTTGAACCCGGGCGTTGTGGTCGAGGGTTGCTATTGCCTTTGGATTGACAAAAAGGCCCGTAAAATCAAAGATTTTATCCCGGTTGAGGTAGTCACTCGTCCGGAGGTAGAAAGTCTTTTAGAGGCCGAAAAAAGCGGCCTTATTTACGTGGACGAAAACGATAAGCCGGGCGTAGAGGTCGCACTTCCCGAAGGCGAACTTTCCGACTACGTTTCCAACGCCAAAATGATAGCCCAACTCAAAGCCCAGATAAAGGCGATTGAGGAGGCTATGAAAGCCAACGATGCAAAGGTGCTCGCCTACATGGAAGAGCATAACCTTACCGAACTCAAAGCTGACGGCGGCACATTCAAACGCCGTGCGGCTTCTACTCAAATTCGCGTTGATTCCGCGAAACTCAAAGAGAATTTCCCGGCGGTCTTTGCAAAGGTCGCAAAGGAAATCCAAGTCAAGGGCTCAATCTCATTTAAAGAAGATGAACAAAAAGATTAACTCTATCGAGGAGCTTGTAGAACTGATGCAAGCCGCGAGGGATTTCGTCATGGGGCGTAACAAAAACCTCCCCGCCGACAACAAGGATTCCCTTTGCTTTATCTACACCCACGGCAACGAGTTTCGTGGAATCCTCCAGGGTGACGGCGAGGCACTTGTGGCCGGAATGGTCGATGCGTCCAGAATGGACCCCAACTTTGAGCAGTTCCTCTACAAGCTGACTGAATTATTCTTTGTCCGCGATATTGTCCGTGGGCGCAAAGGTAAGAAACATGAAGATTAACAGCGTAGAGGAATTTTGGGAGGCGCTGGAAGCGTGCCGCAACTTTGCCTCCGAGAACCAAGACGAACACCGCGCCACGCTTTTCTGCGTCGGCGGTTACGAGGATAGAGTCGGATTCCTCCTTGCTGGATTCGGTAAAGACCTTATCGCGGCGAATTGCTGCGCTATCGACAACGACCAAGACTGCAAAGAAGTGTGGTCCGAAACCTCAATCGCCTTCGCTAAAGCCCGAGGCAAAAACGTCCGCGTGATTCATGCGGAAGATGCAGAGGCAGAATATATGGCGGGCGGCGGTTTCCCGATTAAACCAAATCAAATTAAATCTTAATACCTATGGCAAATTTGAATCTTTGTCAATTTATTGGCAACGTGGGAGCCGACCCGGAAATCCGCGCGTTCCAAGACGGCGGGCGGGTGGCAAACCTGCGTATCGCCGTAACCGAGAAATACACCGGGCGCGACGGCCAGCCTAAAGAATCGACGGAGTGGATTTCGCTCGTCGTGAACGGCAAGCTGGTGGACGTTGTGGCAAATTACGTCAAGAAGGGCTCGCCGTTGTATATCAATGGCCGCTTGCATAACCGCGAATGGACGGACCAGCAGGGGCAAAAGCACTATCAGACCGAGATTAACGTAGCCAACCTGCAGTTGCTCGGCCAGAAATCGCAAGCCGCCACCCAGCCGGGCTATCAGCCCCAGGGCGGCTATGCACAACCCGCGCAGGGTTACGCTCCGGCTCCGGGCTATCCTCCGCGGGGAGGTTATGCCGCTCCACCTCAACAGCAATACGCCCAGCCCGGCTACCCGCCGCAGCCCCAAGGCGCAGCCCCCGGCGGCTATCCACCGGCTCCCGGCCAGCCAGGTAATCCGAACTACCCGCCCATGAACGACCCGGCTTACACCACACCCCAGCCGGACGACCTGCCCGAAGGATTCTAATGAAGCTGACATTACTTAACACGCCGCAAGGGTTAAAGCCGTGTTACGACGAGGATTTTGACGCTAAAAAGGCACTGAAAATCGGAGCCGTTTACACGGCTGAAATCCGGCTGGCACGCAATTATGAGCTCCACAAAAAAGCCTTTGCGCTACTCAATGCGGCGTGGGCGCACCTTCCCGAGAAAACCCAAAACGGATTCCGGTCCGTGGAGGGTTTTCGGGATTATTTGACGGTTGCCGCCGGTTATTACAAGGTTTACTACAACCGCCGCTTGAAATCCTTTGTCGAGGCTCCTATCTCATGGAACTTCAACACAATGGATAATGCGGAGTTCTCTACTTTCTACGAAAGGTTGAAAGACGTAGTATTCGGGGTGCTTCAGCCGTTCGTATCTCTCGAGGAATTTGAACAAAATTTAGCCAATTTCTAACCATGAGCACAAAAGAAAAAGAGGGTATCAGCAAGGCTATTATCAAGCAATACAAGGACCTGATAGATTTTGTGTATTCCCTGACACATGAAAAAGACTACACGGAGGGATTCGCGGCGTATCGAAACAACCGGCTTTCGGCTATCGTGACCGAGCTTGTGAAACGCGGGGTCCTTGAAAAGAAATCCAACTACAACGGGCACGGGGTACGATACTCCTTCACGTGGGTTGCCTCCAGCGCACCGACGCCGCATTTCGTTAATTCGGTTGCCGCGGTCGTCGAAGGTAAGACCCGCGAATACCAGCGCCGCTCCCGCGAAAAGAAACGAAACGAGGAAAAGCGCGAAATCCCCGGCATTGAATCAACAAAGAATGTTTCGACTCCCGCCGAGCCCGAAAAGCCCCGGGAAAACGAGAATCAAAAAGAAAACCCGCTGGCCGCTTACTCCCCGGCAGAACTTTGGGCCGAGCTCAAACGTCGCGGGGCCGTAATCCTGGACGGCAAAGTACAAATCCTTACCCCGCTCGAATAAGGCGGGTCGCCCGGTGTGCCAGAATGGAATTGGATTTATCGTGCGGGTTCGAGTCCCGCCTCCGGGTCCACATTAAAACTTTGAGTTATGTTGAATGGATTTACACAAGAAACGGCCCCTTTAAGCGACCTTGAACTTCAAGCTATGGAATTTATCATTCCGACGCTAAAACTCGCTTACGGGCGCGAAAACGCGGTTTATAACCAGCAAATCGCGGACTCCTGCCCGCTGGAACTGAAACCCGGTCCGGCACGAATCCGAAAAATCATTAACCATATCCGGCAAAACGATTTGGTCCCGTGCTTGATTGCCTCCTCCAAAGGCTATTATATTGCCGAAACCGAGGACGAACTAAAAGAGTACGAGGATTCCTTACGTGGCCGGGCCGAGGCTATCATGGGTGTTTGTGAAAGTATCGAACGCCAACGAAAATACCGGTTCGGTGGTCCGTTCCAGGGGAGGCTATTCTAATGCAATACGGACTACCTTACAAGGGCTCCAAATCCCGCATAGCGCAGGAAATCATGGAGCACCTTCCACCGGCCAATACGCTGTATGATTTGTTTGCTGGCGGCTGTGCGATTACTCACGCGGCCATGTTTTCCGGCAAGTATCAGCGCGTGGTCGCCAACGACGTGAAACCATATCCGCAAATCTTCGCCAATGCGCTCGCCGGGGAATACCGGGACGAAACCCGCTGGATTTCCCGAGAGGACTTTTTCAAGACTGATGATGCGCTGATAAAGCTCTTGTTTTCGTTCGGGACCGACTGCAGGACGTACATATACGCCGCTGGAGAGGTCGAGAACTACAAGAAGGCACTCCACTACGCGATAGTCTTTCGGGATTATTCGCTGATTGCCGACTACGGCTACGACCTTACGCCGATTGATTCCGAGCCGGATATTCAGCAGCGCAGACTCATGGCCTACGACATTATCAACGCGGCAAATAACGACGGGCGGGCGGTGCATTTGGAACATTTAGAAAGGGTCGCCCGGTTGCAAAATCTCGAGCGCGTCGCCCGGTTGCAAAATCTCGAGCGCGTCGCCCGGTTGCAAAATCTCGAGCGCGTCGCCCGGTTGCAAATATCGCAGCAACCCTACAACGAAGTTGTGATAGAACCCGATTCTATCATTTATCTGGACCCGCCATACGCCGGTACAAACGGCTACGGGAAAAAGAAAATATCCGACTTCGACTCCGCTGCGCTGTACGCATGGATTGAGCAGCAGAAAGTGCCGGTCTATATCTCCGAGTACGAAATGCCCGAGGATAGGTTTGAATGTATTTGGGAAACTAAAATCAATTCAACCCTGAACGCCGACCGGCCCACGGAATCCGTGGAGCGGCTGTTTGTCGCAAAAGGGCAGGATTACTTTAAACCAACGCTTTTCTGATGCAAGACGAATTAAAGACCGGGGACCGCGTGCGGTGGGACACCGTAACGGGCCCTAAAACGGGCGTAATTGAATTATTTTCCGATAGAGGTATTCGTATTCGTCTGCCGAACGGGAAGTGCATATACGCCAGCGAAAATAGTTTAACCAAAATCTTTGAGTATGACCGAAAAAGAGAAACAAACCCTGGAGGAAAAGAGGGCGAGGCTGCGGCCCTACCCGGACTATTTGGATAAAGAGGCCGGGATTCAGCTCTGCAACGATTCCTACCAAAATTGGAAATCCCACGGCATTAACGAAAAAGCCCAGCTGATTTTGTCCGACATTCCCTACGCCATTGGGACCGACGCTTACGGTAGTAATCCCATGTGGTACGAGGGCGGCGACAACGCTAACGGCGAGTCCAAGCTGGCCGGAAAAGCCTTCTTTGATACTGATTACACGTTCCGCGTTAAGGAGTTCCTTCATTTCAGCTCTCAAATGCTGAAACCAGAGCCGAAATCCAACGACGAAGGAAAAGCAATCGGCAAGAACGGCAAGAAATCCGGCGGGGCCCCGTGCATGATTATCTTTTGCTCGTTTGAGCAGCAATTCCAGCTGATTGAAACGGCAAAGGAGTTCGGATTCAACAACTACATTAACCTGGTATTCCGCAAGAACTATTCGGCGCAAGTGCTGAAAGCTAATATGCGCGTTGTTGGTAACTGCGAATACGCCGTGCTGCTGTACCGAAACCGGCTCCCGAAATTTAACAACAACGGGGCTATGGTCTTTAACTGCTTTGATTGGGTGCGCGACACCGACACTTACAAGGTCCACCCGACACAAAAGAGCGTGCCGGTGCTGGAGCGCTTAATCTCTATATTTACCGACGAGGGCGACGTGGTGATAGACCCGTGCGCCGGGTCCGGCACTACGCTTTTGGCCGCAGCCAACCTCAAACGAAAGGCATACGGCTTTGAAATCAAAAAGGATATTTTCAAGGACGCTACCGAGAAGGTCCTCCCGTTTGTTCAACGCCAACTTTTCTAATCATGGCAAGATTTATAGCTTATACGGACGGGTCCTTTGATATGAACGACCAAGTAGGCTCCTCGGCTTTGGTGATTCTGGACGAAAAGCAAGAAAGAATCCTCTTTGAAAGAGCCGCGGCCCGAAAGTGTGTTTACGACCCGGAAAAGAAACAGCGCAACAACGAGCAAGAGCTCGGCGCTATCATACGAACCCTTATGAGCGTTCCCGAAGGGAGCCAGCTTTTGATTCATTCGGATTCTCAATACGCCGTGAAAGTCCTTTCGGGCGATTGGGAAGCAAAGGCGAATTTAGGGCTCGTTGACCGATTCCACCAGGAGAAACGAAAACGCCGTTTGCGCGTCGAGCTTCGGTGGGTCCGGGGCCACAACGGAAATCCGATGAACGAACGCGCCGACCAGCTCTGCGCTATGGCTGCTAATAGCGTGCGCAAGGGTGGTCCGGCTGTGTTCCAATCGGAGAGAAACTTGTGCTTTGAATAGTCAATACAAGTCAATACAAATTGCGCTTTATTGGCAAAACGAGCTTACCTTTGTGTGCTCCTTTTTGTGACGATTAAGGACGCGCAAATACTGACATATAGGCTTAACGCCACAATTATAGGTTTTCGCCCCGTATCTTAATCGTCACCTCCGTAAGGAGAAGATGCGGGGCGAGAACTTTTTATAATTGTGACGAGTTATGAAAACCTTTGTAACTATGGGGCATATCAAACTGCACCGAAAACTCTTTGAGTGGGAATGGTACGGAGTGCCGGAAATGACGGCTCTTTGGATTCACTTACTCCTTTCCGCTAATTGGGAACAAAAGACGTGGCGCGGCCTGGTGATTGAACGCGGGCAATTCGTTACCTCTTTATCGACGCTCGCCAATGATACCGGCCTTTCATTCTCACAAGTTAGGCTATGTTTAAAGCGGCTTCAAGATAGCGGACAAATAAAAATTGACGCGACAAACCAAATGACAAAGATAACTATTTGTAATTACGATAGTTACCAAGACAAAGGCGACTCGCAAACACAAACGGATAACACGCCGGAGAGCAATCAAAACGCATCTGAAACAGCAACAACTAAAGAAGTAAAGAAGATAAGAAGAAAAGAAAATAATAATATATACTCGTCTGACGCCGACAAAGTTTATGCCGCCTATCCGACCAAGTGCCCGATTTCCGGGCGGTCCCTCGGCAAGTCCTCATCTGACAAAAAGAAGATTGAGAGATTACTTAAAGCCGGGCGAACGCCGGAAGAGCTCATTTCAACTATTGAGCATTATATTGCCGACTGCAGTAAGACGAACACCTACGCAAAGAACTTCTCTACCTTCTTGAATAATCTTCCAGACTATTCGGAACCCGAAACCGAGTCAGCGACGACAACGCCGCAAAATTCGCTGTTCTATTTCGAGAACGGCGAGCGTAATCGCTTTAGAGTACCGCAGACATGATTAACGAGCAAGAAATACGGCGCTGGTGGGATTTGTTCAAGCGTGACAACCCGCTAACCGAAATTCGCATTTTGGGCCACGGAAAAACCTTCTCCGGGTATTATACCAACCCAGAGCAAGTGATTAACGACATTCGGGCCTACGACGCTTACGGCATATACGCCACGATTAACGCCGTCAAGGAGTCGTGCTACGGGCGTACACAGCACGACTGCATTATTTCCAAACCGAAAGCCACCACGTCCGATACCGATATTGAGTGCCGGACCACGCTGCTGATTGACCTGGACCCGGAACGCTCCAGCGACACCAACGCCTCTGACGAGGAAAAGGCTGCCGCGTGGCAAACGGCAAAAGCGATTTGTCAGTACCTTTCGGACCAGGGCTTTGAAAAGCCGGTGATTGCCGATTCTGCAAACGGCTATCATCTGCTCTATAAGATTTACCTCGGGAACACACCGGAAACCACGGAGCTAATCAAAAACTTTCTCCAAGTTCTTGATATGCTCTTTTCTAATGACGCTGTAAAGATTGACACAAGCGTATTCAACGCCTCGCGTATCTCGAAGCTCATTGGGACCAAATCGGCAAAGGGAACCGACACCCCGGAGCGCCCGCAGCGACAGTCCTTCTTCGTGTACGTCCCGGATAACTACAAGTCGGTCGATATTGCCTATATCCGCAAGGTCGCGGACCTGCTCCCGAAACCGGAACAGCCCAGCCGCCACAATAACTACTCTACGGAGAAATTCGACATTCGCGGCTTTATTGCCGAGCACGGGATTAAGATTGCGAAAGAGTCCAGATTCTCCGGGGGCTTGAAGCTGGTGCTGGAAGAGTGCCCGTTCGGGGGCCACAAGGCTCCGGATTCGGCGCTGTTCGTCATGGATTCCGGGGCAATCGCTTTCAGGTGCTTGCACAATTCCTGCCAGCATTTCCATTGGCGGGAGTTCCGCTTGCACTACGACCCGCAAGCCTACGACCGACACGACCGCGAAGAATACGCCCGTAAACGCACTTACTACGGACGGGTTGACCCGAAACCCGTTGAGCCGATAAAAGAGGACGAGAGGGGTAAAAAATGGCTTTCAATGAGCGATATTGTATGGCAGGACCCGTCGCAACTCATAAGCATACCCTCCGGGGTGGAAGCCCTGGACCGAAAAATTATGGGATTCACGCTCGGCGACCTTACGATATTCTCCGGGCTGTCCGGGGCTGGTAAAACTACGTTTTTGGATTTCTTTGCGCTTAACGCTGTGCAAAGGGGCTACAAAACGGCGATATTCTCCGGGGAGCTGCAGAGCTCGCGCTTTCAGTCGTGGATAGACCAAATGGCCGCCGGTAAGACGTTTGTTCAGCAAAAGGCCGGGTTTGAGAATATCTACTACGCGCCGAAGCGGATTGCTGACCAAGTGAACCAATGGCTCGACGACAAGCTGTATCTCTACAACAACGACTACGGCTCGAATTGGGACCAGCTGTACCAAGAAATCGTGACTATCATTCACGAAAAGGGCGTGCGGCTCGTTATGATTGACAACCTAATGGCGCTTGACTTTGACTCCGAGAGCGGCGACCAGAACACCAGGGAAACGCGCTTTATCAAGCAGTTTAAAGACCTCTGCAAGCGTGAAAATATCCACGGGATTCTTGTGTGCCACCCGCGAAAGGAGCAATCATTCCAGCTGCTCCGCAAAGAGTCTATCGCCGGTACGGCCAATCTTACGAACCTTTGCGATAACCTGATTATTTCGCACCGGGTCGGTAACGACTTCGTGAAACGCGCAAAGGACTTTTTCGGCGAGGCAAAGGTAGCGGAGCTTATGGCGTATGACGTTGTGCTGGAGGTCGTTAAAAACCGGTCTATCGGCGTGACGGATTACCTCATTGGGCTGTACTACGAAGCGGAAACCCGGCGTATCAAAAACGACGTTGCGGAAAATATCATTTTCGGCTGGCAAGAGCAGCCGGTCCAAACGACGTTTGAGGAACCGGAAACGGAGCCGCAAAACGAGGAAATCGACGACTTACCCTTTTAGACTATGGCAGAACAAATCCATTACTACAAGACTATCTCCGGGGCCGCGCACTTTGCCGAAACCGGAGTAGTCAAAAACGAGGCCAAGTTAGGCCAATATCTCCGTATGCTCCGGTACGCCAAAAAAGAGCCGGTGCAAATGTTCCTTGATTACCCGCAAGACTTTGAGGAAATCAAGCGTCTATTCAAATTCCCCAATGGGACAACATGGCAGGACGTTTATTTAGAGAACGTATGAACAAATCAGATTTACGCCGGGTTTCCCGGGCGCAGCGCCACATAAAGAAGGCGCTTATAGAATTGGGCCGCGTTCAGTTCGACGGGGTTAAAAAGCCCGAATACGACAAGGTTATGGCCGTGATTCTCACTACTACCGACTTGTATTGTAACATTGAAGATTTAACAACTAAACAACATGATTAAAGACCTGAACGCCCTTATCGAGAGGGCAAAAGTCGTCGTAAACGACAAAAACACCGGTATCGCTATCCGCGAGGCCGTGGCAAACCTTTTCGACTTTAAACCGAATTGGATTCCAGAAGAGCGTCATTGGGTTGATTTGGGGCTCCCGTCCGGCAACCTTTGGTATGATTCCAACGGCGAGGTTAACGGCAACGAGTTCTTTAACCATGACGACGCGCTGGAGGCGTTTGGTGAGTATCTTCCCAGCGCTACCTCAATGGCGGAGCTTTATGAAAATTGCGAGTGGGAATGGACCGGGAGCGGCTATAAAGTTACCGGGCCCAACGGCAAGTCAATCGCGCTTCCTGCCCGTGGACGGAACGAATGTAGAAGCACGGAATACGGGTATTATTGGACCTCTTGTAAGAGTAAAACAAGCCAGGCCGGCGCCCGCTTCCTCTACTTCGGCAGCGGCGGCGTGGGCCCGTTGGCCGACGACTACCGTAGCTACGGCTTTTCCGTGCGCCCGTGCCGAGAATTAGTTTAATCCTTTATCCGTCCCCGCCTTACCGTGGCGGGGACATTTCATTAAAGCCATGAACAAAAAACTAAAAACCGAATTTTCGGCCACGTTTATAGCGCTCTTAATCGTGGTCGTTTTGTGTATTCCGCTTTGCTCGCTCAAACTGATTAACCGGACCGAGCAACAACACGTCATTAACGAAATATCAAAGATTCAGGAAGTAAGCGGCTCCGACGGAAATGTTAGCACTACTACTTACTATCTTGTGCACACGGATAAGGGCACTTTTAAAATTGAAATGGCGGGTCTTAACGCGGCTCCGTATTGCGCTGGAATCATTCACGAAGGCGATACGCTGAACCTTATTACCCGTGGCGTTCTATTCCCGCTTTTCGGCCTATATCCATACATAATAGCCGTAAACGAATGAGGACCAAATTAGTTAACCGGGACCCGTTTAGCAACGGGACTGAACACGAGGTTTGGGAGGAAATGAATTGTGAAAAATGCGTGAAGGGCTCTCACTATAAGGGCGAAGATAGCGACGGGCTGGACGTATGGACGAAAATTAAGTGCTCTATTCAGCGCGACATATATACCCGTATGTGCAGCGACGAGCCGATAGCCCAGCGGACTATTGACGCTTGCAGTCACGACATTTGCCCGTATCTCCAAACCGAGCGGAAACGCTATGAGAAAAACAAGGGACTCCCGAAATTATTTGAGATATGACGGCCACAAGTCAAGAACAATCCCAGCGGCTGATTGACGCGGGGATAAAGCAAAATACCGCCGATATGCAGTACAACGCAGTCCCGACAAAGGACGGGCCGGTAGTTGAGCTGTTCAACGGCGAAGTAACACCCAATGGGCTCCCGGCATGGAGCCTTTCGGCACTTTGGGACGCGGCCCGCACTTTAGGTATTCCGTTCGTCTTTTCTGACGAAGATACCGGCGAAGATGCTATCCGGTCGCTCGTTTCTCTAATCGAATACAAACTACGCCATGAAAATTAAAAAGATTATCAGCCAGAATCGCCGCGATTTCTACGCTATCTATGAGTGCGAGCACTGCGGCCACACCCACGAGGGCTCCGGCTATGACGACGCGCATTTTCACCACAACGTAATCCCGGATATGGTCTGCCCCGTTTGCGGCAAGAAAGCAGGTGACGACTACCGCCCGCTGGAAACGAAATATCCGGAGGGTATGCAGGTATGACCTACGCAGAGTTAGAGCAAAAAGCCAAGCGCTATTGCAAAGAGTTCCCGGACCAAGACCCGGTGACAATCTTTATTAACGGATTTATTCAAGGCGGAGCCGAATACGAAAGGGAGCTCCGCGAAAAATTCAAGGAGGAATTTCAATGGTAAAAAGAGAAATCTATATCGAAATAGATATAGATAAAGACGACGAGCCCGGAAGTCACGGGCCAGCAGATGCGACGCTTTCCGTTTTCGAGGACGGCGAACTAAAAGATAAGTGGACCCCGGCGCAGCTTGTATCGACGGCACGAATGCTCGCCGGATTCGCCTTGCAGCTGTTAGACAAGTCCTTGGAGTCGCTCGTTGAAGTCGAAAAGCATATCGACAAAGACGGCAATATTCACGTAGTTAAACAGCCCGAAAAATGACAAAGAAAGAACTTTGCGAGCTCGGGCTAAAGGGCGCTGGTCGCGTCCACGCGAAAGGCGACACGATAGCGCCGATTCTCCCGTTTCTTTTGGCTGATATAGCCTATCAATGCCAGCTGAAAGGGGAAAAGGCTATTGGGCCGCTACGGCACGCTCAAAAGCAAAAATCGGCCATGTGGCACAAGCAGTATACGCTGTTTAACCGCCCGTTTTTCTCACTCATTCCAGCCGAAAATCAAGAGGAAGTAACCGACCTCATGGACTCGCTGTATGAATATATCTCAAACGAGATTGTCATGCTCCAAAGTGGAATACTCCAAATGTTCGACGGGGTGGATTTCGAGCAAAAGAAAAACGTAAGCTGGTTCATGCTGGCCCATATCTTTGCTCAATTCGCAAACGCGGCGTGGAAAAACGTAAACTATCACGTAAGACGCGCCCCGTATGGTGACGTTCTGGAGCCGGAAACAAACGACGTTCTGAATCGGCTCCGGGACTATTCCTTCGGAATGGCTATGGCCTACCTTCGCGGGCTCCCGGGAAAAGGCGAAATCACTATTTCAAACCTCAAATCAGATAACCTATTCACGGTTATTTCGAGGAAAATTCACGAATGGCTAAAAGAGAACTAAAATGACTGAAACTATAATTATCCTCGCGGTCGTGCTTATAGCGCTGGCCGCTTTTAATATGTGGTCTGCAATCAAGAGCCGCAATATCGAAAAGGACCTCAAAGCCCGCAAAAGCGAGCTTGAACGCCTGCAGCAAATCATTGAGATTCGGGAGAGGGCCGCAAACGTAGTAATGGCGGAGGCCCAGCGCATTAAAGACGAAAACGACCTTACAAGCCAGGAAGTAAGGCCGGTCAGGGCCATGTACGTTGTGAGCGAATCCGACGAATACCGGTACAACAACGAGAAGCTAATGGCAAAGGGCGTAAAGAAACAGCTAACAGCCGCGCTGGCCGATTCCCTTGCCCGGGAATTTGGCGCACCGGAAGAGGGCCAAACGCCGGAGGGGCGCAAGATTTTCTCATACAATTTTGTCGTTAAGCGGGTATGATAACGGTTAAGGAACTGAAGGAATTTTTAGCCCAGCTTCCGGAGGGGTCCGATGATTTGGAACTCAAATACGATAATGGATTCGACTATAACGAAATCCAGGCTATTCGGCCAAAGTACTCGCCGGACTTACGAAACCTGGATAAGCCGATTTTCCTCGCAATTATGTAGCTTATGGAATGGCACGATTTTGAAAACTACCCTCCGCCAGCGCCGGTGAACCGGGACCATACGGATTTTCTTTGCCGGGTCGTAGGGTTGCCGTACATGGAATACGTCGTGTTCCGGTATGACGGCAAACATTGGTGGAGCTATTTGCCGCCGGGGCTCTTTGATAGCTTTGCCGGCGGTTGGGTTGGCCTACCACGCGGGGCCAAAATCACTCATTGGGCCTTCATTGAGCCCATGTAACCGCAAGGCTCTTCGTGAAAAAATCACGGAGGGCCTTGTTTTATTGATTTTTGTTGCGTACCTTTGCACCCGTGATTACGAATCTGAAACATAAACGCTAACCGATTGGCCTCCTTGCTGCGGGGTCAATAACAACTGACCTTGTGGCGCAATCGGTAGCGCACCGGGCTTTTAACCCGGGTGTTGAGGGTTCGAGCCCCTCCGGGGTCACAAAGGCCGTGTAAAGCAAAATCAGAATATTTCGCGGTCTTTTCTTTGAAATAAACGGAGCGCATTGGCAAAGTAGAGCTACCGCCAGCCGCTTACCAAGTCACCTCCGTAAACATATAATTGTGGGGTAGAGCAGAAGTAAGCTCGCCGGGCTCATAACCCGGAGGTCGTGGTTGAGCATTTCCCACCCCCGCAACAACGTATCCAAACGCTGAGCGCTCGCCGGAGGATACAAAATGAAGCCGAGGTGCAAATTAAGCACCCCGGCTTTTTCGTTGGATTTCAACAGCTCGCGTGTTTCGCATTACCGGAGCTGGATTGGCCCAACGAAGCTATATCCATGCAAACAGCTGAATCACGAAAGCGCCCAGCACAAACGCCAGGGCGTTCCACCATTTCGGCTCTTTGTTTGTAAACACCCGGATAAAGCAGATTATCGCAGCCAGCATAGCCAGCGGGAAAATCGGCCACGCTATTGCACCCGGGAACACTATTACCAAGAAGGCGCAGGCAATCATTCCGAGAATGAAATAGACGTACTTTGATACCGGGATTCGGAGCAGAAGGTCAACTACCTTCTTCCAGAGGGACGATACGAAATTCTTAATCGCGTCCCAAATCTTTTTAAAAAAGTCTTTCATTGTGCTATTTTGTTTTGAAAGTAAAAGGCCACATGATAATACCCAGCACGATATACTGCCATTCCGGGCGGTCGCACGGGTTGTCGAGGTCGGCGTCGCCGGTCCTCTCCCGCTCATAGCCTATCATGTAAAGGAAATTATGAACGGTCCACTCCAGGCAAAGCGAGCACATACACCGCTCCCAAACGCGGCTTTCGGGGTGCTCGTCCCGGATTTCGCGCAAGGTCTTACCAAAAGCGAATTTGCTTACCTTGTGTGAATCGACGAGGTGAAGGTTGGTTTCGGAAATAGTATATTGCATGGCTTAAAATGCTACTTTAAAGATTAGTTTTCGGAATATCCACAGCAAACAAAGCACAAGAGCCCCGCAAAGCCACCAAAAAGCCCCTAATTTAAACGATTTCCACCACGATAAGGGTTTCTCTGCCTGGACGACTTTCGTTAAAATTTCGGCCTTATTTTGCGTTATTTCCGTTTGGATAATCCGCGTCGGTATTTTTGCGACGTAAGGGAGCTTCGTGCGCTTGTTTTCGAGATTGAGATTCAAATGCCCCAGCGTGTCAACCCACGCCTCCGCTTTAGCCACGGAGGTTTCCCTCCGGGCCGTATCACCTGCGGCCACAATAACCCGCCCGGATTCCAGCGGAATAGGCACATAGAGTAAGCTATCGCGCCAGGCCGTGCTATCCCGATACACGATTTTTTCCTTCTCCACTATCTCGCGGTAAATCTTCGGGCAGCAGGATTGAGAACATAAGATTGCCAGCGCGATAAGCACGATGAAGGCGGCGTAGGTAATCAAAGTGTCCCTACGCCACCCGTCCTCCGGTCTTTTCGATTGAGCGCCCATTATTGGATAGTCAGCCATATTTCCTCGCCCCGTTCGTGAGCGGGAATGAGGTATTTATCCATAAGCGCGTAGTAGCAGGCGGTGGATTCTACCAGCTCGCCGACTTTCTTGTTTCGCCCGACAAGAGGGCAGCCCAGCGTATCGGAGGCTTTGTTTCCTGGGTGGATTCTCACGCCGGAAAAGCCCTTTACACCGAGCACCTCCGGGACGAGCCCGCGGTACTTGCGACCCCAGGTGCGCCCGTTGAATTTCGGTGAAACGGAGAGCACGACGCGGTAACGCCCTTTCGGGATTGCTGTTTTGCCGTACACCTTGACGGTGTTAATCACTCCGGTAGGCATGGAAGATACCAGCCCACGGTCGGTATCTTCAAGCGACTCGCAAAGGCGTTCACCATTGACGCTGAACGCGCCAATGGTGTACTCGACTTTGGGCCACTTTCGTTCGATAAGAAGTTCAATCATGGCTATTATTTTTTAACAAACCGTTCGCGAGAATCGCGCTCGCGGTTCTTGATGATAGAAGCAGCGTCCTCTGCGGTCACTTCCAGCCCAGCCTTACCGGCCCCGGCCTTGAAAGCCCAGCGGTAGAAGTCTTTGAGCGAAACCTCCACGCCTTTTGTTTCGAGATAGTTTCCGACGATAGACGCAAGCTCGTTAATGTAAACGAGTCCAAGTACGGCCCATTCAATCCAATTCAGTTGGAACGCCACGGCGGAGGCCGAGGCAAGCACCAGCCAGCAAAGGTAACTGAACAGCTTTGTAACGCTCCGGCGAACGGCGGTAGAAAGACGGGCCCTCTCTCCCCGGTGCTTTGCGGCTTTCACGCCGTACAGCAGGTCGAGGATAATCAGGAAGACAGACGGTACGGCATAGGGAATCATTCTCAATACCGTTGCTTGAAGGAAGGCTATGGCCGTTGCGGCCACGCTGCCCTGCAAGATGAAAGCGGATTCCTCGTTCATGGCCTAATCCCCCAAGATGCGCCGAGCCTCTGCCTTGCAGGACTCGGCAAAGCTGTTGAAAGCGTCAAACTCTGCGTCCGCGCCTTCGTCACCGGCAATCTTGTGGCGCATGATAGCCTCCACGTCGGACTGCGAATAGCTGGTACGAATCAGCGCGTCAACGATAACACCCTTTTCGAGAGCGTCAACGTCCACAGCGTCGTACAAATAAGTGGTTACTTCCTCCGTCACCTTTTCCTCGGTTTCGGGGTCCACGGTTTCCACAGTTTCGGTGTGTACTTCCTCGTTGTAGAAGCAACGGATTTTACCGTTGTTCAGGGCAGCGGTGCGCTGCGGTTCAGAAAATTGGTACTTCATTGTATGTAGGGTTTAAGATGATTGCTTTCTTGCGGTCCGCGGTGAAAAGGAAAACCTTTCGCGCGTGCTCGGATTTCTCGATTGCGTGCCCGACTACTTTTGCGTCGTCAAAGTGCTGCAGATAACCGAGCCGGGAATTGACAATAGCCAGCTCTTTTTCAAGGTTCACTTGATTACCGGCGGCTATCTTCTTATCGAGCGCTTTCATAGCCGCATTGAACTTGTCAACGGATTTCGGCGTCGCCATTCTGCGGAACGGCAGGAACACGACACCGAGATACACGTTCGGCTCATAGACGCTGGTTATGCTTGTCTTGCGGTCGTTGACTCTTAAATGGAGTTCGTTCCAAAGGAACTCCTTGCTACGGCCCAGGCAATCCTCCAGATATGCGCGGCTTTCGTGCATTTGCCGGGAGTCGTCAACATAGCGGTCGTAGCATTTTATTTTCAGCACCCGTTTCACAAATTGGTCGAACGGGTTAAGGTAGATATTGCTTTTGAGCTGGTTAATCACGTCACCAATCGGGAGGCCAACACCCTCCGGCTGGCCGAAAAGGCTCTTGTTTGGCTGAACGAGCCGACGGAGATTCGGATTCCCATGATAGCGGGAGCCCTTCAGCGGATTGCGGAACAAAAAGGCCCGCAGCATATAGTCGGTAAAGCCATAGTCAATCGCCTCGGGGAAACGGGCCCGGAATTTCGCCAAATCGGCGCAAATCATATTATAGAGTATCATTCGGTCTATCGACATGAAATAGCCCGAAATATCAATGTTTAGACAATAAGCGTCGCGCATAAAGTTGTTGGTTACACTGCGCAAGTGGTGTTCAAACCGATTTATTCCGAAAAGCGTTCCCTTACCGGCCCTGCAGGAATGGCTATCGTAGATAAACAAGCGGTTGTAAATCGGCTCGAGAATAGAGAAAAGCACATGACTTACTATTCTATCCCGGAATTGGGGTGCAAAGACTTCTCTCACGGAGGGTTCCGTAAGCACAAAGAAGTCCAGCGGTTCGGGACTCCACCGCCGTTTGAACAAGTCCCACGCGAGCTCCCGGAGGCCCGTTTCTACCACCAGCTCGAATTTGAGCGGCTCGGCTTCGGACCGTTCGTGTTCCCGCGCTTTGAGATAGCCAAAGACCGTAAGGCGGTGTATTTCCTCGAAAGAATATATCATGTTTATTTCATAAAAAGCATATCGGCGGCTTATTGGTTTATCTAATACTCGGCACGGGCGCACGGAAAAGCCGTTGCTACGGTTGTTGTTGTTCAACGGGTTCACGTTGCCGCTGTTGAAGTTGAGGTTGCGGGCGTTGGTCTGGCTAATCGGAGCAAAACTCCAATAGTTGCCGTTGCTCGATACGTTCGTCAACGCTCCACTACCGTTGTTCCGGTAGCCGGAAGCCGCGAACAGCACAAACGCGCGGGGGCTTTGTGCAAGAGCACCCGTGTTTGAGCACGCTGTCTTGAATGAATGTAAATCCGGGAGCGACTTAACGCTGACGGAAATGCAGACTTCGGGGAGCTCGTCCCTTGTAATAGTGGGCCTTTTGCAAGGCGCAGCGTGCTGAATTAAATTGAACCCATGACGGCAGTTGCTACGAAAAGCACGACCGCCGTTCCCGGTCCAACAACCTCCCGATATGCTTGTGTTTGTTAGCATTTCGTTGATTCAGCCCAGCCGTTAAGTTGTCTTTCAACGTCCGCTTCAAGGCGCATGATTGCTGCATAACCCTCCTTGCCGATAATGTGCAGGTCGTAATAAATCCGCACGCGGACCTCGAAGAAGTTAAGATTTCGCAAGCTACGCATGATAAACTCATGGCGGCTTGATTTATCTTCCTCCTGGTACTTGTTGGCCCAAATGATATTCTCCATTATGCCGAACACAAGCTCTTGAAGCTGTGAAAGCTGGTGCATACGGAAATTCCTCGGGACCTTTTGCGTACTCCTTTCGAGCTGGATATACAGCTGGCGGGCGGAGTTATAAACGGGTAGCTGGTGTGCGTCCATAGCGCTCTTTAAGTTTCCGGACAAAGTTCATACAATCAACCGGCGTGGCGCTCGATAAATCAAAGTCTTGTATCTCTTTGATTACGGACTCGCTACGCTTATTCAAAAGGGTTACTCTCGAATGTTTGATTATATGGAAATCGAACATGGCTGGCTGGTAGTTAGTCCCTGCGCCCACGGTAAGGGCGCAGGGGGTTAAAGGTTTTAATCAGATTCTCGGCACGGGCGCACGGAAAAGCCGTAGCTACGGCGGCTGTTGTACAACGGGCCCACGGCGCCGCTGAAGAAGAGGAGGTAGCGGGCGTTGGCCTGGCTAATCGGAGCAAAACTCCAATAGTAGCCGAGGCTCGACACGTCCGTCAACGCTCCACTACCGCCGTCCCGGTAGCCGGAAGCCGCGAAGTAGTTACCCTGCGCGTCGCTCGCGTTACGCATGAAGCTCCAGCCGTTAGCCCAGGAGCCAACAACATTGAACTGCGTAGAATCGGACGAGTTAGAACCGGTGGTCGTAAAGCCGGTGAACGCACGGCCAGCGGGCAGCATGAAGCCGACCGGGCACGGGTCGTAAATGGTCTTTACGGCGCTGTCCTGATTGTCACCGGTGTTATCACCGCCGCCGGTAATCGCCGCGTTCCAGAAGTTGTTGAACCACGTAAGGTTATTCCAATTATGGCTCGTCTGGTCGTAGCGCGTAAAGAACAAATTGGGGTTCTTAATGGCGTTGGCGACCGTCTTTGTGGAAAGCTGGTCGGAATCAGCGCCCAGCACGCCAAATCCGGTGTAAACGGCGTTGTTAATGTCGTAGAGCGTCATTTGAGAAGAGGACGAGTACGATGCTGGCGGGGCCATAGGGTCCTTGCGTCCCCATTGGTAATGAGGATTGCAGCACCGGGTACGGGCCTCGTTCCAAATCGTACCGAGGTTCTCGCTCATGAGCTTGTAGGCAACGTCGGTGTGATTCGTGAAGTTTTCCGGGCCGAGTGCGTCGGAGGTGAGCCAAATGGTCCAGCTCCACATGATATTGCCGCCGGAATCCTTGACGAACAGCACGGCAAGTCCGTTTGTGGCGGGCACGCTGCCCACGGTGAACTGAATGTACTTGCAGTCGCCGCCCTCAACGAGCGATACGCTGGTGATAAGGCTTTGGCCGGTCTGCCAAAGGAGGCCTGCGGTGGCGGGCTGGCAGTTGGCGTTTTTCTCGATATACGGGGAGGTAATCGTGTTGCCGAGGTGGTTCACGAAATCAGCCGTATAGGTCGAGCCTTGGCGGGTGTATGCTGCGGTATTGGCAACGCCGCGCTTGATACCGTTTCCGTACACAAGCGGGAACTTATAGACTCCAGCGGTGCGCACAACATAGCAGTTGGCGGTTTCGCGGAGAATGAGAGAGGTCCCGTCCACGGTGAACATGGAGAGGTCCTTTGCGACCGCGACGAGCTTTTCAGCGTCAAAGCTGATTGCGTCGCCGGTGGTCTTGTCATGGAGCAATACGGCCTTCCCTGCAACGAGGGCGGGGTCGCTGTAAACCGTCAAATCGGTTACGGGGGTTTCAGTTGCTGCTGGCATAGACTTTAATTATTGATAATGTTAGAGTTAAAGGAGTCGATAAACGCCGGTGTAAATCCGCCTTCGACGAACGGACGGAGAATAGCCATATCCTCGTCCGATAGTTCCAGGGGGCCCTCGGATTTGAAGATGCGCATAGCAAGGTCAAGGGAGGCCACGCCGTTTACGTTTTTGTAAAGCAGGTCGGCGAGCTCTTTTCTTGCGTCAGTTTCTACGATTTGCTCATGGGCAATATCTTGAAACATTTTGAAGTGCTGAAAGTTAATTTTTGGCATTGTTCTTATTTTTAGTTATGGAAGAATTGACAAATCCAGCAACCGGTGTAGGTCGTTCCGTTAATTGTTGCTGTCATAGATGCGTTATATATCAGCAGGCACATTTCACGCGCGGTAGAGCTGATACTTGTTACGTTCATTCCAACGTGCCATTGATTTTCGTGCTGTACCCAAATCGGGTGCACGCTATCCCTCGGGGAGATATAAAAAGCGTTGGTTGTCATGTGAACAAACAAGTATTCCTCTCCGTCTTGCGGGCTCGAGGAAACATAGAGCGTTCCGTTTTGTCCGGTGTTGTTTACGATTATCGTGTGCGCCCTTGTAGGATAGTCGGAGGCAATCCTATCCGTATAGATAAATCCACCCGTAGAATAATAAACAAGTGGACGCAAGCCGGAAATCATGCCGCTCACGCAATCTATCGCAATATTCTTTTGGAATCTGGTTACGTTAAGGCTCATGCCGATACCATAAATCGGCAGACTTTGCGTATTGCCGAGCCCGTCAAGCCACGCCTCCACGGCCTTACCACCAACATAACTATCCCCGTACACCGAGCCGCCGATAGTAAGTCGCGCCTTGACGTTGCTATTACTGCGCTTAAACTGCAAATAGTTTGCGTACAGCGCCATACCATTGTCGTTAGAGCTTGGCGAGCCGCTCGGCGTTGGCTGGGACCCCGCGATACCGAGGTGGTCGGTAGCAATCGTGAATCCACCGATAGTACCGCCGGTAGCAGTAAGGTTACTCGTTGTAATGGCCCCGCTGATAGTTGCGTTGTTTGCGGTCAAAACACCTGCTTTTGTAACCTTGAAAGCACCCTTACCCAATGCGATACCGTCAGTTCCGATATACACGCCGTCGTGCGTGGTGTCGGCTAAAGACTCCATGCCGTTGTAAAGCGACGTTTGCCCGATATGGAACGAGCCGATAAGGCCGGAAACGGAATACAGCGCACCTGCCGCGGAAACGCGGAACTTACCACCACCGAGGCCGATACCGTCAGTACCCAAATACACCCCGTCGTCAGCGGAGGCAAAGGAGGCCATGCCGTTGTAAAGCGAGGTGGTCCCAATTACGAACCCGCCAATAATACCGCCGTTCAAAGCGTAGAGGCTGTTAGTTACAATCGTTCCGTCCTCAAAAATGCGGGTTTTTGCGGTTGTGGCGGCGGTTGCAAGGTTGGTAATGCCCGCGGCAATCATCAAAATACCGTGGGTAGTTTCCCTGAATCCAGCAATATCGCCGCTTGCGTTGATAGCCGCCTTGACGGAGTTGTTTTCTTTCACTCCGATAAACGAGGACAACACCATACCGCCAGCAATAACCGTGTCGTCCTTCGCGAGCGCCTGCGTGAGATACGCAACGTCGGAGGACGCGGCTTTTGCGTCAATCAGCGACTTTTCGTAAGCGTCGATAGACTCGGCCAGCGTATCACGATAGCCGTACCACGCGGCGATATACTCATAGTCAGCGTCGCGGGCCTGCGTGGTCGTCAAGTCTGCGGTGTACTTATTAAGCGCGGTCAATGCCCGGGTGGTCGCCTGCGCAAAGTCGGTGTAATCGCGTCCGTAGAGCGTAGCCTTCGCAACAAGGGTATCTCGCTCCTCCTGGATATTGGCCTTGATTTGAACGAGGCCGCGCTTTTCCATAGGGGAAATAGCGCCGTCCGCACCCCAAAGAGTCAGCTCGCCAACGGCGGCTTGCGCGTCCGAAAGAGCTTGGTTTGCGGTCGTTTGCGCGTCGTCGGCAGCCTTCTTTGCAACGTCGGTCAGCACCTGCATTACGTTATTCAGTGCCACGTCGTAATCGCGCAGGAGCGCCGCGTAAACCTCGCGGGAGAATCCCTCAAACGGCCCGTCGATATTGAGCTGGACCGCGTTAAGGTACTCGCGGAGCGCAAGGTAGGCCGCATCAAGGGCATTTTCGCCCATGTTGTTGTAGTCGTAAATGACCCGGCCATAGGTCTGCGTCTGCTCGTCATACGCGCCCCGGAAGGTGTAAATCTTCCCGTTGTAGGAGAATTTCACCGGGAGCCCGGTGTGGGACGCGGCTTGAATCATCTGCTTGGCGGCATAGTAAGTACCGGTCTTACCCAACGCGCCGGTAGAAACAATGCCGTTAATTCCGGTCCACGTGGTACGGATAGCTTCTTTCTCGGCCTGGTCCAGCACGTCGTCAAGGTTGATTTGCTCGAGAGCCGCAGCAACGGCCTCCGCGGTGTCCTTTGCGCTTTGTGCAAGGGTGGCCGCGTCGTCGGCTGTCTGCTGGGCGTTATCGGCAACAAGGCGGGCCGCGTCGGAAATCGCCTCGAGGATAGTCGCGCGAGCGTCATAATAGGCGGCGATATTCGCGTAGTCGTTTTCAACCTGGATAGATTCGGGGCTGGCGGCGGTGTACTTCTGGAACGCGGCTATCGCGTTGGTATAGGCGCTCAAATAGGACGTAGTGGAAACGGAGTAATCGGCGGCCTGGGCTACAATCTGGTCGCGCTCGGTTTGAACGTCCTTATATTGCTGTTTCAGCGCGGTTTTCTCGGTCGGGGAAATATACCCGTCGTTGCCCCATGTGGCGAGCTTGTCGCGGGCGGCTTCGGCAATACTCTTTGCGGAATTGGCCGTGCTTTGAGCCGTGGCTGCGGCTGCGGCCGCGTTGGCGGCGGCGGTTTGAGCCAGGGCGGCGGCACTACCGGCGGCGGTGGCCGTCTGCTGGGCCGCATCTGCTGCGGCTTGTGCGTCCGTAGCGACTTTCTTTGCGGCAACGGCAATCGTGTTAAGGATAGTCGAACGAGCGTCGTAGTAGGCTACGATATTGGCAAAATCGCTTTCAACAGCAATCAGCTCCGGCGTGGCTGCAGAGTACTTGTTAAGTGCTGTTACAGCGGCGTTATAGGCAGCTACAAAAGTAGTCGTCGTAACGGAGTACCGTGCCGCGTCAGCGATAATTTCCGCGTAGTCAGCGTCGATTTCCTCTTTCTGCTGTTTGAGCCCGAGCTTCTCGGTCGGCGCAATATAGCCGTCGTCAGCCCAATTATCAAGGCGCGTGCTCACTCCGGAGGCAACGGTGGCCGCATTGTCGGCGGTCGATTGGGCCCGGGAGGCGGCATTGGCGGCACTATCGGCGGAGGATTGAGCCGCATTGGCGGCGGCCTGGGCAGCATTAGCTACCGTATCATCGGTATATTTCGTGGCCGTGGTCCAATGGTTCGCGTTGAACGCAACGCCTGCGGCCTTTGCGGTGCGACAAACGAGCGTTTCGTCGGAATAGACCCCGATAGTGGCGTGCAGCCAAAGGTCGCCCACGTCGTAAGCGTCCGCGTCGGTAGGCTGGCCGACAAACACGCGGCGCTTGTGGTCTGCGGTGTCCTGGGCGGCACGGGCGGCAGCGAGCGCAGCGGTTGCCACGGAGTCCTGCAGGAGATTCCAATAGTACGTGTTATTCGCATCGTCGAATTGGAACCGGTAGCCGTTGCCGGTATCATCGTCGTAATACAAGTCGCCGAGGTGGCTCTCATATTCATTTGGCTGCCAGCCGGAGGCCGGGAGGTTATTCAGCGTGGGAACACCGGAATAGAAATACGTTTCAATGGTGTTATCCAGCACCGCCTGCATTTCGTCGATAGTTTCCTGAATCGCGCTCTCGAACGTGGTAATATCGGCGAGGATTTCGGCCTTCGTATCTTCGATTTGGCGCTGGATAGCCTTGTTGATATTGTCATTGACAAGGAGCTCTGCGTCGTAGTAGTCGGTCAGCAGGTCGGAGAAGTGCGCCCGGTCGAATCCCTCAAAGACGGTTTCCCGGTCATTCAGTCCGACGGAACGCAGGAACTCACGGAGGGCCATATAAGCCGCGTCAAGGGCCGAAACGCCGATAGCGGCATAAGAATACACTACGTTGTCGAAAGTGTAAATACGGCCATTATAGACGTATTTAACGCGGCCTCCGAGGGAGCTGTACTGCGAGAAAAGGTTTTTAGTGGTTATGTAAGAGCCCTTTGCCCCGGTGCGGCCCAAATCTTCCGTTCCGTTAATGGTAATCCACTCGGTACGAATCACATTCTTTTCCGTTTGGTCGAGCACCGTGTCGTCGTTCAGCAGCGCAAGGGCAGCGGCGGTTGCATCGGCCTTTGCTTGGGCGGTTTGAGCAGCAAGGGCGGCTGCGTCGGCTTTAGAAACAGCCGTATTAGCGGTCGATTGCGCGGTATCAGCAAGACCCTTCGCGGCGGCGGCAATAGAGCTCAATATCGTAGCGCGGGACGTGTAATAAGCCCCAATATTGGCGTAATCGGCTTCCTTTGCCGTGCTTTGCTCCGGATTGGCCGTGTACTTTTGGAACGCGGCATTTGCCAGCGTGTAAGCCGCCGTAAAGGCAGACGAACTTACGCCGTAGCGGGTAGCGTCGGCGATAATCTGCGAGTATTCGTTGCGAACGTCGGTCCATTGGTTAGAGAGCGGCTCCTTCTCGACGGGGGAAATATACCCGTCGTCGGCCCACTCTTCCAGCGCGGCATTGGCCCTATCCGCATCGGCTTGTGCATCAGCCGCGGCCTGCGCAGCGTCAGCGATAGAGTCCGACAAATCCTGCCACTCGTCGAGCGCCTGCAAGCCGGAGCCGCCGGTGATAGTCACCCGGCCCGTAAATTCTCCGTTCTGGGTGAACACGCCAACCTCGCCGTTGCGAACGCCCACGGTGGTAATCAGCTTGCCCGTAAGGTTGTAGGAGTTGATTCCCTTGTAGTAGTCGTCACGCGGGGAGTTATTGTCAATCACCGTCGTTACCTTGACGCTTTGGCGGTTGGTGTTCGTCCGGTGGCCCACCTGCACGATATTATCCCCGGCGGCGGGAACCCCGGAGCCGGTGTCGCAGTCGGTCTTGGAGAGGATAATATAATCATCACCAACAGCGGTAACAAGTCGCCAATAGTATTTGGCTGTGGTCGTGCCGAGGTTGAACCGCTGGCAGCGGGCTTGGTCGCCAACGACAAACTGATTCGGCTCTTGGATATTGCCGTTTCCGTCCTCTTTGGTGTCAAGGTAGCACTTATAGCCGGTTTCCAGCTCCTCAACCCGGGTGCAAACGCCCGAGGCGGCGGAGTAGATAATCATGCCGCCCTGGTATTTGAGCTGCTGGATAATCAGCTCATAGACTTTCATTGTCTTACGGACGGTCAGCTCGTCCAGCTCCAGCGCCGCGTCCCCGTTCGTGGGCTTATACAGCCGGAATCCAGCACCGAGCGGGCCGGTGGTGAAATCGGGGCTCTTTATATCTCGGGAAACGACCGTAGGCGTTGTAACTTTGTTGAAAGCCACGTCGTCGGTAGAGCGGACCGGCTGATTAAGATAGTCGCCGAATTGCGCGTTATCCCACTTGTCGGAATCCAGCGCGTAATCTGCCGTTTGGGCCCGCGTTGCAAGGTCGGCATTGGTGGCGTGCGTTGCGTCGTCGGCGGTGGCCGCATGGGTGGCCTCGTCCGCGGTATCTGCGTGCGCTGCGTCGGTGGCGTAATCGGCCCGGTCTGCATCATCGGCCTCTGCGGCCCTATCGGCAAATCCCGCCTGGGACTTCGCGCCGTTAACCGTCACATAAAGGCCGTCAACGCCGAGCTTATCCAAATCGGCCTTGTTTTCGTGCGTGTGGCCCGAGCCCGAACCGCCGCCAGAGGTGTCGGTCGTGTTTGTGGTCGTAGTCGTGATTTCCTCGACCGAACGGGACGAAACCGGCGTTACGGAGGCTTTGTCGGAATAGGACTTTTTCTTTTTGTCCCGGAGCGTCACTTTGTAGGTCGGAATCGCGGCCTCGCTTTCGCTGATAGTCACCGAATCAATCAAAATCCGGGTGGGGCCGCTCGGCACAATATCATCTTCCAGCGTAATGTTCTGGGCGGGAAGAAGGACGCGCCCGCTCTCGACCATGAATTTAGCGTCGATTTCCGGGGTGTATTGCCATTGTTCTTTTGCCGTGTCTGCCAGCACCTCCTGCGCGGACGCAAGGAGCCGTTTCTCGGCAATCGAGATATACATTCCCGGCATGGCAATATCCAGCAAAACAAAGTGGTCGCCAGCGGCAATTTGATAGGTGCTATTCGGGAACCATTGAGCGAGCGACTCGTCCTCTGAACGGATTACTTCAAGCTCCCATGTGTCGGTAGCCTGCCGGTAGGTCACGTTTTTAATCTTGAACTCGCGGCCAGCGCAAGCGCCGGACCGGAAGGCAAGCGTCATGCCCTCGCCCAAAGCCGCCTGCTCGGAAATGTCAAAACCGATTTGCGGGATTGTCATTATGAACGTCTTTGCGCGGTAGTTGGAGATTTTAACCTCCATATAAGCGTCATAAGCGTAGTTGTAGCTCTTTGCCGCCGTTCCTTCCGTGTTCGATATAATCAGCGCGGCGCTCACCTCAAATACGGTCCCGGACGCAATCTGAAATTCGTCCAATGTGAACTCGCCGCCGGAGAATCGGAACCCGCCCTCGTCGTTGTTTTTTGCCGTGATTGTTTCGCGGTAGTAAGTACCGGAATGAGCACCCGGCGCAAGGTAGCCAACGCGAAGCTCAACATAAGCGCTTTCGCACTCGGTCGTAACATTACCGTTAATCTTAACGCTAACGTCCAGCTTCATTTTGCTGTATTCGTCGGGCGTGATATTCTTTGAGAAAAGTTCAATCCGGTGCTGGGAAGAAGCGCTCACGTTGCCGGAGCCGTTACCGGCGAAATCTTCCTCTTCCTTTTGCGAATACGCTTTACCGGTAGTGTTGGAAGCAAGGCCCGTATCAGCCGGATTTTGGCAGGAATAGACCTCATCGACGCGCTGGGAATCGGGCCAACTTTGCGCCGGTACGTAGCCCGGGCTGGCCGCACGGACCTCGGCGATAGTCACGCGCTCAATCGTCGGGTAAATCTCTTTCAGGTCGCCGGAGCCGTCAAAGTAGATACTCTTTGCACGGAGCCCGCGGGCCGCGATAGAAGCCGCGTCCTCGATAAAAGCCTTTGCGGGGTCCGGGAGGCCGTCAGTAAGGCCCCAACCGGAATAGTGGCTCATCGGGCCGGGGAACGTGTAAATATGGCCGTCGTAGGTGTAAATCTGCCCGTTATATACGTACTTAACGGCGCTACCCTCTACGGCATTGACCGGCAGCATGAGGTTTTGAATATCGACGGATTCAGCGCCGTGGATTTCCAGCTTGTTATACCAATTCGCCAGCATATTACGGTTAGAGCCGTAAACATATAGCCGATTGGCAATTTCCTCGGTATTAGCGGCGGTTTTCGTCAGCGCTTTAAGACCGTGGCCGCGTCCGTATTGGTATGCGTCGCCGTTCCCGTTAAGCCCGGCCCCGCCAATCGTAATGACGTGCTGGCCGTTCTCAAAGGAATAAACCCAACCCACCTCGGGCCAAATCTCATAGACCTTTTCGAGAACACCAATCAGCGAAACGCCGGAAACCACAAATTCGCGCTCTTCCTCCATAAGGGCCAAAAGCTCCGTAGAAGCGCCCATTTGCTGCGTCGCCAGCCGGACCAGCCAAGCGTTCGGGTGGAAGTTATCGAGGCAGGCTTGAATCCGCTCGGCAATACCGGCCACGTCGTCGAAAACGCTTATCGCGCTTTGCGTGGAGAAATGCACCCGGTTATCACCTGCAACCAAATCCCGGAAGGGGCAGATTTCAAGCTCATAGGACGCATCGTGCAGTTGTACGTTCTGATACACGTATGCCGCCCCGTGAGTCTTGAAACCAGCCTGCTTCTTGACCTGGGGAATATTATAGAGATAGTAACGAAGGCCGGTACGGGAGTAGTCCACGTAAGCGCCGATACGCCAATTTATCGGACTCGGAGAGGCGATTTCCCGGAACGTCAAAGCGCCGGGCTTCATGTAAGTACCGGTGAACGTGGGCGCTCCGTTTGCGATTGGCGCGTTATTCTGGATAATGTCGAATCTTGCCATAGCCTAACCCTCCACGATAAAGTGATTTGCCGGATTGTAAACCATGCTCGTTACCGGGTCGTTGACTTTCAGTACGACCTGGAAAAGAACCCGGGTGCACCCGTTCCATACCGAATAAGCGTCCTCCTCCGGCTGTGGGAACTCCTGCAAGCGCACCTGCCGGAACCCGAAGCCCGTGTAAGCGTCGTAGGTTTTCATAAAGCCCTGCGACAACGCCATTTGGAAATTGCGGATAGCCGTTTTGAGCTCCGCGATAGCCGCGTCGTCGCTGGCCCCGCGAGCGAAAATAACGCACTCCAGCTTGAACGTAAAGGCTTCAAAATTCAACCCCAAAGGCGAGATATATTCCTCGTCCCCGTGCTGGTCTTTCCATTGATTTTTGTACGGCTCCTTGACTTTGAGGGCCGCCGGATAATCATGCGCACGGACTATCACGGAGTAGTTTTGGAGAATGTCAATAGCAAAGCCGGTTTCAAACTGAAGGTAGAACGGCTTATAGTCGGATATGGAAGGAACGTACAACATAGCGTTGCAATTTTAAGCAATTTGCCCCTATAAGGGGCAAAAAGTATTGAAATGTATTGATTTTGAGAAAGCGTAACGCCCTAATTTATAGAGCGTTACGTGTTACACCGTTTCGACCCTCAAAACGTCCCCGGTCGTACCGGCGGGGCCAATCACGGAGCGAAGCTCTGCAAGAATAGCCGCCGTGTCTTGCGAGGCGTTGTAGGTGTTCGCGGCAATCTGCTGGACGTATTCGGCGAGGGACGGGGTGATTACGCCAGCCAGCGCCTCGATACTCTCCCAGCCCTTTTCCTGGAGCGCCCGCATGAAGGAAACGTCCGCACGGATAGCGTTCAAGTAGGAGGCCAGCAAAGACGCGGTTTCCTCGGTGATAGACTTAATGCCGTTGCCGAGGCTGTTGCTGCTGGAACCGCTTTCGTCGCCCATTCCCAAAAGCCCTCTTTCTGCAAATGCGTTAATCATGGAGTTAATCGCATCGGAGTTACGTTCCGCGTCGTCTTGCACCCTTTCGGTAAAACCGTGCAGCCACGCGGCGTATGCCTCCGGGGTCATATCGCCAGCGGCATAGCTCCTCAAAGCATTTTGGGCTTCGGATTCGTACTTTTTGAGGATTTCGTCAAGGATATAGGACTGCAGCAGGCTACGAAGGATAGTTTCGCCGAGGCTTTCAAAGACGGAGCCCAGGTCCTCAACGGCGTTTCCCATTTCCTTGAAATTGTCGATAAATTCCGTCGTCATGTCGGACGCAAGGGAATTAAACAATTCCGTTGTAGCCTTCTTGATTTCCTCAATAGCTTTGTTGTACTTTTCGGCAGCCTCTTGCTCTTGTTTGAGCCAATCAAGCGCGTGCTCATTCAGTCCACCGTACAGCTCAATTACCTTCTTAATCAGCTCTGGATTCATAAAGCCGCCTTCGCCATAAAGCTCCATGCCGAGCTGTTCGGCGATTTCGGAAAGGTGCGCCCAGGAGTTGCCGTTCCAGAACGAGTGGCTTGTAACAATAGCCGCGTCGCCGCGTTCTTGGCTCAAAAGAGGCCAATATCCAAAGGGCGCATCGGAGCCCATTCGTACATATTGCTTGTATTTGTACATATAGCCCCAGGCGTTTTTCATCTGCTCGTTAGCCTCCGAAATTCCGTCGATTGCGTTCTTAACGCCCTTGATAAAGTTCTCGCCAAACAGTCCGTTCACGCCGTCCTCGAGCCGATTTTCGTAGTTCGTCATTTCTACCTCGTAGCGGATTTCGCGGACCCTATCGCGCAGCTTGCGGGCTTCGGCCTCTGCTTCCGAAACGGAGCTTATAATCTGCGTGAAAATATCCAGCACACCGGCGATTACAGCGCCCCAAACACCACCGGCAGAAAAGCCCGCTGCGGCGGCACTCAAAGTTTCAGAGATAGCACCAACGGCAGAAGCAACGTCCGCAAGCGCCACGTTTCCGGTAGCCTCGGCAAATTCGCACATAGAGCTGGCGGCCTTGCTCATGTTGCTCGCTATCTGCTGTGCGGTTCGGACCCACGCTTTACCCTCTTCCGGCTTTACGGTGTTTTCGATATTTTCACCGGCAATCTTTTTCAGCTCCTCAAAGAGCAATTTCGCTATCTCAAAGTCATCGCTCAAAGACTTTTTCAAGTCGTCTGGCAGATTGACGTTTTCCATAGCTTCGCGTATGGCTTGAATCTGCGAAATGGTCTTGTCGGTCCAATCCGTAAGGTCGAACCCTTCCATTTGTTCGTTGAACAGCTCTTTAGCCATGTTGCGAATACGCTCTTTCGTGACGCGCTTATTCTGCTCAATTTCCTCGTTCGCTTTGTCGCGGATTTCGGTTTTGCGGCGCTCGCGGTAGGTGTCCCAATAGGCGTTTGCTTCGTCTTGCGAATGGCCCTCGGCAATATAGTCACTTACGACTTTTTGGCGCTCTTTTTCGAGGTCGGAAACAAGTTTTGTATAGTTGGATTCAACCCCGGCGTTTTTAGTATTGAGGTCCGCAAGGGCTTTTGTCACCTTTGCCGCGACGCGCTCGCCCTCAACGCCAAAATCCTTTGCCAAATAATCGGTAATCTTCTGCTCGGCTTTCGCGTAATCATCGGCGGCTTTCTTTGCCGCCTTATCGGCTTTCTCCAGCTTGCTTACAGCGTCCATACCGAGCCGGGATTCGATTGCGTCTGCTGCGTCGTTACCTTCTTTGCCGAGTTTGCGCAGGTCCGCAATTAGGGTTTCAATTTGGCCGTCCAGATTTACAAAGGTGATTTGCGGTTTTTTGTAGAAATCAACAAGCCACGAAATAGCAGTGCCCTCGTCACCGCCTTTAATGGCGACGAGCTTTTCGTATTCGGAGCGGTACTTCTCCAGCAGTTGAATACGCTGTTTGAGGTCCTCCCTTGCGATACGCTGGGCCCTTTCGGCGGCAGACTCGCCGTTTCGGGTGTCTTTATCGTAATCAACCCCCATGATTTCCTTATAGAGGTCGGTCAGCTCCTTGCGGTCCTTTACAAGACCGGCGAGCTCCGTCTTTTCGTCGGCGGTAATCGAGCCGTTCTTTGCCTTATCGCGGATAGCCTTAATATCCTTGTCAACGCGCTTAATCCCCTCAACGATAGACGCAATTTTGTAAACCTCATTCTCGGTTGCCCCGCCGTCCTCTCCGGGCGAAACAAGAGCATCACTAAACGACTTGATAACGTCGAGCCCGTTATTGTATTCGGCATTGAGGGCCTCCACGCGCTTTCGGAGGTTTTCAATATACACGGCGGCTTTTACGGGGCCGGTATCGCCAGCGCCGTAGCTCACCCAGCCGTTATCAATCTTTTCAAACAAAGACGCGGCCTCCGCCAAAGCGCGGAGTTCTTGCTCGGAACTTACGCCGCCGATAAGCATTTTCAAGAAGCCCTGCTCCTTTGCGTCAAGGTCAAGCGCATTTGCTGCACGGACAAAAGAGAATCGCCCGTTTTTATCCATAATGCCCCCGATTTCCTCGCCATAGGTTTGGTCCAGGGCGGCACGGGCAGACGCGACAAATCGGGCTTTAGCCGCATCTTCAACCTTTTGCCGGAGCTGGTCGTAGATATTAGCAAGGTTAGAAACCTCAACACCCTCGGCGCGAAGCTGATTGATATACTCCCCGTAGCGGGACTGAATCGCACGAACAGCGGCGTTGTATGCGTCGGTTCCCTCGGCGGCAAGTTTGAGCTTACCGTAAAGCAGGTCCAGCTCGTTTCGGCCGGTAATAAGGTCGGTCGTGTATTTACTTTGCTCGGAGTTCAGCGTCTTTTGAATCGCAGTCGCCTCCTGCATACCGTCAATCATCTTATAGATTGCCGCTCCTACGGTTACAATGGCGGCGGCAAGCATGGCGTAAGGATTGGCGAGGATAGTCTTGTTAAGCACGTTCATTACGCCGATTTGGGCGGTTTCCGCTACCGTAAGACCGGCTGCAGCACCTTCGGCCAGCAAAAGCGCAACGCGATAAGCGCCGAACACGGAAACAAGCTCGAGAACGGTTTTACCAAAGTTCTCATAATGCAAGAGCGCGTTGGAAACGTCGCTTACAACGCCCTTTAAGATACCGGAATTAGCCTGCCCGATAGCCGCAAGCATATTTTCCCAACGGCCTTTGAGAATGTTAATCTGACCGGCGAGCGTCTTTGCCAAAACCTCCTGCATCTGGTAGAACTTACCACCCTCGGAAGTCATGCGACGGAACGCCTCCTCGACCATTTCAAACGGGATTTCCCGCTTCATCATGCGGTCGAACACGTCACCCAAAGAAACGGCCCGTTTCTCGGTTTCCTCAAACATTTTCGCCAGCTCTTCAAGAATCGGCACGCCGTTTTGGGAGAAAGAACGGAGCTGAATACCACGAAGGAATCCGGAGGACTTAACATGACCGTAGGCCAAAATCAAGCGGTCCATAGAAACGCCCACGCCGGAGGCAACGTCGCCGAGCATCTTTGTAGTTTCCAGCAGGTTATTTTTGTCGATATTGAAAGCGGACAGCTGTTTGGCGTATTTAGCCAGCTCGGAGAAGCGATAAGTCGAATCGCTGGAGAAGCGGTAAAGGTCCTCAAAAATCTTATCCGCGCCGTCAATGTCCTGGAGCATATTTCGGAGCGCCATTCGCTGAACCTCAAATTGGCCGGTAATGTCAACAAGGGATTCAAGGAAACGACGGAGCCCAACGACGGAAAACGCCACCCCCGTAAGCTGGGACAGCGTGCGGAGGACGGATTTCATGTTGGTATATTCCGCTGTGGTCTGCCGGGCCGCGCCGGTGTGCCGCTCCTGGAGTATGCGGGTGCGCTCAACCTCGGTAGCGACTTTTTGCTGCTGGAGCGCGGTCTTGGCAATTTCCTGGGCCGTGCGCTCCTCGGCTTGACGCACCTTTTCAGCATTGACAATCTGCTGGGTCGTTTCGGTGTTCAGCCGCTTTTTGAGATTAAGGATATTTGTAAGTTTCGTGTTAAGGTCCTGCGCGAGTTTCAAGTCGGCTTCAATCGACTTTTTAAACTTGTCGTCTTTCAGGATAACCTCGAAATTCAGGGAATCAATCGTTCCGGCCATATCTATTGCTATTTAAAAACCTCGTTCATAGTGACCGGGGCCTTCCCGGCCATACGCGCGGCCCTTCTTTCTGCGGCCCGGCGATTCGCTTCTTCCTGCCGCGCTATTGCCGGGTCCTTTGGATTGAATTTAAACGCCTTTTTAGGGCCTTTTGAGCCGCCGCCGGTAGATTTCCTATGCCGGTACAAAGTATGCGGCAAATCGGCTTGCATTAGCTCAATTTGGGCGAGGGTTAAGATACACCGGTAGCCGAAGTTTCGCTCCCAACGGAAAAGCCGCCAGCGGGGCCTTCCATATCCGGGGAAGTCTTTGCAGAAAGCCGCTTCGCTTCCGATAGAAGTTCGGCTCGGTATTGCTCTGCTTCTTTCTTCGTCATCTTCATCATATCCGTCCTCATATCCAGCGAGTACGCCATAGTCCCGTAGTGTGCCATAAGCGGAAGTTTTTTTTTACCTTCTGCTATGATTGGGGCTATCTGCGCCTCGCTGTACTTGAACGCAAGCCAGCGCCAAAGAAACGGGTAGAAAAGCCGAATCTTAATGTCGTGATTAAGAATCATAAGCGCCGCCTCCTTAAAGGCGAAATACGGCTCTTTTACAAGGTCTTTCAGCACGTCTGCGCCCTTTTCCAGCTGGGCTGCGGCCAGGTCACGCTCAATCCAAACTTGCGTGATTCGCTCAATCGTATAAGGCTTCAACCAGCGAAGCCGGACACTCTTTTTTGTGCCTTGTATCGGTACTACGGACACGGAATTGCTCTCAATATCCAAATACTCTATCCTTTGTTCAAGGGCGGGCTGTTTCATGTGTTCTTGAATTTAAAAAGGGGCAGGGCTTTACACCCCGCCCCTCGGTTTAGGTTTTCCCGTCTTTTGATTAGGCGGTAGGCTCTGCGGTGGCCTTCAGCACGGCGAAGTCGCCAACATACTCGTTGCTCTTCTTGTAGGGGTTCGGGAGAATGAAGCCCACGAAGGAGAGGTAAGCGGGGTTCGTGTTGTCGTCCTTCTTCACGGGGGAAACAACAAGTTTCACGTGCGGGAAGAGGATAGCCGTGTTCTTGGACTCGGACTCTACCAGGATAGAAACCTCGATAGTTTCCGGGGTGGAAAGGAAGCCCTTACCGGTGTAGTAAGCACCGTCGGAGCCCTTAACGCCGGTCTTGGAGGCGGCGGAGCCAGCGCTGATAGCAGCGCCCTCGGTGAAGAAGTACTCGATGAGTTCCTGGGCCACGGAGGGGATATTGCCGGTCATGCGCCAATTACCGCCCTTTTCAATGTTCTGGTCGATAACCTCCTGGTGCTGGTCGATGCGGATTTCGGTGCTGGAAGGGTCGTCAGCCGAAAGGTTGAAAGAGCCCTCCAGGGTGAAAATCTGGTCTGCAGCGGAGAAGTCCATTCCAGCGGTAATGTCAACACCTGCGGGGGTGTAAGCCAGCAGGGACAAAGATGCGTTGCCGATATGGAGGTCGTCAAGCATAGCGTGAGTAAGAGTAGCAGGCATGGTCTATTGAGATTTAATGAATACTTTAAAATTGAGAATCCGTGTGTGGAAACCGAAATCATCTGCGGTATCGCCAATGACGCGAGGTTTTCCGTTGATTAGGAGCGGCTCTATCCAGAGCGGCAACGCCCTTAACCTCTGCTGCATAACGGAGAGGCGCTTGGCGTTTTTCATTTCCTTAACGTCGCGGGCGAAAAGGTATATCAATACCCGGCAATCGCCGTAAGCGGCCTTGTCGGAAATGCCGCCGGAAACCTTCACCACGACAAAATCAGAAATCGTGTCGTCCGTGGCTTTCGGTCGGTTATTCCAAACGTGCTCCGAAACACCGAGCTTTCTCACCTCTGCCGAAATGAGATTCTCGATAGTCGTTATGTCGAAGTCGTTAAGCATTGTGTTCCGTTTTTATGCCGTTTGTACCTCTTTGAAGTACTTGTTAAATTCCCTTTCAAGGTCCTCCCGCGTGGAGTTCAGCACGCTTATTTCGTAGTCAAGATTGAATATGAAACTGCGTGGACGGCTCCCGCCGACACCCACGTACATTGACGCGAGCAAGATTCCAACCCAACCCTCGTTCGGGGCCTCCCGGGCGGCTTTCATAAGGTCGCCGTAAGCGTGTCCCTCTCCGTGTTGTCCCTCGTTGACTTTGTGGGCTATGTGGGCCCCGTTATGGAGCACCAGCCAGCCGTAAGAGTCTGCGGTGGAACGGTGAAACCAATGGTCTTGGTCGTGGGTGGCAAGCGCAATAAGTATGGCCTTTTCCATAAGCTCAATCATGCCCTTTTCAATGATAGAATCCTTGCTTTGGGCGAGTCGCTTAAAGCCAGCTTTTATTTTGCGGTCGTTGTCACCTTGATAGCTCATTAGTTTTTCACGTTGTCAATCCAAATGTTCGTACCCCAATTATAGGTAGTGGCCTTCATCACCTTTCCGAGGAAAGTGTGCGTATCGTCGGTCAGTTCCAGAATGGTCCCCGTGGGGATTTCGGTAAGGCATTTGGGGGTGGAAATCTTATAGTCGGCAACAATCACGTCACCGGCCTCTTTAAGGCCGCCCGTAGAAGTACGATAACCCCACGGCATAACCGTAACCTCCTCGTAGGCGTGGCTCCCGTCGCTGTTAAAACGGGGGTTCCATTGAGAATCGTAAATGCACTTTTTCAGCGTCACTTCGGCCTCGACGGGGTTTCCGTTTTCGTCAGTAACGGGGAGTCCGTTTGCGTCAAGGGACTCGCCCTTGATTCGGAAGGTATGGGGCCACCGGGGATTATACATACTAATACAAGGGTTTCATGCGGATTTTGTTGCGCGGGTCGATAAAAGCCTCGTCCCATTTGTCGTAGAGCGCCTTTGCCATATCCAGGAGTCCGGCACGGTTAACGGCGTTCTTGATTGCGACGTAGTGGGTCCAGCCTCCGTCGGATTCACCTTGCGTTCCCGTCTTGACGGAAGAAACGGCAGCAGCATAAAGCACGTCCGCAAAGCAAAGGTCTTTTTGCTTATCGGTTGCGTCCGTATAAAGGAGCGAATCGTCCGTGATTCCCCGCCCGACGAGGACAGAGAAAAGGAAATCGTCGGAGAGGTCCATGAACGGCTCGGCCTTTGCCCGGAGCCACCTTACAAAAGTGAGATTTGCGGTAATATCTGCCATTTCTTCCTTCAATTACGGGTTACACGATTTAGACCTCGTTAGGGTAAAGATACCACATGAGCTGGGGAGCTGTAGGAATGACGAGCGAGGTCATTTCCGTATTGTAGCTCTGGCACTTCTTAACGAAGTCAACACCAACGGTCAGCAGCAGGCGGCCGCCGTAGAAGGAGGCGTAGTTGCCGCCCTCAATGGCGATAGGCTCGACGGTCTTTACAACACCGATTTCGCCGTCGGGAACGAACACAAACACATTCTTCTCGAAGGCGTTAATGTTCGAGCGGGTGAAGGCTTTTTCAGTCTTGTCGATGCTCTCCACGGGAACCAGGCTGTCGATAGCCTTGATAGGAGCACCAATCAGGCTCTCCAGGGCAGACTTCTTGGCCTCGTAAGAGAGAATACCGGCGTAAGCCACCTGGGCGGTAGAGTCGGAGGCGGGCAGAGTGGCAACGCCAATCTGGGCCAGCACCTTGCTGTGAGAAAGGACCTCCTTCAGGTAGTCGATTTCCACCTCGAAATGACCGAGGACACCGGCGTAGCGGGCCTTTGCCACAATGTCGGTCAGGTCCTTAACCGGGTTGGCGGCGGAGCCTTCGTTGGCCTGGGTGTGGGTGCTGGAGGTCCACCAGCGAGCGGTGCTGGTAAGGGTGGTCTTGTTGCCGCTGGGAACGTGGTAATCAAGAGTAATGTTCTTGATACCCTTCGGGTTGTTGGTGTTGTTAATCACGAACTTACCCGTAGAAACGGCCTGGTGACGCTGATAGGTCAGAGCGTTGGTGTGACCGCCAATCAGTTTGTCTATGGTGATAAACAGCTGCTGATAAGCGATGAGGGCCACCTGCTCGGGGGTGGTGGATTTGCGGTCCTCAATGAGCTTCATCTTGCGGAGCTTATCCTCGTTGAAGTATTCCACCTTCTTCATGCGAGGAATCTTACCGGTGTAAGACTTGAAGCCGAGGGTTCCGTCGGGCAGGGCCGGGGAGTCAACGTCGTAGTACTGCGCCATGACGTTCAGACCCAACTCGCCCACAATCTGCTCGTAGGTGAAATCGGTCTGCATGAAAGGCTCGAAAGTAAAGCCGTCCAGCTGGAGGGCGTTGTACTTCTGGGCCATAGTGCTGTCCAGGAAGGACTGAATGCTCTCACCGGCACCGAGGGCGCGGGAAAGAAGGTCGTAGAACTGAATTTGATAGGCGTCCATAGTTGTTTTATCTCCTATTCGTTAAGGGTTAAACAAGCACCTGGAGTACGCCCGGAACGGCTGCTGCCATTTGAGCCTTGACGGCGGCGGCAGGGGTCAGTTCGACGAGCAGACCTTCGGAATGGAACTTGACGACAGCGCCGGTAGCGGCAACATTCTCGTTGAGCTCGCCGGTGTAAATGTCGTTGTAGAGGTATCCGTCGGGAATGACAGCGATGCTCTTGCTGGAGCCAGCGGCCTCGGCAGCAGAGAAGGTAATCACGTCACCAGCGGAAGGGGTGTCGATAGTCGCGCTGTGAGCGACCTTTACTTCGTAGCAACCCTTGTTGTCGCCGGAGGTCAGGAGTTCGGAGTCAGTCACAACGGCGGCTTTACCGGTAGCGGCAAAGGTAGCGCCGAGCTTCTGAATCACGTCGTCCACGGCAGGGGCGATAACAACACCGCCGAACACGGCGGGCTTCACTACGATAGTGTCCTTCGTTACGGTAGTACCGTCACCGGCGGTAAAGCTCACGACCTCAAAACCCACAAAGGGGGTGAGAATCTTGTTGGCGAGCTTCACGGCTGCGCCAGCGCCCAGGAGGAAATTGGCCCTTGCGAAATCGCTCGCAAGGGTTCCACCCACGGGAACCGGGGTAACGACACCCAGCCAAACGGGGACATGGCTCTGGCCGATAGTTTTAGCCGCGGAGCCAAATGCGTTGAAAGAACTGAAGTTAGGCATGGTGCTTTTAAATTAAGGTTATGATTCCTTTTCGGGTTTGGGGAGAAGTCCCTGCTGGCGCAGAAAATCGTTTTTCTTGTCGATAGCGGTTTTTGCGTCACCGAAAGCGGTTCCACCGGCTGCGGGAGGAATAGGACCGTCGCCAAAGATTGCTTTCAGGGAGCTGTTATACTCGCCTTTCAGCCTTTCGATAGCGGCCTCCTCGGTTTCGTCTTTCTGAAGGGCAAAGCCTTTCAAAACGGCGGCGAGGATTCCCGCGTTCACACAGCCAGCTTGCTTCAGGCCCGCTTCCATTCGTCCGGTCAGTTCCTTGTGGGCGCGTGCTTCGTCGTCGGCCTTTTGGCGGGCGAGGAGCTTTTCGTTCTGCTCGCGCAGGGTTTTGGCCCATGCGGGTTCCGTCGGGTCCGGTTTGGGGTCGGGGTCCGGGTCGGGATTGCTGTCGGGGTGACTCTCCTTGTAAGCGTCAAAAGACTTCTGCAAGTCGGTTCGCGTCTGAATCTCCTTGTCACGCATCTTTTGGAGTTCGCTTGCAATAAGGTTCATCGTGGTAGCGGTATCAAGCGCCCCCGCGATTTCCTCTTCTTTGGTGACTGTCTTTTCCAATGCAGAGGCAATCCGGTCAATAGCCTCGTTGCTCAATCCAAAGCTCTTAAACTTCGTCTTGAACGCATCAATAATTTTTGTTTTCATTTGCTTTCAATGAGCGGTTAGGTTATACAAAAAAACCCGAAGCCGAAATCCTCATTGGGACTTCTACTCCGGGCCTAAAACGGTTATCTGGTAACTCTACGTGGCCTCTAATGTGCGCTCATGGCGCTGGCTATTTTATATCACGCAAGGTAAGCTCGCTTATCCGCTTACAATGCGGGCAACGGACCGAGAGCTGAAGCCTTCCGGTCAGGGCTTGCACCCGCACGGGAAACGGCTTCTTGCAAAGCGGGCAGGTAATCTGCACACCGGTATTTGCGCTCTTTTCGTCCATATACACGGGCAAAGATAAAGCTAAAAAATCAATACGTTCCAATAATTATTGATTTGTATTGAAAACAAATTGCAATCTTTGCAACGAAATGAGCGCACAAAACATTATAGACGAAAAACAATACCTGGACCCCGTGTTTGCTGAATACGGGCTGGACGTGTACTCTTACGACTACGCGCAGAAAATCCGGCACGATAATTTGGAGCAAAAACGCCTCGGCAAACGTATATGGGACCTGATACCGCAGGAGGGCTTTCAAGAAAAGGTCCTCACCAGCAAGGCCGACATTACGATATGCGGAGGTAAGCGCGGTGCGGGTAAGACGGCTATTAGCCTTATCGGTGCGCTCTATTACGCCGAAAACCCGGACGTTTCCCTATACGGCTTCCGTCGCCTGGAAAACGACGTAAAGCGTGGCATTTGGAAGTCTTGTAAGCCGCTATTCCGCGGTTTTGCCACGTTTGCCGATACGTCCTTTGAAGCCAAATTCTTTGGCGGGGCCGGGGCTACTATGAAAATGGAGCACCTCGCGGACCTAAAAGCGGTTAAAGACCGTTTCCGCGGTGCTGAAATGCCTTATATCGTCATTGAGGAGCTGGCGGAGTTCACCCGTGAGAACTTGAACGTCATTTTTGACCTCATGGGCTCCAACCGTTCCACCACCGGGCTGCCCGCTCGTTTCATTTGTACTTGCAACCCGGTAGGCAAATCCAACAAACTCCGTTGGCTTCTCGATTGGTGGATTGACCCGGAAACGGACGAGGTGATTCCTGCCCGTTCCGGGAAGATTCGCTATTTCTGCCGTTACGGCGAGGACGTTACCGAAATCGCATGGGGCGACACGCCGGAAGAAGTGTACCAGAACCCCAATGCCCGCAATAAGATTCGCTCGCTTACGGATAACCCGGACGAGGACTACCGGGAATTTATCACGTCGCTTACTTTCATTGACGGCGAATTTGGCGAGAATAAGATTCTGCAAGCGTCCGACCCCAAATACATGAATAGAATATCCTCCGGCGGCTCAAAGGCCGTTATAAACGATATCAGGGGCGTTTGGCGGGATATTGACGACACCGGCTCGCTCATTACAGCCGGGGATATGTATAAGTTTTTCCAAAACGCGCCGCAGACGAACGGGCGCAGAGTAGCCGGGGGCGATATTGCGCTACGAGGGGATTGGCTGGTGCTGTGGGCTATGGACGGCTGGCATATCATTGACGTAGAGGCGGCAAAGTACGTTACCGCCGAGGACGTAGTGCCGCGAATCAAGGCGTTTTTGGAACGCAACGGCGTGGCCGAGGAAGATTTCGCTTACGACGTTAACGGAATCGGGAATTGGCTCCGTCAATCCGAGGACCTCCGACGCGCACACGCATTTGATAATAAGGGACCGGCCCGGGATAAGACAGCTTACACAAAACGCAAGTCCGAGTGCGCCGGTATTCTCATAGAGAAAATCCAAAACGGGGAAATCTCGATTGAGGAAAGCGTGGCCCGCCGAATCTTCATGGATAAACGCATACCGTTCACGATTGAGGAGCGACTGATGCAAGAGCGTATCGTGCTGAAATGGATTGAGAACGAAAGCCCGCGCTCGCTGATTAAAAAGAAAGATATGATTGCCATGCTGGGCCATTCCCCGGACTTTATCGAAGCCTTGCTGTATGCTGTGGACCGCGCCGACAATGCCCGCGCAACCCGCCGTGTACGCCGTGGCGATTGGAGCTTTTTTAGTTAGAACTTAAAATACAATACACAATGCGACTTACTCCGTCTATTGCGGCCATGACCCCGCAGCAAATCCTCCGGAAGAGGCCCTTTACCGTGCCTATCCCTCCGGACGTAATCGGAACTATGCCGATTCTCAACCCGAATCAGCCCTTTGCGGTGAATATCAGCAACGTAAAGCAGGAACTCCGCACGCAGGACGATTTCTACCGCGAATTTTTCCCGACTTCGCACAAGATTAACCAGCTCAAATACTACCCGAACACCATGTATATCAACAAGGAAACGGGCGCATATCAAGCAAAAGTGCGGAGCCGTATTGCTATCGGTTTCCAGGAGCGTATTCTCACGAAACGCAAGGAGGCCCTGCTGGGAAACAATATCGGAATGAAACTGATTTCCGACGCTACCAACCAAAAGATGATTGACACGCTGGCCTTCTTCCGCGAGGGCTGGGAAGAGCGGGATATGGAAGTGGCAATCAACGAGGCGGTGGAGGCCGATTTCAAGATTGGCGACGTGGCCGTTTACGTCTTTATGGACGGCGGCAAAGTGAATTGGCGCGTTTTCTCCTACATGAAGGGCGACGTTCTCTATCCCCACTACGATACCCTCACCGGTAAGCTGTCCCTTTTGGGCCGACTTTACACGCAGGAGGATTGGGACGGCAACCAAAATCAGTACTTGGACGTAATCGACAAGACGGACTACGTGACCTACAAAAAGAATCCGGAGGGCGATGGCTGGACTATGGAAGGAGCTCCTAAAAAGCACGGATTCCCGGATATTCCCGTAGTCTATCACCGGCGCGATTCCGGCCCCGTTTGGAGCGCCTCGCAGGGAATCATTGAGGGTTACGAAATCGGCATTTCGCAGTTCAGCGAAAACAACGCGGCCTACGCGCTCCGTATTCTCTACACCCTGGGCGGCGATATGGAGGTAATGACGAACACGGACGGTACTCCTAACCGCATTGACTCTATCGACCCGAACGCAAAGGTTGGATTCCTGGAGCCCGCGCAGGGCGCAGACGGCGCTTTCGCAAAGCAGCTGGAAATCATGGAAAAGAATATCATGCGCGGCTCGTTCGCGGTGGAAACGCCCGAAATCAAGTCCGGCGCGGATATGAGCTCCCGTACCGTGAAAATGCTCTTTGCGGATTCCTACCTGAAGGCCCTTTCGGATTCCGTCGAGTACCAGCAATTCCTTAACGCCGTTGTCGCGCTGTTCAAGCACGGCTATTTCCTGGAGCAGAACCGGGCCAACGAGGCCGCCAGCTTCAAAGTCAAGGCTTACATGGACCCGTTCATTTTCCTCTCCGAAAACGACGTTATTTCCGGTATTCAGCAACTTGTGGCCGCCGGGGCCATGTCCCGCAAGACCGCAACGGAAATCGCCTATAATATCGGCTATTCGTCCCCGGACGAGGTGAACCGGCTCCTGCAGGAGGCCCACGACGACGCGGTTGCCGCCGCGCAAGTGACCGCACAGCAAATCAAGTCCAATCCCGTAACCGCAAGCCGGAACAATGCTTAACCACCACAAGCTAAACGCCTCCTTTGACGAGTTCGCCGGAGCGTCGAAAAAGCGCTTTAACGACGCTTTGACGGCGCTTTTGGCGCTCGCGTGGAAGTACCGGCACTTGGGCGCGGATTTCTCCTACGAGGCCGACGAAACGCTCTACAAGGAGGCGTTGAAGATTTGTGTTGAGCTGTCCGATAACTGCGTGGCCGACGCTCGCCGGATTACCTACGACTTGATTACCGACTCGCTGGATTACGCAGATGAGGAAGTGGCGTTTGAAACGGCCCTGGGCGACCAGCGGGACCGGTTCGATATGACCGGGGCGCACCTGCTCGAGCTGCTGGGCGTTTGGGTGGGCCTGGCGCTGGCCCGGGACTATACACAAGGGTATTTGCGCGTGCTGATTTCCCGGTATCTCAATAACCCGTTCTTATGCCCGCTTTGGCGCGAGGCCGGGATTCCGTCTTTCGGCTGGGGGCGCGGATATGCGTTCAATATCTTTAATCAGCTGTCGCTAATCGGGGCCGACCTTATCACCGACGCGGCCCGGTATGCCGAATGGGTGGACGCTATGGAAAACGGAGCGCTTTACTACGTGCTGCGCCGCGGCTCGTCCTACGATTGCCCGGAGTGCGATAGTATGTGCGGCAAACCGATTCCGATTGACACGCCATTTGAGCGACCGCACCCGCGTTGCCAATGTTACCCGGAGTATATCTTTGAACCTATGGAAATATGATAGCACGTAGAAAATACGGAAATAAGAAAATCCAGACTACCGAAGGGGAGTTTGCGTCGAAGCTGGAGTTTAACCGCTGGCTAATCCTCAAAGAAGCCCAAAATAAAGGCGAAATCAGCGCACTTCGTAAGCAGGTTGAGTTCCCGTTGCTCCCGGCCCAATATCGGCCCGTAGTAAAGAAATTAAAGACCAAAGAAAAGGTCGTGCAACAGCTTGTAGAACGCGCGGTTACTTATGTGGCTGATTACGTCTATGAGAAAGACGGCGTTTTGGTCGTGGAGGATTGTAAGGGATTCCCGGACGAAAAGTACCCGATTAAGCGAAAGATGATGCTCTACTTTCACGGAATCCAGCTCCGGGAAATTAAAAAGGCCACGGAGCCGATTTAATCCTACGGATTTTGCATTATATTGCAATTTCGCGGTATAGAAACGGGATTTTTCCGATTTTATAAGGTTGAATCGAAAAATTCACTACCTTTGCAAGTAATTGGCGTGAGCCAACAAATAACTCAAAGATTTGGCCTCCTGGAAACGGGGGGCTTTTTTATTTCTTTCTCACGATATAGCCGCTTTCAAGGTGCACCTTAAAGCCCTTGAAGCGCTTACCCAATAGGGGACGGAAATACCGCGTCGGATTGCACCCGGCAACGTAGTGAGAATCTACACTAATCCGTTTCCAAAGAGCGGCCGAAATATGCAAGGTAAGATTGACTCCAGGAACCGCCTTAAAGCACGACCGGGCATAGTGGGTCACATTCTCCAGCTCTGCCTCCCGGACCATGCGCATAAGCGCCGGCAGGCTGTCTGGCTCCACGTTGAACGTAGCCGATAACTCGCCCGCTTTGTACCAGCCAATCGGGCGGGGCTCCTCCGGCTTTTCCGTCAGCAACAGCTGGCCCGCCTCGGCTACGTGTACCTCTTTGTATGCCGAATCGGGTTCACCGGCACGTTTGAGGTACACGTGGCTATATGGGTTTTCTATCCCCGAGCAAGGGAAGGCGACTTTACTCCCCTTTGGCGGCATGGCGGGCGGTCCGTTTGCGTTTGGGCTTTTCGGCCTCGGCGGCAACTTCTTCTTTCACGCCCTCCTCAAACTCCTTCATTTCCTTAACAGCCTGGGCGGCCTCGGCGTTTTCCTTGTCGTCGTCGCTGGGTTTATAGCCGTACCAATCCGGGTGGCGTTTCATGGCCTCCTCGGTCAGTTTCAAGATACCGGTAACAGCTTCTTGGTCCGGCACAAGGGCAAGGAAACTCCATACGGTAGCGGCGTAAGTCCGGAGGGTTTCGTGGCCCTCCTCGCCCCGTTTGAGGGTGTTTTCCAGCCAGATACCAACGGCCATTTTGCGGCCAACGCGGAACGACATTAAGCCGTTGAGGTCCTGAATCTTAATGTGGTCGCCCTCAATCTTGAAAAAGAAATTGCCGACGCGGGTTTCACCGCGCTCCAGCTTGATTTTGTTGTTTCGTAATATCTTCATAGTCAGATAGTTATTATTTTCCAGAAGAGCCGTAGCCACCGGCCCCGCGGTCGGTTTCCGAAAGTTCCTCGACCTCCTCAAATTCCACCTGGGGAATCGGCATGATGATAAGCTGGCCGATACGCTCGCCCTCATCGTAGAGCTGGTAAGGGACCCGGCACGCGGCCTTGAACTTAAACAAAATCTCACCCCGGTAGTGGGAATCAATCACGCCAACGGCGTTCGTCAAGAAAAGGTCGATTTTTGAGATAGACGAGCGCGGGAAGATGAGCCCGACGTGGCCCTCGGGGATTTCTACGGCGAGGCCGGTCCCGTACACGTAGTTACCGCTTTCGCGCCAGGACGAAACGGCCACAAGGTCAAAGCCCGCGTCCGTGGGGTGAGCCTTGACGGGCATACAAGCGCGGGGGTCCAGCTTCTTGAACTTGACTTTAACGGAGCAGGACTCTTTGAGGTCCTTACTGCCTATCCAATTAAGGATTTTCGTAATGGCGTTCATGCTGGCTACTTAATGACGATTTGGAAATCCTTTGAGGACCCTCCGTGATACACGCTTGCGGGAATCACAGCGGCGGCTTCAAGACGGCCCGGATAGTGGCGGCGAATGTACTTGTCGCCCTCGCGCACAATCTCGTTGCGACCGTGGAGCATTTCGTGTTGCTGTTTGCGTACTTCTTTGTACGTCTGGAACGGCATACCCTCCGGGCGGGCCGTGATAAGGTGCTGGACCTTTGCAATAGTGATAGTTTCCATTGGCTTTATGGATTAAAAGTTAGGACCGATTAGGGCGTATGCCACAAAGGCAACGATAAGGGTAAGGGCAAGGACCTCCGAACCCGTCAAGGGCAAGGGTAACGTCAGTACCGCCGGAGCGGCGTTTTTCAGTTGCGAGCCGGAGCCATTTTTGCTTTTCAATAGCAAGCAATTCCCAAAATTGCTCTTATGTTGTGCGAACGTGCACGGGTGACTATGGCGGTCGGATTTGAACCGACGACCTCCGGCCATAGGCCAGCGTGCTAACCTCTGCACCACGCCATTAATCAAATTGTGCATACGCCCCTTTCGTTAGTCCGGGTTTCAAGCAGGCTATCAGCCCCGGATTATCCGTTAATCATTTCATATAGTTTCCGGTAGCGAGCCGGTATGACAATCTTCAATTCCTCGACCAGCTTTCGGCGGTCCATACGAGCCTGCTCAATCTCGGTCTTTTGAGCGTCCACGTCACGGAGCCACTCGTCTTTAGCCTTGCGGTAGTCGTCCATTTTCCGCTGTGCGTCGCGCACGCGGATTTGGTCTATCTCATGCTTTAGACCATTGAGCTCTGCCTCGGATTTGCGGTGCTCGGCCTGCAGCTGGGTAATAATGCCGTCGATTTCACCGGCAGAAACAGCGCTTTCACGGTGGATAAAGCAGGTATCACGACCGGCCATAGCAACCTTTGTTGGCTCCTGGAACACGTCAAAAGCGGCTTTGCGGGCGCTTGACAAAACGCCTCCGGGGTGAATATATTTTCCGAACGTGGCCGCGCGGGCTTCGGTGGCAAGATACTGAACTCGCTCGCCGATATTCATACGGGCGACGATTTCCTCCTCGGAAACCGGGTGTTCCGGGCGCGGTTCGTTCGTTCGGAGCTTTTGATACTCCAGCGTGGTATAGTCCTCGATTTCCTCGGTAAGACGCTTTTTCTCTTTGATTGCCTCCCGGAGGAAAGCGATAAAACCCTTACAAGAGGCGACTTCTTCCAGGCGGTTGCAGATACCGTCAGCGTCAAAGAGCATGGCTTTACGCATGATATTTTCCTCCTGGCTTCCGACAATCTGCATCTTCTCGGTAACGAAATTGAGCGAATTAAGCTCATTTTCCACCCTTTCGTAGTGGAGCTTCAAGAGGTTTGCGATATGATTCGCTGAAGTGGCGGTCAAGCCGCTGTCCCCGAAAAAGCCCTCGGGAATGGGCGAAAACTGAAAAATCATGTGCGTATCGTTTTAATCAGGTACATTCTTACTAAAATCAACCCCGACCACCGGGGGCTTCCACCCGCGCCGCCTCTCCAGCTCCATTCTCATATCATACAGCTCCGGCGGGTGTACGCCCGTGCGCACAGCCTCGTCACGCAAGGCGGCCCAACGCTTTTCAAGCTCGGCGGTCGGAACATGGCTATACTTTCTCATACACTTTGTATTTCATAACCTTGCTCCGGAACGGCTGAACCCCGAAGGCGGTAAGCTCGCGGGTAATCATGTGAGTAGAAACGGCCCCGCCGAGCCCGTCGTAAATCTCCTGCCTGGAAATCATCACGGGAGCCTGGCCGTTGTAGGACGGATAAACGGACAGCCCTCGGGACTCCAGCCAGGATTTCACGGGGTATTCCCCGCCACCACGGACCTTCCCGCGGAGGATATTCAGGTCCTTTTCCATTTTCTCCGAGTAAGTGAACTCCCCGCCGTTACGCATGAGCCGGAAACGCCCGTCAAGAATCCAATTCATTATACCGGGCCGGTCCGAAGAGCAAATGCGCTCAACGAGCCGTTTATCCTGCCGGTGCGGGGGAATCTGGACCTCAAAAGTGAAAAGCAAGATTCGTCTAAAGAACGCATCGGTAACGTCCCGGAAACGCGGGAGCTCATTCATGGCAAAGCAAAGGGGAGGACACTTGATTTTTTCGGCTTCGCCGTAAATCTTGCGCCCCGTAACGTCCTGGCCGGAGGCAAGGGCCTTCAAGGCCGAGGAAAAGTCCTTTTGACTCGCCATATCCGGGGAGAAATTCAGCCGGGCCCCTTTCACGTAGGGGAGCATCTTTTCGTCGGACAGCTGGACGGAATCAAGCGTAGTCACGTTCGCCTCGCCGATAACCCGTTTCATTACCTCGAAGATTACGCTTTTTCCGTTCGCACCCTTACCGACAAAGAGGGCGAATTTCTCAACCGAAAAGCCCGAGCGGTCCAAATAGACCATGCCAAAGAACTCCTGAAGCACAAGCCGCTGGCACTCGTCCGGCATAATCTCTTTCAAGAACTTATCCCAAAGAGGGCATTGGGCGTAACCGTCGTAGGCGTAGTCCAGATATTCCGTGACAATACGCTGGGGATTGAACCCCTCGGACCACTCCATAGTGTTGACATTGAGAACCCCGTTAGAGAAAGCAAGATAGGGCGAGCGGGGATAGGACTTTTCAGAAAGCACGGTCAAGTGCAAATCACCCATGCGCCGAATATCATACGGCGAAGTGCCGGAGTCCATGAGGATATTATTCAGCGTATCGAGCACGACACCCGGGCGCACGGCCGCGTGAATCTTCCCGTCGAAATACACCAGCGCCCCGTCAACGTAGCATATCGACGAGGCCCGGAGCACCGACCGGCAAAGCATAGTCAGCGCGTCCACCCTTTCGGCAGCGGCCTTCATCGCAAGAATAGTCTTGTAATGCACGACGTGCTGGCCCAAAAGGAGTTTCAGCTCATTATGAAGGGCGGTTTCTATACCTCGCCCTCCTTTTTGAACCAAACATTACGGCAGTCCATGCGGTCCCATTTCGAGCATTGAATATCCGAACAGTTGATAATCAAAGTCCCGTTCCGGCCTTTCGAGAACCAGCACCCGGAACACGCCTCGCATGGGAGTAGGCGGGCCGCCGCTGGCCGCTGCACCGCAACCAGACGAGTACCGTAGCGGGTAATCACACCGCCAACCGGCACAAAGCGCGTGGGTAACTTTTCCGAAGTCCGAAGCAGACTCCTGCTTTCCTTTTCTCTTGTCATGAGCGCAAAGTTAAAAACAAGAGCAACAAAAAGCAATAGTTGTCGGAAAAAGTTGGCGAGAAAAATTTTTGGAGGAAAATCCGACTATCTATTGACGGAGTAAAAATTTCTATTTACTTTTGCAGAAAATTTTTAACTATGCAGAATTTCCGCGAAAACGTCCTTTACGTCCTCAAAGCACGCGGCCTCACACAAACCGAGGTCGCAAAAAGACTCGACGTAACCAAACAATCTATCCAGCACTACCTGAGCGGACGCATCACCGTACCGACACTTTACGCCCTGGCAGACGCACTCGATACGACACCAGCAACCCTGCTGTCAGAAGTCCCGCTATCCATGACCGGAGAAGCAATCCCCGGAAGGCAGAAAGCCAGCGCGACTACACTTACCTGCCCGTGCTGCGGAGCCGAGCTCAAACTCATGGCAAGAGCAGACCTCAAACGAGAAAGCGAGAAATAGGCCGCAAGGGCCACCACGCCGGAGCACCCGACCGAAACCCGCCGAGATTCACAAACGATTCGAGGCGGGTTTTATGGCACTCCACCAGCACGCTACTACCCTTATTTTCCCCGAAAACGCCAGCTCAAAGTGCGCAAAAATGGCCGATTTTGCAGGTTTTGTGCAAGTTTTAAAAGCAAAAGTTACAACGATTTTCGCCCTCCCAGGCCCGTAGAAGGCCGAAAATTGTAAGTTTTGTAAGTTTTACCCTATACTTCATGCGTATATTATTATTAGTTTCACCTATTCCGCGTAAAGAGTATATAGAAATCTACAAAAGTTACAATTTTTGCCGTTTGAACGCGCTATAAGGCCGATTTTGGGTGTAAGTTTGGCGTTTGAAATCTGCAAAAATGTTGCAATCTCAAACAAAAGTCCAGAAAATAGCTCGATTTTATGTAACAACTTTGTTACATTTTCGCGGAGCTTGCGCAATAGTTTGGCACAAGGTCAAGATAGGGGCTGGGGTGAGTGAAAAAAAATTTTCAAAAAATAATTTTGGGTGGATACCCCCGGCCCCGTCCTGGCCCCCGTTTTCCCCCTCCCGGGGTCCCGTCGGCACGAGCGCCCGCTCGCCGTCGTAAACGCTTGATTTTTAGCGGGTTTTTCGTTACAATATATCTATATTTTTACGTTTTTCCACGTATAGCGGGCATTGATAGCAAAGTAACGGCAAATAAGCCCGTACCTGCCGCCCCTCCCGGGCCGCCTGCCTATCATCGCGCTGCCCGGCTACTATGATTTTAAGCGCGTCAATAGCCTCGCCCGGGTCCGTTGCCGTCGCTATCAATCGGTTTAATAGCTTTTTTTGCTCCTCCGGTTTAGTATAATCCACGACTCCCGCCCCGCTATCATCGCCCGCCGCCGTCAATAATTCCTCCTGCCCGGCGATATATCCCGCCTTCCGTATCTCATTATCGCGGGCTTCCCGGGCGGCGTTTAAATCCCGTATAAATGCACGGACTTTTGAGGAGTTTTTCCATGCTGATATTTGCGAGTCATGAAAGGGGCGCTCGAGGTCCCCGGGCTGCGCTATTTGATATAGTTTTTTCCAATCATCGCACCCGCCGAAAACGTGCAAATATAGGGCGCTTTTTTCGCGGTCCGTCATTGTGCGATTTATCAATCCTTTTAGTGGTTTTTCCGTCATGGGTTCAAATGTTTAGTTATGCCGGGCAAATATAGCTATTTTCGCCGGGCTTTATTGCTTTTGTTTTGGTATATCTGATTCAATGCTGCGCTGCTGTTATCGGTCCCGCCGTTTTTCGTGTTTTCTCAAATGCTTATAATTTGCCCGCAAAGGGCGTTTATTTTCGTTTTAACGGACTTTTGCGCCCGGCTTGATAAATTATATATCCCGGAGTCAAAATAAGCCCTTACAAGCCAAAAGCGGGCCTCGTTTTATTTGGGTGCAATCCCCGAAAATTTTTTTAGTGCTAAATTGCTATATTTCAATAACTTACATTTTTAAGAAAATTTATTTAGGGGGTAAACCCCCAAAATAGTTAAAATATCTATTGCAAATACAATATTTTTACGTACCTTTGCAGTAGTTCTTTAACATATTGATTTAGTTAAAACGCCGTCGCAGGTGACGGGCTATTGAAAAATAGCGGTTTAATCCTATAACACTAAATCGATATTTGCCGAGGGTCCGGTTCTAAATACCCCGAAATGAACCACGATACAAGGACCCGAGCAGCCGGGGCAGTTCTTTGAAAATACGGGATTTAGTAAGATAGGCAGCGACGAAACTCGCGCAGTTTGTGGGATTGTGGAAAATGTTGCAGCCCTGGATTTTTCCGGGGTCCTATTGCAGTGGAGCCCTTCATGGAGTACTCTAAACAATGCCCCTTCTATTTGAATAATCTGATAACTCAAAATGTTAGATTTAATTGTTATTTGCCGCCCCGGGTGCAATACGGCGCCCGGGTTTATTTTCTCGGGATTGATACCCCGCTAAAATACCAAACAATAACAATTAAATTTTAATGCTTTATGAAACACAATGCAAACATTTTGAACTGCTATGTAAACGGCAAAAAAAGCGCTATTATTTGCGAGTCCGGTTCTATGTTTTTGGGTTCTCATACCCTTGCATGGAACAATGTGAAACTCTCGAATATGTACGGCTGGAAATTCATGTATAAACTTTGCGATTTTTCCGGGGTTTTAACTGAATCGGCCGCCGTTACAGCCCTCGCCGAGTCCGGTCCCGAAGCCCTTAAAAATGTATGTTTTGAGGGGTCCGAGGCCTTCTCCGAGATACGCGCAAATATCACCCGCCGCACCCGTAAAGATAGCGCCCCTGCGCAGCCCGCTGAACCCGCTCCCGCACCCATGCCGGAGCCCGTCCCGGTCCCTGCGCCCGCACCCGCCGCACCCCGCAAAGATACCGAGGTAAAACATGAATGTTTTAACGCGCTTTTGCAGTTAGTGCAGCTCGGTGAGTCCGTCTATCTTTACGGGCCTGCGGGGTCCGGTAAAAATTATGTTTGTGAGCAAATAGCCCGCGCCCTCGGGATTGAATTTTATTATCAAAATTCAATAACGGAC
>JAFZOV010000180.1 GCA_017550445.1 Fibrobacter sp.
CATGCAGCTCGCCGTCAAGGATGGCGAACTCTACATGATCGAAGTGAACCCGCGTGCATCCCGCACCGTGCCGTTCGTTTCCAAGTCCATCGGCGTGCCGCTCGCCAGCTACGCCAGCCGCTGCATGCTCGGCGAAACCCTCGAACAGATCGGCTTTACCGAAGAAGTCCATGTGCCTTACGTGAGCGTGAAGGAAGCCGTCTTCCCGTTCGTCAAGTTCCCGGGCGTAGACATCACGCTTTCTCCGGAAATGAAATCCACCGGTGAAGTCATGAGCCTCGATCGCGACCGCGGCCTCGCCTACCTCAAGAGCCAGCTGGCCGCAGGAAACAAGGTCCCGAGCGAAGGCAACATCTTCGTCTCTCTCAAGGACGAAGACAAGCAGAAGGCCGTCCCGCTCATCAAGCGCCTCGTGGAAATGGGCTACCAGATTTACGCTACCCGCGGAACCTCTACCCTTCTCTACAACGAAGGTATCAAGACCCGCGCCGTGTTCCGTATCTCCCGTGGTCGCCCGAACCTGCTCGACCTTATTCACGACAAGGAAGTGCAGTGGATTGTGAACACCACCGAAACCGGCGCAGAAGCCATGGTGGACGAAATCCAGATGCGCTCTAAGGCTGTGGTGTCCGGCATTCCTATCACCACGACCATCGCCGCCCTCACCTCTACCGTGGAAGGCCTCATGGACAAGCACGACTTCGGAAGATTCGAAGTTTGCAGCCTCCAAGAGTACCACAGACACGTGAAGAAGTAAGGAACGCGCGGGGCAAACCCCGCCCCCACATTGTCATTCCCGCGAAGGCGGGAATCTCCTTTTGAAAAAGGGTCGCGATTGCGGCCCTTTTCAGCATTCTAAATCTTGAACTGCAAAATCTCTTCGGCAGTCAACTCTTCGATTTTCTTCCCAACACGTTCAGCGTATAATAAGATGACCACCAACTCCACCATATTTTTGCTTTCCAAACGTATGCTTATTATTCTGAGGTGCAGTACAAGCCCAATGCAAATACGCAGCCATAACATTTACATCATTTTTCACGCCAACAAGTCCCTGTATTTCGTTATTTTCTTTCAATGCTAGAGCGTAAATTTCAACATCCTTCGGAACCTGAAGCTTAGGTTCAGTTCATATCTAGGATTTAACGGCATTAACTAGCCTACTTTCGCGTCAGCAGCAAAAGTATTCTCTACCCCACTTTCCAACAGAGATAAAGCGGCAAATGTAGCGTCTCGGTATTTTCGTTCGTTGTAACGACAATGTTTTTTTGCGACAGCACAAAACCTTTTTTCGGCGAATACTTTTTGCAGAAAACATTGTAGCTTTTGGCTTTCGTATGCAAGTCAGCCTTGACATCTACCGGATAAAGTTCATTCTTGACTTCAAAGATAAAATCCAATTCAGCAGTGTTCTGTGACTTCCAAAAATACGGGCGCAGTCCACTTTTGATCAGTTCATTCATGACAAAATTCTCGGTGAACGGTCCCTTGAATCCTGCATACAGAGCAGTGTCTTCAAGAATTGTCTTAGCATCGATGCCTGACTTTACACGGAGCAGTCCCACATCACTCATGTAGACTTTGAAAATCGTGGCATTCGCATTATTGGACAACGGGAGTTCTGCATTCGTCACACATTCAAGTTTGTGAAGCAAGCCCGCATTGAAAAGCCATTGCAGAGCATCTTCCAAATCGGCGGCGCGCTTACCCTCCTTGACATGCGAGAACACGAACTTATTGTTGTCCTTCGCAAGCTGTTTCGGAACGGAATCCCAGATCCAACTCAATTTCGGAATATCAGATGCCGAGGCGTGTTTCGAAAAATCATTGCTGTAATCCAAAAGAATATTGTCTAAAATCTTATCAACCTTGTCAAAATCATTCTCCTGCATAAAGGATGCAACTGCCGCAGGCATGCCACCGACAATGTAATAGAACTTGAGATAATTTTGAAGAGGAACAGTATACAGTTCCGGCAGAGGACGATTTAAATCGTAATTTGCAAGTCCAGCAAGCAAAGATTCCCCATCGGGTGCCGCCATCACAAATTCTTCGAAACTCATCGGATACATCTGCAGGCGTTCAACCTTGCCCACCGGGAAAGAAATTTCAGCCTGTCGAATGACAACACCAAGAAGCGATCCCGCCGCAATCACATGCAGATTCGCCCTGTCTTCACAAAAGTATTTGAGACTCGTAATAGCCTTGGGGCATGCCTGAATTTCGTCAAAAAAGACAAGTGTCTTTCCGTCGGAAATTTTCTGTTTGGAATAACGTTCCAGTTCAGGAACAATACGCTCGATATTGAAGTCATAGTCAAAAATAGACTGAAGAGCCGTATTGCCCTCAAAGTTGAAATAGGCAAGATTTTCGAAATGCTCTCGTCCAAATTCCTTTATAGCGTAGGTTTTTCCACACTGGCGGACCCCGGTCACGACCAGCGGTTTGCGACCTTTTTCGTTTTTCCAAGCTATAAGATTATCCAATATTTTGCGCTTCATAGGCATAAAACTACATTATTCATATGAATTTTGCAATAGTTTCTGCATTTTTCATATAAAAAACGTAGTCAGAACTGCATTTTCGGTACGAAACCTTGCTAAACGATTCAAATATACTACATTATTTTCCATGGAAGAAACATTCAAGACTAAAGGCACATGCGCCACGACCATCCAGTTCACCCGTGACGGTGACAAGATTCGCAACATTCGCTTTACCGGTGGCTGCAACGGCAACCTCAAGGCAATCGCAAAGCTCTGCGAAGGCATGACCGCCGAAGACATCGCGGCAAAGCTACTCGGCAACACCTGCGGAAGCAAGCCGACGTCCTGCGCAGACCAGCTTGCCAGAGCCGTTCTCGGCAAAGAACCGTAGTCCAAATTTTTACTATATTTGGGCCAGTCAGTTCGAAATCCATCCTGACTATAAACAAAACTAGGAACCCCATGAAAAACGCATTGTTAATTTTATCCGGTGGCATGGACAGCATAACCATGCTTTATGACCGTGTTGACGAAATTGCCCTCGCAGTGTCCTTTGACTACGGTAGCAACCACAACGACAAAGAAATTCCCTTCGCCAAGTACCATTGCGAAAAATTAGGCGTCCTTCACCTGACGATTCCGCTGAAGTTCATGCGCGAGAACTTCACTTCGTCGCTTTTTTCCGGTGCAGACGCCATTCCCGAAGGGAGCTATGCCGACACAAACATGAAATCCACGGTGGTACCTTTCCGCAACGGCATCATGTTGTCCATCGCCGCAGGCATTGCCGAAAGTCGCGGACTTACAAAGGTGATGATGGCCAACCATTTTGGCGACCATGACATTTACCCTGACTGTCGCGAAATCTTCGTAAAGTACATGTCCGACGCCATTTCTGCAGGGACCTACGCAGGCATTACCATAGACGCCCCGTACACAAAAATTTCTAAAGCGGACATCGCCCGCCGGGGCAAAATACTCGGCATTGACTACAGCCAGACCTGGTCATGCTACAAAGGAGAAAGCATCCATTGCGGTAAATGCGCCACCTGCATTGAACGCAAGGCCGCACTATCGGAAGCCGGCATCAAAGACACCACCGTATACGGAGCATAGCATGTACCGAGTCATCAAGCGCATGGAAATCTCGGGAGCACACAAGCTAGATCTCCCCTACGAAAGCAAGTGCCGGGGTCTACACGGACACAACTGGATCATTACCGTATTTTGCCAATCCGAAACTCTCGACAAAAACGGAATGGTCGTCGACTTTTCGCACGTCAAGGAACTTGTCCACGGCAAACTGGACCACCAGTTCTTAAACGATGTCATAGACGGGAACCCCACCGCCGAAAACATGGCCCGCTGGATTTGCGAACAAGTCCCCCACTGCTACAAGGTGCAAATCCAAGAAAGCGAAGGCAACCTCGTAGAATACGAGGTATAGCCCATGAAAGTTTCGGAAATTTTTAAGAGCATCGAAGGCGAAGGCCTTCGAACGGGGCTACCCGCAGTATTCATAAGACTTCATGGTTGCAACTTACGTTGTTCTTATTGCGATTCGATGTACGCTGTCGAAGGTAGCGACTACAGACAAATGAGTGTCGCACAAGTTTTAGATGCAGTAAAAGAGTACGGCGACATCACCCACGTAACACTTACCGGCGGCGAGCCTCTGATTCACCAAGATGTAGAGGATTTACTCCGCCAGCTAAGTGATAACGGCTACCGAGTCAACATTGAGACCAACGGGACAGTCCCTTGTAAATGGCATTTCCCCGGCCTATTCTACACCATGGACTGGAAATGCAAAAGTAGCGGAATGACATCCAAGATGAAAATGGAAAATCTTGAGACACTCGGGAAAAACGATGTTCTGAAATTCGTGGTAGGCACCGTCGAAGACCTAGAAGAAACCGAATCGGTCCTCAAAAGTCTTGCCGAAAAAAAGAGCAACATGCCCCATTTATTCGTCTCGCCCGTTTTCGGGAACCTCTCTAACGAAGAAATCGTGAACTGGTTACTGAACAGCGCCACAATGGTTAAAAACAACGCCCGCTTTCAAATCCAGTTGCACAAAATCATCTGGGATCCCGAGCGTCGCGGTGTATAGTTCCCTGGATTTTATATAATTAGAACATGCGGCTTACAAAAACCAAACTCGGCGTATTTTTCACAGGCGTAGCTGTAGCAGCAGCGCTCATGGCATGTTCCCCGGATTCGTCTTCCAGTGCGAACGGGCCTGAGCAACAAGATCCGGCACCAGCCAGCAGTTCCTCAGATTCAGTTTCGCTCAGTTCTTGCAGCAATGAAATCTTAGAAGAAGCATCTTCTAGTTCCGCAGAAACGGTTCCGAATTCTTCTGAAGTCGCCCCGGCATCTTCAAGTTCCTCGTGGATCGCCGAGAACTCTTCGAGTTCAGCTTCAGAACCGCTCAGTTCTAGTAGCGATGACGTAAAGTACCTCTGGAACGATGAATTCGAAGGTTCAACCATCGACACCGACAAGTGGACATTCGAAATCGGCACCGGCGCAAGCGGCTGGGGCAACAACGAATGGGAATACTACACCGACCGTAGCGAAAACGCCTACGTAAAAGACGGTGTTCTCCACATCCGCGCGAACAAAGAAAGCTACGAAGGCGCAAGCTACACCTCGGCGCGAATGATTACCAAAGGAAAATTCAGCTTTACCTACGGCACCGTCGAAGCACGCATCGCGCTCCCCACCGGCAAGGGAATCTGGCCCGCCTTCTGGATGCTCGGCGAAAACATCGATCAAGTCTCCTGGCCTGCCTGCGGCGAAATCGACATCATCGAGACCGTCAACAGTGAAAACATCGTGTACGGCACCAACCACTGGCAATACGAAGGCAACCACGCCGAATACGGCAACAACACCGGTAATTTTCACGGAGCAAGCACCGTTCTTGACATTACCGAGTTTCATACATACAAATTCACTTGGGACGAAAAACTCATCGTGATGTACGTAGATGATTTTAAGTACCACGAAATTTCTATCGAAGACAACGCTGGCGGCACCGACGCCTTCCACAAGCCGTTTTTCTTTTTGCTGAATGTCGCCGTGGCTGGTAACTGGCCCGGTTTCGAAGTGGACGACTCCCAATTCCCTAACGAAATGCTCGTCGACTACATCAGAGTCTACTAAACTAGTCAAGCCCCCCCCCTTCGCAGATAATGCGAGAATGGAAAACACCCTCTATATGCAACAGGTGTTGCATATACAATATTTTTCTAAAACTTTTTGCAAAAACTTGTGATTTTTCTCATTTTTCTTAACTTTTGTTTCATAAGGCTATTGACAAGGGGTAAAAAAAGAGATATATTCTTGGCATAACAGGAAGGAAAACAATGAAACCGATTATCGAATATTCAGACTTTCGCCAGTATCTGCTGGACTACTACGAGGAGCGCAAGCGCATTTCTGCATTCTCGTGGCGCGAGTTCTCGAAGGTCGCAGGCTTCACCTCTTCTTCTTACATGAAGGTGGTATGCGACGGAAAGAGCAAGCTCAGCAAGATCGGGGTAGAAAAGGTCGCTACAGCAATTGGCCTCACAGGCTTTGAGCAGGACTACTTCCGCGCCATGGTCAAGTTCGGCCAGGCCGCAACCGAAGAAACCAAGAAGGCCGCCTATAGGGACATGCTCGCCATTGCCAAGGTCCACAAGGTGCGCGTACTCGAAGGCGATCTGTTCGCCTACTACGACACCTGGCGCAACCCCACGGTACGTGAACTTGCACCGCTCATGCCCGGCGCCACTCCCGGCGAAATGGCAAAGATGTGCTACACCGAGACCTCGGCGCAAGAAGTCCGCGAATCCCTGGATTTTCTCACCAAGACTGGGCTCCTCAAAAAAGGAAAAAACGGTTCTTTCGAGCAATCCGAAACTTCCGTCAGAGGCACCCCCGACGCCACCAGACTCGCGCTCCGGGGCATGCACCGTCAAATGGCTCAACTCGCCGCCCCGGCACTGGAACTCCCCACCAGCGAACGCAATTTCAGTGGCGCGACCATCGGCGTTTCCAGGAACACTTACGACCGCATCGTGAACCTGCTTGACGAATTTCGCAGCAAGGTAATCGCGATTGCCGCCGAAGACAAAAATATCGAACAGGTTTACCGCCTGAACTTACAACTTTTCCCACTTACCAAAAGCATCAAGGAGAACAACAATGAAAAAGCTTAACATTTGCATCGCGGGCATGGCAGCCCTTCTCTGCACCAATTGCGGCGATTCCACCAGCGACAAGATTGTGGGAACCTCCGAAGAAATGAACGAACTCGCAGAAGGAAATTCTTCGAGCTCCACCGATACAAAGCAGTCGTCCAGCTCTGTAAAAGACAAACAGTCTTCGAGCAGCACGGACCAGTCGTCGTCCAGCATCGGCGATACCCAGGCCCCTTCTGACAAGAACTCGCTCGACTATTACGTGTGGCAATACAAGCTCAGCAAACCTCACAAATTCGACAAGGCAGTCCTTGCAGTCAATACGGTAAGAGCAACCGCCTCTGGCACCCCCGCAAACAATGTACAAGACGCCACGATGTACGGCGCAGAAAACGCCATTAAAGAAGGAGTCTTGGAATTTACCAAGGACAATGTCGAAAAAGTCACCAAATACTTCCCGAAGGCATCCGAAAAATACGCCGACTTGATCAACACTGTCAAGAACGGCGCGAACGAATGCGGACTTTACGCGTTCAATCTGTACGGTAGCACCAAGTACGCAGGGTACATTTTGGAAGACATATCCAAAGATACCATGAAGGTCGTCGACATTTTGGCAGAAGAATGCGAAACCGACGACGAACACATGCTCGTACAGTTCTTGATTAGCTACTGCGGCGACATCAGCAGCAAGCCGGCAACGATTCACACAACCGCCACATCGGACATTGCCGAAGATGAATGCTCTGCCGCAAAGGCCGACGAGGAATGGGTCAGCACTATCGAAGTAAAGATTGACAATAACAAAGAAATCGCGACCTGCAAGCACATTTCTGACAACGTAAAAACGGAGAATGGCACCAACTGTAACTCAGACACAGACACCGCAACCGTTATCGATTGCGTCTCCGGCGAAGAAATGAAATGCATCGCAAATTACTGGACACTCGCAAACGTCTGCCCTCCGGGTGGCGACTGCGACGGTGACGGAATCCCCGACGGAATCCGCAGACCCGACTTGGAACCCTGCGATACCGACACCTTGCTGTATTTCTACGGCCGTCATTACCAGTGCGTCGAAAACAAGTGGGTATACCTGCCAGCACCCGACCCTGACAGCACCCGCTCCCAGGCAAGAAACGTCTCTCTAGATTACCGCGAAGGCCCCGCTGTAGCCCCACGCGTCGTAATGGTAAAGAACGAAGACAACACCATCACCTTCCGCGATGACGGATACTACGCTACCAACAATTTTGTACTCGAAGACGTTTACACTGAACTTTCTGGCGACACCATAGTCGTAGACGTCATTTACCCCGACGGGGCAAACGTAAGTTCCTTCCAAATAGGCGTACTCACGTTCACCGTCAGCAAGGTCTATGCAAATGTCAAGTACCTGAAGTACAAAAACGAAGAAAGAAACACCCAGAAAATTTACGAGGAAGACGAACTACTCCCCTGCGCAAACAACGGATCTTGCCAGACATGCGATCCCGATAAGGACTGCGATCCCATGCTGACCTGGTAAACATTCATCCGCGAGGCTTTTTATAACGCCTCGCCGCTAAAAGCCCCGCCTCGAACAATAAATAAGTTGGCGCACCAAGCATCAGCTGGCTTATAATATCAGGCGGAGTCAAAAGCGCCGCAAGAGCGAGAACGCCCACTACCACGTAGGGGCGTTTTTTGCATACCGTTTCGTAATTGACAATTCCCGCACGAATCAGCGCAAAGGTCACCAGCGGAAACTGGAACATGCACCCGAACGCAAGAGAAAGCCAAATTGCAAGACTCACCAAGTTCGACACGCCAAAAACAGGCTGCAACAGATCGCTGGCAAAGCTCATGCCGAACTTGACAATCAGCGGGAAACAGACAATCAGGCAAAAAGCCACACCCGCCACAAATAGGAACGAGGTCAACGCCACAATGGAACGGATGAACTTTTTCTCGCGCTCGTAAAGGGCCGGCAACACGAACTGCCAAACATTCCACGCAATGGCAGGCGAACAAATGACAACATCTAAAAGAGCAGCAATCTTGAGCTGCAGCAAGAAAACTTCTAGTGGCGAAAAATAATGGAGCTGAAAATTGCCCTGCAAGGCAATCTGCCCGCAGAACCAGTCAAGAACGTAGGGTGAAACTAAAAAAAGCGGCACGATGCCTATGGCAAGAACCGCAAGCGAACGCAACAATGCGCGCCGGAGAGCATCCAGGTGCGAAATCAAAGTTGATTCTTGATTTTGCTCTACCATGGACTGGTTATTTCTTGTCTTCGGCTTCAGCGGCCTTTTCAACCGTTTCCTGCAAGTCCTTCGCTTCTTCTTTCAAGGCGTCCTTCGCCTTCTTGTATTCGTTCTGGGCCTTGCCCAGGGAGCGAGCCAGTTCAGGAATGCGCTTTGCCCCGAACAGGAGCAACACAGCCACTACGATGAGGATGATTTCTGGAATTCCAATCGACATAATACACCTTCTTTTCTACGAAATATAACATAATTTCGGGCTCAGCGCACTATTTTACATTTTTAGTCATTATTCCAATTATTGAAAAACACATCCTGTAAACATCCTTTATCAAAAGCTGTTTTTCTTCTTAAATACGACCATTTTTTGTCACTCCACGCACATTTTTGGAATTGGCACAGCTTTTGCAATAGGTTGGGCAAAACAAAAAATAACCTCAACCAAAGGATAGGAACATGAAGCTCGTTACAGCTTATATCCAACCCGAACGACTAAACCTCGTAAAGCAAGCGCTATACGAGAGAAGCATTTTCAAGATGTCCGTTACTAACGTACTTGGTTGCGGCCAGCAGAAGGGCTACAATCAACGTTTCCGCGGCGTCGTAACCGAAGTGAACCTGCTCAAGAAAATCTGCCTGAAGATTGCCGTGAACGATGAATTTGTACAGCCCTGCATCGACGCGATTATCGCCGGTGCAAGGACCGGTACCATCGGCGACGGCAAGATTTTCGTTACCGAACTCGAACAGTGCATCCGCATTCGTACCGGTGAAACCGGCCCGGAGGCAATTGGATAATTCAGAATTCGGAATTATGAATTCGGAGTTATTCATTCTGAACTCTGAAATCTGAATTCCGAATTAACCAAAACTTTTAAGAGGAAATTCATCATGAACGAAGCAGCAACTGTCGTACCTGTCAGCGACGCCATCTTTATGACAGAAAACATTTGGATCATGATTAGCGCCATGTTGGTGTTTATCATGGGCCTGGGCTTTGCCTGTGTCGAAGCGGGTCTTGTTCGCGCCAAGTGCGCGGCCAACGTCGCTTTCAAAAACATCGCGGTTCCCGCCATAGGTATCACGATGTATGCCGCCATAGGCTTTGCTCTCATGTACCCCGGAACGTTCAACGCGATCTCCGGTGTACTTGGATTTGCCAGATTCGGCATCGGTGACTGGGCAGACCCCTCTAAGTTCACCGCCGCCTACAACGGTCACTTCACCCTCTTCACCGACTGGTTGTTCCAGGCGATGTTTGCAGCAACCGCGGCTACTATCGTGTCTGGTGCCGTGGCCGAACGCGTGAAGCTCAACTCCTTCCTCGTGTTCACCATCATCTACGTTGCCTTTGTCTACCCGATTGTCGGTAGCTGGACATGGGGCGGCGGCTGGCTCTCCACCATCGGCAAGGCTGGTTTCCATGACCTCGCCGGTTCTACCCTGGTGCACTCCGTGGGTGGCTGGGCAGCTCTCGCTGGCGTGATGATTCTTGGACCGCGTATCGGTAAGTATGTGAACGGCAAGGTTCACGCCATTCCGGCCCACAACATTCCGCTCGCTACTGTCGGTGTGTTCATGCTGTGGTTCGGTTGGTGGGGATTCAACGCCGGTTCTGCTCTCTCTGGCGACCCGAAGGCTACTAGCTGGATTCTCGTGACCACGAACCTCGCTGCTGTTGCCGGCATCATTACCGCTACCCTTACCAGCTGGATTGTGTCCAAGAAGCCGGACGCCACCATGGCCCTGAATGGATGCCTTGCCGGTCTCGTGGCAATCACCGCCGGTGCAGACGTGGTAACCCCACTCTCCTCCTGGATTATCGGTGCAATCGCTGGTGTGCTCGTGGTCGGTGCAGTCTTCATGTTCGACCGCCTGCACTTGGACGACCCGGTCGGTGCTCTCTCGGTTCACCTGGTGAACGGTGTGTGGGGCACGCTCGCTGTGGGTATCTTCGATATCACAGGCGACTACACTCTCGGCACTCAGGCCATCGGCGTGATCGCTTACGCAGTCCCCTGCTTCGGTGCAGCTAGCCTCATCTTCTACGCCATCAAGAAGACTATGGGCCTCCGCGTTACCGAACGTCAAGAACTCCGCGGCCTCGACCAAAGCGAACACGGCCAAGAATCTTACAGCGGCTTCCAAATCTTCAGCAACATGTAAGAGCGCCTTCGACGCAGTTCCTAGTCACGCCCTGCGGGCTAGTTCCAAGCTACTAGAACAGATACAAAAAACGACCTCGGCAACGCCGGGTCGTTTTTTTAGTCAAACATTCAAGTCTAGCGAACTATCGTTCCACAACTACAACAAACCCTTGCGGGCAGAGCGCATCAGGTTTTTGAGCTGGCGCTTGTCAAGCTGCGGCACTTCGGCATCCTTCTGGGCGCGGGATTTAGGTGCACAATCTTCGCAGAGGTGCTTGGTCACCGTGCCAAAACTTGCGGCACCGTTACTGACGCTCGTTTCCTTGAAACGGTAGGAGCGCAAAAGTGCTTCCTTCTTGCACTTGTCGCAAATACCCATCTTAGGGGCGGCAGGTTCACGATTGCGTTCCTTTTTAGGAGCGTCATTGGTTTCTTCCCAGGCCTTGCTCTGGGCCGCAATCTTGCGTGCGAAATGATCGTCTGTCAAGCTCATGTTTACCTTCCTTTATTTTAATTCTCTTTTTATAAAATCGTACAAGAACAGCGCCATAAACGTGTTGCAAATAGAAGTCGGGTTGCCCTCTTCGGTATAAAGGCTGCGGCCAAACTTTCCACGTTCCAGCTGTTTTTCCTTGAAGTCCGCCACGTAGGCGGCAAAATCCAAAATTTTCACCCGTTTTTCGTCTTTCTGCTGCAAACCGCGAATGCAATCGTTCAACGCAGTCAACTGCGAGGGCGCCACCGGGAACATGTCCTCGGGCATAGTCAGAAAGTGAACGGGAGCCAAAGTTTTGCTCAATATTTCGTTCGCAAGCGTTTCGTAGTTGGCAAAGACACCCATGTAATCCTTACCACCACGTTTCAGCTCCTTGAGTCCAAGGCCAACTATAATTCGCCCCGCCTTCTTGCCGATAATGTCGGCAGAGGCCCGGTCATAGAGCTGTTGCAAACTTTGGGGGGCGGGAGCATTGATTGAAAACTGGACAGGTCTGTTGGCTTCGCGACAAAGGAGTATTTCGGCAAAGCGGTTGGCGGCTTCGCCCTGTTCTCCCAAAAGTTCATCACCAATAATCAGAATCCTGTTTTCCATTACTCCTATAATCTACACTCTTCCAGGGCGTTTGACCACAGAAATTGACCAAAAGCCCTCTTTTTTTTGCCTTTTTTTGACAACATGGCCATCGGCGACCAAGGCTCCAGGTACATTTTCTATGGGCGACCCCTCGTCCAGGTATATCTCGAGTTCGGCACCCTCGGGCAATCCAGCCATCACCAGACGACTACGCATGGAGTTGTTCGGGCACACCACACCACGCAAATCCAACAGCGTGGGTACCCCACCCTTCAAGACTTCCGGCAGGGGGTCCACCTTGGTCCGCTCACAAAAATTTGCAATTTCGGGGGCGAACCTCGCAGGCGAGTCCAACCACTTTCCCAGGGGGTAGTCGGGCAGGTTCGTGGCAAGTACCCGGGCAAGCGCCTCTTCGGGGGCAATCGTAACTAAATTTTCACGTCTGAACCATTCTGAACATGCAAAAGAAATTAACCTCCGAATTGCCGATTCGAAGCCAGAATCGCCCTTTTGAGCGTCTATCCACTTTTCCAAAGCAGATTTTTCTTTTTTTACATCCATTTGGGGACTATATTTGATAAATTTTTCACGAAAATCTCTGCCACAATGTAGCAAACTTCCTTGCAGGTTTCTATATTTGGCCGCAAGTTCCGAATGGAGCAAAAGGTTTTACATATAGGTTATACGGTTTTATGGCAATCAGTACAATCCTACTCGACATCATGTTCGTTGTCTACGTAATCGCAGGCATCGGCCTTGTCATTTACGGTTTTAGCTGTTACTATAGCATCTACTTATTCTTGAAGAATAGCCGCACGACGCGCCTCTCTGACCGCAAGCACATTCTGCAGTTCTACCGCGAACATTCCATGGACGACCTGCCGCAGGTCACCACCCAGTTGCCGGTCTTTAACGAAGCTAACTGTGTCGAACGCCTGCTCGAAGCTGTCTGCGCCATCGACTACCCCAAGGACAAGCACGAAATCCAGGTGCTGGACGACTCTACCGACGAATGTTACGAAGTTGCCAAGAAAAAAGTCGCCGAACTTGCAGCCAAGGGCTACGACATCAAGCTGATTCACCGTACTAACCGTTCCGAATTCAAGGCTGGCGCACTTAAAGAAGCCATGGAAGTGGCTAAGGGTGAATTCCTCGCTATTTTTGACGCTGACTTCGTCCCCGAAAAGGACTTCCTCCTCAAGACGATCCCCTACCTGGTGATGGACGAAAAAATTGGCCTCGTCCAGGGCCGCTGGGGTCACTTGAACCGTACCGAATCCGGTCTTACTCTTGCACAGTCTATCGGTATCGACGGCCACTTCGTGGTGGAACAGTCCGCACGTAGCTGGGGCAAGCTTTTCATGAACTTCAACGGAACCGCAGGCGTGTGGCGCAAGCAGGCCATCTACGGCGGTGGCGGCTGGGAAGGCGACACCCTGACCGAAGACATGGACCTTTCTTACCGTTCTCAGCTCGCTGGTTGGAAGATGAAGTTCGTGTTCGACGTGATCGTTCCGGCCGAACTCCCCAACGACATCAACGCCTTCAAGGCACAGCAGTTCCGCTGGGCAAAGGGTTCTATCCAGACCGCAATCAAGATTCTGCCGCGCGTGCTCAAGTCCAAGGTCCCGTTCCGCGTGAAGATCGGCGCAATCCTTCACACCACGCACTATTCGATTCACCCCTGCATGTTGTTTACCGCCCTCTGCGCATGGCCGCTGCTTGCGTTCTTTGAACCGGTCGCCCACCTGCCGACCTGGGCCTACACTGTTGGTTTCAGCTTTATCTTCCTCGCCGCTATCGCTCCTTCCGTTCTTTACTTTGTGGCACAGCGCTGCTCCGGCTATACCGGTTGGAAGATCCGCCTGCTTAGCCTTCCGATCCTCATGGCTCTCGGTGTCGGCATTGCAGTCAGCAACTCCCGCGCCGTGTTCTCTGCCGTAATCGGTGCCAAGGGCAGCTTTGTCCGCACCCCGAAGAGCGGCGGCTCCAAGAAGAAGGCCAAGAGCCACTACGCTCAGAAGTTCCCGTGGCAGGCCGTTATCGAACTGGGCGTCGGCGTCTACTGCATCTTCGGTCTTTTGGAATACATCGGTGCGCAGAAGTTCATTATCGGACCGTTCCTCGCCCTCTATTCCGTCGGCTTCCTCTCTGTGAGCGTGCTGAGCTTCATGCACTACATCGGAAACCTCTTCGAAATGCACAAGGCTCGCGCTGCTGAAAAGGCCGCAGCAAAGACCGCTAACGTCTTAGACTAGCACCAAAGCAATAAGGATTTATCCGCCGCAGTTCGTCAAGAATTGCGGCGGTTTCTTTTTGGTAGTCGCCGCACAGGTGCAGGTAGAGTTTGTGGTAGCCCCCGTACACCTGGTGGGCCACTAAAGCCACGATAGAGGCCGCAACCACGGCTACCAGAAGCTCTATCAGCGTAAAGCCCCGGGCGCATTCTAGTTTGCCTTCTTGTTTGCGTTCTAGTTTCATCTGCAATGGATTAGCCTCCGGAAAACGGGTGCGTTGGAGCGAGGCGAATTAGTGACGGCGGACACCTGCAACCAGGCAATCGGCTTCGGGCCGGGAATGGTTTGAACGCTCACCTGGACTGCGGAGAACACGAAAGAAGTGTCGCGACAAAGCGGTTCATTCTGCACGAAGTACTCCACTGCGTTGGCCATTTCAATGACCGTTCGGGCTTGGAAGCGTTCCATAGAACGCAAGCGATTAAAACCATCCAAGAAACGAGCGAAGACGACGATTCCCGCAGAGAGAATGGCGAGCGCAACGCAGACTTCCATAAGCGTGAAGCCCCGATTCATCTTAAGCTCCATAAGAAGGGGATTAAATCGCCCGGAATAAAATCCGGCACAAGCGTTGAATCGAGGGCTAGGATTTCAGAGTTTTCTGCAGACATCACGAACGAGGGGTAATGTATAGTCGGAGGCCGAGTGAAATTACTAAAGACAACTTCGCGCCGGGCGATGGCGACTCCCGAGAATTCCAACCCTTGCGCAATTTCGATACGGTCTTCGCTGAAGGCTTCTAGCCAGCGAATTTTTGCACCGCGCAAAGAACTTCCGCGCAGATAAATCGGCCCGCGGGCATAAAGCCGGAGCGTATCGAACGTAGCACTCCCCCGCACCTCAATGGAACCATCTACCATAAAGCGGCCCGACAGCGGCTTTGCCCCTGCCGCGCCTTCCTCTACATCCAGCATCAAGTCACCCTCTTGAACCCAGAGCACCGGCGAAATATCGCGCCCGAAAGCATCTCGACTGAAAATTCGACGATTACCCGACTTGATTTGCAAGGAGAGCGGAGGCTTCACCATCATGATTTCGCGATTCAGTTGCTGTTTAAAGCCCTCGTAAATTCCACATCGGAGTTTGGAAGAACGAAGCATTCCGCAAGCGCTATCGCAGACAATACCCGCCAGCACATGGATTCGTTTCTCGCCCGCCGATGCCGATAAATTCGCCGACAAATCAGCCCAAGGGCCAAGCCGCGATCGTTCAACTTTCGGGAGCGTCACATTCCAAGGTTCTTGAGCAAAATACCCCTCCGGAAAGCCTTCTAAGTAAGCAATCAAAGCCGACTCCGTATCATACATCTGCTGTTGCATTTGGGCGCGGCGCATTGCCACACGGCGCACCCCACCCGGCATCTGCAACAGCGATGTCAGCAAAAATGTTACCGTCAAAAGAATTCCCAAGACTAGAGGCAAAACCGCACCGACTTTATTCCCGCTAAATCTAAGGTTCATGCGACCCCACCTTTTTCACGATGCTAGAATCGCCGCAAGTAAGCTCCATTCGCTCCCGCCCGATTGCGCGAACCGTAAACGAACCCAAGGAATCACCGACAGCAAACGTCCGCGGCACTTTGCCTTGCAACACCCCAGTCGCCGACTCTAGCGTGATCATCGCAAGTTTTTCGCCCACCACACCTTTCAAGGAAAAGTCGGGCAGTTCACATTTCGGCGCAGCAGCAACGGAAGCTCCACGCGATTTTTGCAACGAGTTCAATTCCCGCAATTCTTCGTCCGCAGCCCATTCCAGCGGCAGCGAAAGTTCTATTGAAACTGGAGCAACAGCATTCTTTAGAGACTCGTTCCAATCGGCATCGGCTCGCCAATTCCAAGCCACACCAATCACCGACAGCACAAGCAACCAGCCCCATTTGTGTCCAAGCAAGCCGTTCATAAATTCACGTATCACATGCGCCGCATCCATTGAAACCGTTTCAGACTTCTGCAAATCACGACCACGCCAAAATGAATCACGACAAGCCGCGTTAAATTGCTCCTGCGAAAAATTTCCCTGCAGGCGAATTTCTTCAAAATATTTCGCACGAGAAAACAAAGCGTCGCTTTTCAAAAAAAGCCGAAAGCGCTCTAGCGCCTGATCCATCTTTGTTTCTTGAACACGCTCCGACAACCCCTCTGCAAAGACTTCTTCGGACCAATGGCACAACCGACCTTCAAAAAACACAAGAATACGAAGCACATTTTCATCAAAGCCATAGCATAGGAAATTTCCATCGCAGTCGCCATCGGCAGTCTGCATGACTTTGCTACGAATCATCTGGTCTGCCGCCGCCGCAAACCAAATCTGCGCGGGTAGCACACGGCGTTTGCTTTTTTCAAAGGGATTTTCCACCAGCGCAATCAAGAATCTCAGGCGCCTTCCTTCAGACGAATTGAACGAAACCAGGTGCCAAATCCGGTAAAAGCCGCCGCACTCTCGCAGCCTGCAGCAAGTCCGCGGAAATTCTTTTTCAAACAAACTCTCAAGCATTCCTAGGTCAGGAATTTCATCGAAATTAGTCGTACATTCCCAAGTCAAAAGGCGCGCCTCGGCAGGAATCACGCGGCAAATTCCCCGCTTCCAAAAGAACATTCCTATATTCAAAATCATAGGCCAGCCTTTACCACGTGCGGCGTGATGAATATAGCGAGTTCGTTTTCTTCTTCCTCTTCGGACGTATAGCTGAATAGGCGCCCCACCAGCGGCAAGCTTCCGAGGAAGGGTACCGCCGAGCGCACCTCCGATTTACTCTTGCGAATGAGCCCGCCCAAGCAAAGCGTTTCTCCGTCGGCAAGCACCACCACCGTCTTCAAGTTTCGCGTACTAATATCGCGCGGGCCGTCACCGGAGCTGCGCCCCGCCGTCTTAATTTCAGGCGAAACCTCTAGCGTAATGCGCCCTTCTTGCGTCACCGATGGCGTGAGTTCCAAAGAGATGCCGTCGTTGAACGATCGGTAATCTGTAATCGGATAACCGTCTGCAGATACTTGACTCACCAAGTAGTAGACAGTGTTCGTCACGTTGAGTTCCGCCTTGTTGCCATTCAGCGTTGTCAATCGCGGGCGCGCGAGGACCTCAGCTTGATTGTTTTCTTCTAGCGAAGCAAGCTCCAGTTCGAAGCGGTCGGGCAACAGCCCAATTTTTCCGAAGGCTCCCGCCACAGAAAAATCCTTGTCCACAAAATCAAAGTAACCCCGGGCACCAATATCACGTTCTGCAGTTTTCCGTGAAGCTCCGCTATGCAGTCCGATTTCAAAGCCACGTCCTTTCTTGAATTCCACCACAATGCACGAAAGCGTCACCTGCAATGCCGGAATATCGATTTGCTGGAGCAAGTCTTCGGCCATCTGGATTTCAAAATGCGAACCGCCGAGCAGCAATGCATTCTGCTCCTTAATCTCAGTCGCCACAAAATTCGGGCTGGGAGTAAACTTTCCCAAATAGGACAGCGCCTTTTCAGAATGGATATGCCGCAGCGGGTAAAGTCGACTGGTAGAAAGCGCCTTGTGCGTTCCGCCCTCGCTCACATACAAAGTCTTGTCCTCTAACGTAAAGCTGTAACGCCGTCCCTTGAACAAAGACTCCACCAAGCTTTCGAGTGTAACCCCATGGAGTTTCAAGCGGACGCTTTCGCGTATTTCGCCGTAGAGCGCCAAGTTCAATTCCGCAACCTCGGCAAGCTTATTCAACGCCTGCGCCAAATCGCCATCGTTCACCTCGGCACTGTACAAGTCGCCATCTTTCCAAAGCCGAATCTTTTCATCGTTTTCTTTTGCGACATCAAGGCCAGGCCCCACTCGCAGGCATCCATTTTCACGCCAAACGCGAAAGCCATGGGCATCCATTAGGGCACGAAAGGCAGACTCTGCTGGCATTGCACGAAGACTGCCCGTAATGCGGCCTTCAAGCCCAGGCGACGCCAGAATGTTCAATCCCGAATTCAAGGCAAACTCCCGCACAAACTCGTTCACCTCTTTATCGCGAACCGACAACGAAACCAAGGAGTCCTGCCTAGAAAATTCATGTTCGCCCCGACTGCTAGCACGCCGCACATGGAACACAGATTCTTCTTGGACCAATTCCAAGCCATTGGCCGAACATAGGGCAGAAAGCGCCTCTAGCACCCCTACGCCATCCAAATGGACTGTCACCTTGAAATCTAGGGCGTCATCTACCAGTACAGGCGTATTATAGGCTAACGACACCGATCGCACGACCTCGGCAATGGGCGTGTCCACAAAATCAAGCGACACCGATTTATCGGCTAGCCGTGGAGTTTCAACCGCCCCAAGCGGACACATGAAGAACAACACCCCGATAACAGGGGCAAACTTCGCAAAGACACGCTTTGCGGGCTTAAACAGCAATGTAAAGGGCAAAATTCCCTCGGGAATGGCAATAACCCTGCCGCGGGATATAAAAAAGATTCCCAATTTGGCGAATCGTTACTAATATAGAAAATTTATAACCCGATATAGCAAACAACAGTTGCCAATCTTTATGCGTTTTTGTACATTTATGCATAAATAAATCAAACCCGTTTTTTCAGTGCTTGGGAATGCTCAAAAATGCGACATTCTTTTCGGTGCTGTTAACAAAAGGAGCCAAACAATGGCACATTATCTTTTTACTTCTGAATCCGTGTCCAAGGGTCACCCGGACAAGGTTGCTGACCAAATTTCCGATTCCATCCTCGACGCCTGCCTCGCCCAGGACCCGAAGAGCCGCGTTGCTTGCGAAACTCTCGTAAACACTGGCCTCGTCGTTATTTCCGGCGAAATTACCACCAAGGCAAATGTCGATTTCCAGGAAGTCGCCCGCAACACCATCAAGAATATCGGTTACGTAAACCCGGATCTCCAGTTCGACTACAAGGGCTGCGCAGTGCTCGTTGCTTTGGACAAGCAGTCCCCGGACATTGCTCAAGGCGTTGACGCCAAGGCTGCCGAAGGTAAGGAAGACGACAAGCAGGGTGCCGGCGACCAGGGCATGATGTTCGGTTACGCCGTGAACGAAACTAAGGAACTGATGCCGCTCCCGATCAGCCTCGCCCACAAGCTCATGGAAGAAATCCAGAACCTCCGCGAAAAGGGCAAGATCAAGTGGCTCCGCCCGGATGCCAAGTCCCAGGTGACCGTGGAATACGACGAAAACGACAAGCCGGTCCGCGTGGATACCGTCGTGATTTCTACCCAGCACGACGAATTCGTGAACGGCAAGGAACTCAAGCATGCCACGATCGAAAAGGAAATCATCGAAAAGCTCATCAAGAAGGTGATTCCGGCAAAGCTTTTGGACAAGAAGACCCGTTACCTCGTGAACCCGACCGGCAAGTTCGTTGTCGG
>JAFZOV010000181.1 GCA_017550445.1 Fibrobacter sp.
ATCTTCTTGCCGAGGGCACCGATGCGTTCGGTGAGCACGCGTTCTACGGCCATGTGAATGTCTTCGTCAGATTCCTGCCACAGGTTCTTGCCGGCCTTGTAGTCCTTGAGGATGCTGGCCAAGCCATCGCAAATCTTCTTGTAGTCGGCTTTGCTGAGCACGCCGGATTCCACCAGGCCCTTGCCGTGGCCGATGCTGCCTTCGATGTCTTCTTCGATGAGTTCGGCGTCGAATTGCAGGCTGAAGCTCAAGTCCACCATGCTCTGGGCCATGCCGCTAGCAAAACGGCCGGTCCACATGTTGGTCTGGGTGCCCTTTTTGGCGTTGTTTTCAGTTTTCTTTGCAGTTGTCTTAGCCATTATAAAATCCTCGTTTTTTTCGCGGGCAAATCTAGAAAAAAAGCCACTACATCAAAGCGTACTTGAGCAAGAATATCACGGTGAGCACAACCATGACCCAGTGGACATTCTTGATTTTGCCGGTTAATGCGTTCACAAAGGTGTAAGAGATGACGCCGAACATGATGCCGTCCGAAATGGAGTAGGTAAGCGGCATGGCAATCATGCAGATAAAGGCGGGAATCGATTCTCTCGGGTTGGTCCAGTCAATTTTTGTAATAGAGGTCATCATGAAGTAGGCGACCATGATGAGCGCGGGGGCCGTTGCAAAGCCCGGGATAGCCATGAAAACCGGAGCAAAAACAAGCGAGAGCAAGAAGAATATGGCGACCGAGACGGCGGTAAGGCCGGTCTTTCCACCGTAGGCGACACCGGCTGCGCTTTCCACGTAAGTGGTCGTGGTCGAGGTTCCGCAAACGGCTCCGATTGAGGTGGCGATGGCGTCACAACTGAGTGCCTGAGAAATGCGGGGGAGCTTGCCGTCTTCTTTCAGGAATCCGCCACGGAGCGAAACTCCAATCAAGGTGCCCAGCGTATCGAACAGGTCCACAAAGAAGAATGCGAAAATCACGACAAAGAAGTCTAGCGACTTAATGAGCGAAAATCCCTGGCCGACAATGGCATCGCCTTGGGTGAGCGTCCAGGATTCCGGATGGAACAGCGCACCGCAAGTGACTCCGAATTCGCGGAAGGAACGGTCCAGGGTCTGCAAGTAATCGCCAAACTGCGGAATCACGGAATGGAATCCGGCTTCCGGATTCGGAACGTAAATGCCAGCAAATTCGGTGACAATGCCGAGCAACCAGGTCGCAAAAATTCCAAGCAGAATCGCACCGCGGATTCCCTTGATCAAGAATGCCGAGGTAATGATAATGCCCACCATGGTCAGGATTGCCCAGATGCCGCTGGTGTGCATGTCGACCATGTGAAAGTTGATGAGGCCCACGATGGTGGCGTTGTTCGCGACGACGATTTTACCGCCCTGCAGGGCAATAAAGGCAATGAATATGCCGATGCCGACTGCGACGCCTGATTTAAGCGAAAGGGGAATGCTGTTAAAGAGTTTTTCGCGTACAGGCACGACCGAGAGAATCAAGAACAAGAGGCCTTCGACAAAGACGGCGAGCAAGGCGAATTGCCAGCTATAGCCCATGCTCAGTACCACGGTGTAGGCAAAGAAGGCGTTAATGCCAAGGCCCGGGGCAAGTGCAAATGGGTATTTCGCGACAAAGCCCATGAGGGCAGACCCGACGGCGGCTGCAATGACGGTGGCAATGAAGATACCTCCCTTGGGCATTCCAGAGGCCGAAAGAATTTCGGGGTTCACCGCCAGAATGTAGGCCATGGTCATGAAGGTCATGAGGCCTGCAAAAATTTCGGTGTGGATGTTGGTCTGGTTCTCGCTCAGTTTGAAGAACTTCTCGAGAAAGAAAAATTCTTTCTTGAGTTCACGACCGGCCTTGTATATGAATGTTTTTTTCTTGTTCTCTTTCATTTTCCCTTCTTCTTTAAAAAAGCAAACTCTTTAGTGTCCCGGAAACTTGGTGAGTGATTCCACTTGGTAACCCTTGAGCGCTTCGCGTCCGTGCAAATCAAAAAGTTCTATAACAAATGCGAAAAGCTCTACTTTCCCTCCAAGCTTTTCGACGAGTGTGGCGGCTGCTTTCGCTGTCCCTCCAGTTGCAAGCAGGTCGTCAACAATGAGAACTCGCTGTCCCGGCTTTATCGCATCTTTGTGAATTTCCATGCACGCTTTTCCGTATTCCAGGTCGTATTCTACGCTGACCGTTTCGCGGGGGAGCTTACCTTTTTTGCGTTCGGGCACAAATGGCTTGTGAAAATGCTCCGCAATCGAGACTCCAAAAAGAAATCCGCGAGCTTCCAACCCGACAACGACATCGAATTCGACATTTTCGAGCATCTTGTAGAATGCTTCGAGCGTGAGCTTTAGACCGTCGGCGTCACTGAGAATCCCCGTGATATCGCGAAAAAGAATCCCCGGCTTCGGAAAATCCGGAACAGAGATAATGTAGTCTTCAATCTGTTTCATTCTTTTTTAATATAAGAAATTCTAGTCAAGCAACTTTTCTACTGTAGCAATTATCTTGTCCCTTTCGCCGCACCAGTCGGGGGCGATGAGCATGTCGCTCGGGCTTTCGCCGCTGAATCGCTCGATGGCGGTATCGAATCCTATAATCTTGATCATTTCGGCCACCGCTTCGCAGTATTCCTCGAAGGTCAGGAGCTTGATTTCGCCGTTTGCGTAGTCCTGCGCCATCACGGTGCCTGCCACAATGTGCAGCGGGTGAATCTTGACGGCGGCAAGCTTCAAGTCGCGAACCACCTGGGCGGTGTGCTTGAAATCTTCCATAGTTTCGCCGGGGAGGCCCACGATTACATGAGTGGTGACGGTGAGTCCTGCCGCCTGACAGCGTTTGACTGCGTCCGTGAATTCGGCGAGGGTATGCCTGCGGTTGATGGCGGCAAGTGTCAAGTCGTTTGCGGTTTGCAGGCCGATTTCAACGATAATCGGCTTTTTGCGGTTAAGGTCCGCGAGGTAGGCGACCTTGTCATCTTCGAGGCAGTCCGGGCGCGTGCCAATGGCAAGGCCTGCAATCTCCTTATGCTTGATAATCGGGTCGATGATTCCCTTCAGGTGCTCCAGCGGTGCATGCGTGTTCGTGTACGGCTGTAAATAGGCCAAAATGCCTGCGTTCGGGTACTTTTCGCGGAGTCTCGGCACGAACTTGTCGAGCTGTTCCTGAATCGAGACCTTCGCCTGGTCAAATACCGGGCTAAAGCTGCGGTTATTGCAGTAGCTGCAACCCGAAAAGCTCTTGGTGCCGTCCAGGTTCGGGCAACTCATGCCGCCGTTCAGGGGGAGCTTGCGCACCTTCAGGTAATTCGGGAAAACCTTCAACAACAAATCGCGATAAGGAGTGTAGTGCATAAGCGGAAAGATAGAATATTCTGAAAATTACAAATATAATATGAATGAATAAGCGCTATTGACATATACCTTGGGGATGTCTAAATTTTTAAAAAGGTGAAAATGATGCGAAAAATACTCCTCCCCATATTTTTAGCGTTTTATGCGCTCGCCCTGGTTTCTTGCGAAAGCAAGCAGGCGGTAATCCCCAATAAAGTTCACGGTGTTAATGATCTCGGCCACAAGAAGGTGGGCGTGCAGATCGGCAATACGGCCGATATTTATGCATCCGATTTCGGTGGCGACACCGCTAAAATCGACGTGGATCGCTACACGAAACTCGCCGATGCCATTCAGGCGCTCAAGCAAGGGAAAATCGACGCGGTCTTGAGTGATGACCAGCCTGCCAAGGCGTTCGTTCGAGAAAATCCGTCGCTCCGCATTCTGGACGAAGTCTTTGTCGAAGAAATGTACGCGGGTGTTGTAGCGAAGGGTAACGAGGCTCTGCTTGATTCCGTAAATCAGGCTCTTGCCGCCATGAAGCAGGACGGCGTCTATGATTCGCTCTTTAACACTTATATCTACCGCACCGGCAACTACCATTATCAAAAGAAGGTAACCGAGGGGCGTAAGCTTGTGCTTTCAACGAACGCCCAGTTCCCGCCGTACGAATACTACGAAAACGCCAAAATTACTGGTTTCGATATCGAAGTGGTCAACTATATTGCCGACTTCATGAACCGCACGGTTGAAATTCAGGATATCGAATTCGATGCGATTATCAATGCGGTTTCTTCGGGCAAGGCCGATGTGGGATTCGCGGGCTTTACTGTGACCGAAGAACGCAAGAAGTCCATCAACTTCACGACACCGTATACGCTTTCGAAGATTGTCGTGATTGTCCGCGGTGACGAGGCGGTGGAAAGCGACGAGAGCTTTGCCGAACACTTCCGCAAGAATTTCGTGAAGGATTCCCGCTGGAAGTTTATTGCTCTCGGCCTCCGCAATACGCTCGTCATTTCGCTCTTTGCGGCGCTGCTCGGCATTCTGATTGGCTTTGTTGTGGCGCAGATTCGCACTGGCAACGAATTCAACGGTCGCTACAAGGTGCTGAACGCACTTGCAAAAGTCTACCTCGCCGTGATTCGCGGCACCCCGATGATGATTCAGTTGCTCATCATTTATTACATCGTTTTTGCCTCGGTGAACGTGAACAAGATTCTCGTGGCGATTGTCGCATTCGGCGTGAACTCGGGTGCATACGTTTCTGAAATTATCCGTAGCGGTATCAAGGGCGTGGACCCGGGACAGATCGAAGCTGGGCGCAGTCTCGGCCTCAAGTTCCGCACGATTCTTTACCACATCGTTTACCCGCAGGCGTTCAAGAACTCGCTCCCTGCGCTTACCAACGAATTTATCACGCTCATCAAGGAAACGTCCATTTGCGGCTACATCGGCCTGATGGACTTGACGCGTGGTGGCGACATTATCCGTAGCATGACCTACGAGGCAATGCTCCCGCTCCTTGCCGTGGCAGCCATTTACTTTGTCATTGTTGCCGGGCTTTCGGCCTGTGTTGCAAAGCTTGAAAAGAGGTTGAAGAAAAATGAACGCTAATGCAGAAACTTTAATCCAGGTCAAGGACCTTTGCAAATCTTACGGCGACAAGCAGATTCTCAAGGGAATTTCGCTTGACATTCACCGCGGCGACGTGATTGCGATTATCGGACCTTCGGGTTGCGGCAAGTCGACTTTCTTGCGCCAGCTGAACCTGCTCGAAATTCCGACGAGTGGCGACATCCTGTTGGATGGCAAGAGCATTTTGGCAAAGGGCGTGTGGAAACCGGACATTCGCAAGCGCGTGGGCATGGTGTTTCAGCAGTTCAACTTGTTCAAGAACATGACTGCGCTCAAGAATATCATGTTTGCTCCTGTGAAATTGGGGCTCATGACTAAGGCTGAAGCCGAAAAGCGCGCGAAGGAACTTCTGGACCGTGTAGGACTTTTGGATAGAGCGGACCATTATCCGGCGCAACTTTCCGGTGGCCAGCAGCAGCGTGTGGCGATTGCCCGCGCTATGGCCATGCAGCCCGAGGCTATCCTTTTTGACGAACCCACGAGCGCCTTGGACCCCGAAATGGTTGGCGAAGTCCTCAAGATCATGAAGGACTTGGCTAAATCCGGCATGACGATGGTCGTGGTGACGCACGAAATGAGCTTTGCCCGCGAAGTCGCTAACCGCGTGCTGTTTTTTGCCGACGGCTACGTCAAGGAAGACGGCACCCCCGAAGAAATCTTCGACAACCCGAAAGACGCCCGCCTCAAGGAATTCCTCTCGGCGCTGAAGAAGTGACACCCTGTGTCATCCTGAGCGAAGAACCGTAGGTTCGGAGTCGAAGGATCTAGCCCTCGTTTGTCATCCCCGCATGGGGAGATTTCCTTTACAGCTTAATTTCTATAGCGGCAATTTCCTTGCCTGTTTCCAGGTGGTGTACGCTGAAACGCGGGGGAGTGGTGCTGCCGAAGGTTTCGTAGAGGCCGAATGTCGGCGGGTTTCCGCCTTTGGGCAGGCTCGTGGAGCCGGGGTTCAGGCAGTAGACACCATCGGCGTTCTTTTCTGCAGTAAAGATGTGCGTGTGGCCGGAAAAATACACGTCGGCCTTGTAGTGGCTGAACAGGTACGGGTCATACAGGTGACCGTGGCTCAAAAATAGGCGCAGTCCGTTTTCCTCGAATTCGGCATAATCGGCCAAACAGGGGAATCCGAGCACCATCTGGTCCACTTCGGCGTCGCAGTTGCCGCGGACGGCGGTAATCTTGTCCTTAAGCGGGCTCAAGAGCTCGACAACGCCTTGCGGGTCGTGTCCGCCGGGCAGCGGGTTTCGGGGCCCGTGATAAAGTAGGTCGCCCAAAAGGAAAATGCGGTCGCATTTGAGCTTGTCGAGGTAAGAAAGTGCCATCTTGCAGGCGAAGGCAGAACCATGAATATCAGAAAGGACAAGAGTACGCATAAAAGAAAATCCCGTTTTCCATAATATAGCTATAAAATGGGGAGGATTTCATTCAAAATAGGTATATTTGGAGCGATGAATGTTTTCTACCACCTTCCCGGTTTATTTGAATTTTACGACCTTTACAAGGCGTTCTTGCCGCTGTTCCGCGAGCATCGGGAATACTTTTACGAGTGGTGTGAAATCGGTTCTATTTATGGTGCGCCCAACGATTGCGTGTGGGGTGGTGGCCGTGTCGGATTTGGCGATGCGGACCCCGATGAGGTGGCGGCCCTCATGAAAGAATTTGGCATCTCGGCGCGCTTGACCTTCAGTAATTCGCTTCTCCGGGAAGAGCATCTTTCTGACAAAAAATGTAATGATTTGTGCGCCTTGTTCGAGAAAAATGGCGATGCCCCGAGCGGGATTATTGTCCATTCGGATTTGTTGCTCGATTACCTTAAGGCGAAGTATCCGGGATTCTATTTCGTGTCGTCCACGACGAAGGTTCTGACAGATTTTAGCAGCTTTGAGGCGGAACTGGACCGCGATGATTTCAGTTACGTGGTGCCGGATTTCAGACTCAACAAGCTACTCGCCAAACTCAACGCGCTAACGTCTGCAGAAAAGCAGAAAGTCGAATTCCTGTGCAATGAATGCTGCTGGTTCGGCTGCCACGACCGTAAAAAATGCTACGAGAACGTGAGCTTGAAAAACCTCGGCGAAAATTGCGAGGACCACGTTTGCGCCTCTCCGAACGCCCAGAGGGGCTACCGGTTTTCCGATGCCATGAAAAATCCCGGCTTCATCGGAATCGAGGACGTCCAAAACCTGTACGCCCCGCAAGGATTCCGCCACTTTAAAATCGAAGGCCGCAGCCTCGGCAGCGCCCTCATCCTGGAATTTTTGCTCTACTACATGACCAAGCCTGAATACCAGCTCCAAGTCCGCGAAGAAATCTATCTCGACAGCTCGCTGGACTTGTTTTAAGAAAGACGCTTCCTTTTTTTTCGGGTGTATTTTTCTTTTTCGCTTGTCTTTTGTCGAAGAATAATGTATATTTGGAATAGACAGGGTGGCAGAGCATCCACCTGAGATAAAAAAGAAAGCTCGAAATGATGACAGGGTGGTAGAGCGACCACCTGAGAAAAAAAGAAAGCTCATTAGATGAAGTCGTTTTTATATATCCATATAAAAGCGGCTTCTTTTTTTATCACTAAAAGGAAAATATGAAAAAAGAAAATATGCCTAAGGTTATGCTGCTCTCGCCGTTGTTTTATGAGCGTTATGCAGACAATACCGAAATCCTTGTGAAGAAAAACCGCCCCTATTTGGTGTTACTAGTGGAATACCGCTCTTTTAGGTTTGCTATTCCGTTTAGATCAAATATCCAGCATACGCATGCGTATAAATTTGAAAGCGAAAATTCAAAACGAACTTCGTCGGGGTTAGATTTCAGCAAAAGCGTTATCATTTTTAACGACGATGAAATCGGTATGCCTGCTCATATTGATTCACGTGAGCATACGGAAGTAATGAAACGATATGTGTTTATAGTTGAAAAATTTCAAAAGTATATTGACGACTTTGTTGAGGGCTTGAAAAAAGAGCCTTTGCAACCCAAATACAAGTTCTCTTCGCTGACTTACTATCGTAGTTGGTTGTTGAATGGGGTATGAATCTCCGGATTTTAATGTATATTTGTTTCTTAGAGGTGCTTATGGCTTTGAAGAAATTCTTGATGATTGGTGTTGTGGCGGGGTTGCTGGTTGCTTGCGGCGATGATGCGAACGACAAGTCGCCGGTGCAGGTTGCCGAAGAGTCTTCGTCGAGTGTCGATGAAGTTTTGTCGAGTTCTGTGAATGTAGAAGAATCTTCGAGTTCGTTTGAAAGCGAAGGCTTGTCCAGTTCTGTTGAAAATGAAGCATCTTCCAGTTCTGAGAAATCTGCAAAGTCCAGCAGCAGCAAGGACCCAGAACCGGCTGAAAAGTCATCAAGTTCTGTCAAGACTGCAGAATCTTCCAGTTCGGTGAAGGTAGGACAGTCTTCAAGCTCCGAAAAAGTTGATGAGTCGTCTAGCTCGTCGAAGGTTCAAGAATCTTCGAGTTCTGTCAAGGTTGAGGAATCGTCTAGTTCCGATAAACCTGTGGAATCCAGCAGCAGCGAAAAGATAGTGGAAAGTTCTTCGAGCGAAAATTCATCTTCATCGTCTATAAAGGAATCTTCTTCAAGCGTCATGGAAAGCAGTTCATCAAGTAGAAAGGTTGCCGAAATAAAACCAAATAATTATTACAAGGTGAATTGCCCTGAAGGAATAGTCTGTAAATATGTAATTACAGATTTTTTGAATCAGGAATTTCTCGCTTCAGATAAATACGGGGAAATTCTCGATGAACGAGATGGACAAATATATAAAACAATTGAGATTGGGACCCAAACATGGCTTGCCCAAAACATGAATTATGATACAACTGGTTTTTGTTATGAAAATGTGTCTGAAAATTGCGAAAAATATGGAAAATTATATTTAAAAAATGTTGCCTCAAAAATATGTCCGACAGGATGGAAATTACCTGATTCTTCAGAATGGCGAATGCTAATTAATTATACAAAAGAATATTTAAATAAAAAAGATGCAGGGACTGCATTAAAATCAAGTAATGGAGCATGGTTCTCCTATACTCCGGAGGACAAATATTGTGTTTATGGACAGGATGAGAATTGTATAAGTGGAGAGGGAACAAATGAGCTAGGTTTTAGCGCAATTCCTTTAGGGGATAAAGCTAATATTGGTGAAAATGGCTATACAACATTTGGCAAGGAATTTTCAGCACGAGCAAAGCAAGGTTCGGTTTTAATAACTTATGATAATTATTTTGGCTTAGGTATAACATATTACAATTATTTACATGCCATTCGATGTATAAAAAAATAGTATTGACGCGAAAGAAAATCGATCACAATTAATTAAGGACCTATCTTATGCTTAAACCAGTTCTTTTGGGGACTGGTGGTTACAAAGGCTACTAACGTATAATCCCACCAGGAGCGAATCTCGATAAATCGCTCCTTTTTTATGCCTAGACAATGACGAAAGCGGCGGCGAGTGCCTGACCGCAAAGCGAACAGTAGAGACCGAAGGTCGTAATTTGTTCGCGTGCGGTGCAGGCAGAGCCGGAGCGCAGTTTGCATAGGAAAACGGTGCTTTCTTTTGCAAGCGGCCAGAGGAGATCCCGGCTCGGGGGCCGGGAAGACAATTCAGCGGCGAGAATGTAGCCCTAAGGCGGAAGAAAATGTGTCGTTGAGCGAACATTAGAGGCCGAAGGCCGAATCCATGTGAGTGAGACGAGCACATTTCTGGAGCCGTGGGCTGTCTGAAAACGGGTTCTTAAGGGCAGGGCCCTTAGGCGAGGGGGTGCGCGGAAGACGCGAGAAGATGGCGGATCAGGTCCGCCATGACGAAGCGGCTGAAGCCAGGGGGAGACTTCCCCCCTTGGAAGCCCCTTCGGGCATTGCTTATTTTTTCCGTTTTTCGGCTTCGAGGGGCGGTTTTCCCATTGTCTGAAAGCGTAAAAAGTGCTATATTTGATGCGTAAAATTCTAATTACCTTAAAAGGAAGGTTAAAATCATGGCAAGAAAGAAGATTGCACTTGTTGGTGCTGGTCAAATCGGTGGTACAATGGCTCTCGTTATCGCCCAGAAGAACCTTGGCGACGTTGTTCTTATCGACATTCCGCAGACTCAGGGCATGCCGAAGGGCAAGGCTCTCGACATTATGGAAGGCCGCTCTGTCATCAACTCCTCCGTGGATCTTCAGGGTTCTACCGACTACTCTGCTATCAAGGGTGCCGATGTCGTGATCGTTACCGCCGGTTTCCCGCGTATGCCGGGCATGAGCCGTGACGACCTCCTGGACAAGAACTGCGGCGTGATCAAGACCGTTGCCGAAGCCATCAAGGAAAACGCTCCGGATGCATTCGTCATCGTGATCACCAACCCGCTGGATGCCATG
>JAFZOV010000182.1 GCA_017550445.1 Fibrobacter sp.
CCTTTCCGGAACCGGGGGCACCTAATATGACTACGATCTTCATACGCTTGTTCCCAATGGAATACGTAAAATTATACCGCAACCTCCCCGCACGTGGCAAGAGGGAATTTGGCCTTGTGGCGCCATTATTTGACTTTCCTTCCACGATTTGGGATAATTCTATGCTGTCCGGCGAGGTTCCGCCACGCCGGACAGCATGTGAGTTTGAAACGCAACAGAACGGCTGCTAAAGGAAGAGTGAATGAACGAAAAATACACAACTCCTACTAAAAACGAGATTGTCGTTTATCAGCCCGATGAAACTATCCGGCTTGATGTCCGTCTGGAAAACGAGACCGTTTGGCTTACGCAAAATCAGCTTTGCGAATTGTTTGGGGTCGTCAAGTCTAACATCTCATACCACTTGAAGAACATCTTCGACACAGGAGAATTAGCCTATGGGGCAACTGTTCAAAAAATTCGAACAGTTCAAGAAGAAGGCGACCGGCAAGTTCTACGCAACTTGGAGTATTTCAATCTGGATGTCATCATATCAGTTGGATATAGGGTGAATTCTAGGCGGGGCATTTTGTTCCGCCAATGGGCAACGCGAGTCCTAAAGGAGTTTATGCTTCGGGGGTATGCCGTGCAAGAACGGATTAATCTCCTTGAGGACAAGATTGACCGTAAGTTCGCGAAAACCGATGCGGATGTTGCGGCTTTGAAAGACAAAGTGGATTTCTTTGTGAAAACGCAGACGCCGCCTTTGCAGGGCGTCTTCTACAATGGGCAGCTTTGGGATGCGCGGGCGTTTGCGGACAAACTGATTGGCAGTGCCGGAAAGTCAATCTGGCTCATCGACAACTGGGCCACAGTCGAGACGCTTGACATGCTGGCGAAAAAGCGGAATGGCGTTGCAGTAACGGTTGTCACTTCGGAACATCGCGACAGGAAGGGAAATTCCCGACCAAAGATTTCACCCGCCGATGTTGTCAAGTTCAACGCCCAGTATCCAATGCTCACATTGCGCTTTAGCGAAAACTTCCATGATCGTTTCCTAATCATCGACGACAAAGAGCTTTACCTAATCGGGGCGTCATTGAAAGACTTGGGAAGGAAGTGCTTCGGCTTTACCAAAATGGACGCAGCCGAAATTCCCCATCTAAAGGACAGAGCCTGACCGCGGACTTAACGAGACCGCCATCGGCGCGAGGCTGATTATCCTCGCGAAAAGTCCGCGAAGTTCCGATAGGGACGCGCCCACGGCGCGTCTGCCTCGCCGTATGTAGGCGGCGCGTTTTGTTTTCTTGCGCGATAATTTGACATTCTTTCCACGAGTATGGCATAATATTTCCGTTGTTCGGCGAGGCTTCGCCGCGTTGGATGGCATGACGATCTAGTAACGCTGTAAAGGGGATGTCAAGCAACCTAAATTGAAATGAACGACCTAACCATTCCTCAACTGGCGAATGCCGATGCAATACGCTCCCGAATTCTAACGATTCGCGATGTTCAGGTCATGCTTGATCGCGATTTGGCGGCACTATACGGAGTTGAGGTTAGCCAACTCAACCGCCAGGTCAAACGAAATCAAGAACGTTTTCCTGAAGACTTCATGTTCCGTCTCACACATGATGAATGTTCAAGATGCCAAATTGGCACCTTGAACGGAGGGCGGGGGAGCAACGTAAAGTACTTGCCCTATGCCTTTACCGAAAATGGTGTTGCCATGTTGAGCGGCGTATTACGCTCTCAAAAGGCTATCGCTGCCAATATCATGATAATGCGAGCCTTCGTCGCCATGCGACGAGCCCTCGCATCCGTCGCTCCTATTCTTGCACGCATAGACGCTAACGAACGACGGCAAATTGCGGATCAGGCAAGGAACGATGCAAATCAGGCTCGCAACGAAGAGCGGTTCAAGCTGATTCTGGACGCAATGCAGGATAAGGATTTCCCGCCACAAAAGGTCTTCTACGATGGGCAAATATATGACGCCTTCGACCAGATGAAGAAGTTCGTCCGCATGGCGAGAACGGAATTGATCGTCATCGACCCCTATTTCGCCGATTCCGTGTTGCCGCTGATTGCACAGAAGAGGCAGGGCGTTGCCGTCACAATTGTGAGGAATCCGAAAAGCAAACTGCTCCACTCCGCCGATGTGGCCGCCTTCAATGCGCAATACGGCAATTCGCTCACGGTCAAGGACTCGGACAAGTTCCATGACCGCTTCCTGATTATCGACCAGAACGTATTAATCCATGTCGGGGCGTCCCTAAACCACCTCGGCAAGAGATGCTTCGCCTTCGCGTCGCTCGACAAGTCCAACATCCCCGACATTTTGGCGAAGATTTGACCGCCTCCCGTATGGGGCTGATTATACTCGCGCAAAGTCCGTTAAGTTGTTGGTAGGGACGCGCCCACGGCGCGTCCGCCGCGCCGCATGTAGGCGGCGCGTTTTGTTTTCTTGCGCGATAATTTGACATTCTTTCCACGAGTATGGCATATTATCTCCGTTGTTCGGCGAGGCGGTGCCACGCCGAATGGCATTGCAATTTGAACGCCGCACAACTAAGGAGAGAGATGACAGAAGAAAAGATAACTTGATTCAAAAGGGAAAGTCATCAAATTTGAACAAGAAGGCATGCCCCTATTGGAAGTGTTGCTTGAGGACGAAACCATTTGGCTAACGCAAAAGCAGATGGGAGAACTCTTTGGATGCGCACCGCAGAACATCACTTATCACTTAAAAGGCATATTCAAAATCGGCGAATTGGATGAAGCGGCAACTTGTAAAGAATTTTAACAAGTTCAAAGCGAAGGAGGGCGTCAGATTACGCGCCGCCTAAAATTCTACAACCTTGATGCCATAATTTCCGTTGGATATAGGGTTAATTCGATTCGTGGCGTGAAGTTCCGCCAATGGGCGACTGCTGTGCTGAAGGAGTATCTGCTTCGCGGAAGCGTCCGCGACCAGCGGATAGACAAGCTTGAAAAGCGAATGACGGCGGCAGAACGCTCCATCGATTCGATAATCTACACGCTGATGCCTCCGCTTAAAGAAAACCGTAAGCCAATCGGCTTCAAATAAGGCTTGTGGCGCTTTTCGCCTTTCACTCGCGTCGCCTTTGGGCGGTGCACTGGTCACAAATTGTGACCGGTCAAGGACTCGGACAAGTTCCATGACCGGTTCCTGATTATCGACCAGAATGTGCTTATCCATGTCGGGGCGTCCCTAAACCACCTCGGCAAGAGATGCTTCGCCTTCGCGTCGCTCGACAAGTCCAACATCCCCGACATTTTGGCGAAGATTTGACCGCATCCTGTGCGGGGCTGATTATCCTCGCGCAAAGTCCGCTAAGTTAGCATGCGCAGAAAGCGCGTAGATGATTACCATGGAAATCTCCAGGCACGCAATCTTCGCCCCTTGACAAACTCCGCAATTTCCCCATCAAAACTCAAATACACTTTCCCGTTCTTTCTTGAATCCACATTTAGGCCATAGCCTGGAATAATCCACGTTTCACTATTGCCCTGGCGCAATTCCGCGACTTCCTGTTTCCATTCAAAAGTCCTTTCCTCCCCCCTTTCCGTCTGAATGGCACCAGTGACTTGAATTTTGACATCGCCGATTTTAGTCTTGTAAGAAAGTTCGTTATCTTCAATGCGTGTATCCATGTGCAACAAGTAATCGCCTTGTCGTAATGTGGCCACATAGACATTCTCCGAAACTTCTTTGAAACGATAATTCATGCATCCGATTTGGAAAAGGGCAAACAATACAATCGGGAATGTTTTTACGAAACAACAACTATTTCCAGTCATGGAACCATTGTACACCTTTCGGCGCATGCCGCGCACTTTCTTTGCGTTCCTCTGCGTCCTTTGCGGCTAAGGTCTCCCACCCTCCAAAACTCCTATCTCCCAGAAGCGGAAGCAACCAAACAACCCCGAAAGCGGCGCGGCAAGATGCCGCACCTCCGGCGGATGTAGATTTCCGCACTGTGTTCTGACGAACCGCCATGGTGCCAGACACCCTCGGACGGCAATGGCGAAGGGGCTGGCGCGAAAATCACACAACGTATGCTGAATGTGGTATAATTTTTGCATGAAATACAACCATCCTTCAATTCATTTAAAGCCAATATGGTTATGCATTGTTATTGCTTGCCTTGTCATAGGTTTTGTCATAGGACTGGTTTCAAGAAAAGTTAAAAGATGTCGGACTCAACACTTTGAAACAACAAAAAAGGTGTTAAGCAATTGGCAGACACTGTACGTTGGCATGTCCGCAGATGAAGTGACCTCGATTATTGGTCACCCAAGCTATATTGAGCGCTATCCAAAAGTGCCCGCCAAACACATGTCCCGCTATGTTTATTGTACGGAAGTTCCGAAAACAAAAGGCTTTCCAATGCCATTGCAAATCGCAATCACCTTTTGTGACAACGATACTGCCATGGCGAGAAAAGAAGAACCTTATTATGGGAAGATTTCAACTAATGGTGTGCCTACGATTCCCGTTCTTTTACATCCCGCAAAAGATGAACTTATGAGCAGTTGCCTGTCAAAGACCATGGACTTTAGATGGACCCCCTCCCATGGCCGTTCCCCAATAGATTATTACATTGAAATAAGCAATTGCACGTTTGACGTATCCTTTGTGTATCCCAAGGTGCATGTTCCGTATGCATGCCTGCCCCTTCCTCTAGAACATGGACATTTCGCATGGCGGGTGCAGGCAAGAAACAATCTAGGAGAAAGCGCATGGTCGGAATGGAGGCCGTTCATCTGTCCCGATGGTATGGGCGGTAAGAACTAGTTGAGACCTGCCGACAAAAACTAGGGCCATGCCCCGCACTTTCTTTGCGTTCCTCTGCGTCCTTTGCGGCTAAAACCTCCCACCCTCCCAAACTCCAACACTCCCAGATGCGGAAGCAACAAGCAGCCCCGAAAGCGGCGCGGCAAGATGCCGTACCTCCCGGCGGACGCAGATCTCCGCACTGTATTCTGACGAACCGCCATGGTGTCAGA
>JAFZOV010000183.1 GCA_017550445.1 Fibrobacter sp.
CATGCCGAGATCCTTGAAGCTGCCCGTGTGGGAGTTACCACAAAGCTTGACCTTGAGGCTCTTGATGCCCATTTCCTTGGCGAGCGGAGCTGCGTCAAACAGCGGGCTCCAGCCTTCGCGCATGGTCACGATGTCTTCAATCGGCATGTCGGGGAGCACCATTTCGCGCTTGCTCCAGATACCGCTCATGTCGGCCGGTTCGAAGCTCATGCGGCGTTCGGCAAAGAGCTTCTTCCATTCGTCGGGGCTCTTGCTGGCGAGTGCGGCACGGTCGTGTTCGACTTCCAAAAGGCTTCCGTCTACCTTGCTACGGTAAATGACGTCGGTCAGCGGGTAGGTGTCGTCGCCGTTGATGTTTCTAAAATGCGCGTTGAATTGAGACATAGTATCCTCTTGATTTTTACGAGGGTAAAGATAGTAAAACTTATAGCTGGTTATCGGTAACTTCTTACATCTAATTTGCTATATTCTTCCCCGGAATACAACAAACTCGGAGTTCTGAGTGAAAAAGAAAAATTTTGGGATAATATCGTTTTTTGCGGCAATAACGCTTGTTTTGTCTGCTTGTATTTTTGAGTCCGATGGCGATGGTCTCGAAACATGGCTTTCTGACCGTGGAATGCCCAGCAATTATCAAGTGCAGACTTTGGAAATTAAAAATCTCAAGCCGACGTCGGCTAAGGTCTATTTGGATACGATGGCGGACATGGCTAGGTCCAGTGCTGTATTTGGACATGTGTCTAACTTGACGCATGACTTGGTTTTTGACTTTGTTTTTGATAAACCGAAAGATACCTTGTTCTTGTCGAAGTTCGTGTCTTCTGATTCGGCCAACGCTTACCTTGTGCTTTACTGGCAGCAAGATTTATATAAGTCCAAATGGTTCCCCAAGAAAGAACTTCCATACTCTGAAAAACTGGATCTCACGGTCAGTTGGAAATTCGAAAATAGCTCCAGTTCAAAATTTGTGGACAGTATCTTCGATGTGACAGATTCTGCATGGCGTGAGGAACTTGCAGAGTGGAATCCGTCCAAATCTGCAGATACCGTTTTCAAGATGAAATTGAGTGCGGGAGATACGGCAGTCCGGATACAGATGCCCGCTGCCTTGGTGGCTGACCTGAAAAAGATCAAGAAGGGAAACCACCTTCAACTTCGTCTTTCTGCTCCTGGTGCTTCTCGTGAGTATCGCTTTTGGGGAAGCAGCACGGACGATCCTCCGTATTTGGCTTTGTCCGCTAATGCGAAAGAAACGGTTATCATGAACCCGATGCGAATCGCTCATCTTCTGAAAAATGAAGAAGACTGTGCAGATTGCTTGGTTTTGCATGGTGGTGTACTTGATTCATTGGTTGTGGAGGTGCCTCCAGAACCGGTCCTTGAGGCCTTGTCCGAATTCTATGGCGACGAATTCCCTTACACCGAGGGTGATGGCAGGGATGTCCGTCAGACCGTGATTCATGCGCAAATTACAATGCTCCGTGACGATTCCAAGGGAAGTAACGAATTTGGTTGGCCCATCCAGGTTCTTTCGGCTTCTTATTTGGATAGTGCCGATATGATTTATACGGATGATGAAGATTTGAGATATTGTCACCTGGAAGGATATCACATCGATTCTCTTGGCGTATTGAAATCGGGACATCCGAATCTGGTTTTCCGCAAAGGTGATTCCCTTACGCTCCAGCTGACCTACGGTCTTCGCGACTTCATTAACAATGCTAGCGATGGCCGTAATATCAAGTTCATGGTTCGTTTGGGAAAACCGTTCTTGCAGGAACGGGATCCTGACTATGAAAACTATATTGCATCGAAGGCCGATACGCTTTATAACTCCAATGGTAAGCCGGTTTACGTTGCCAAGGGCGATACGGTTACCAAGTACTTTAGTATCGATTATGCCCGTTATGACTTTACGACGGCCATGGAGAATCCTTTGACCCTCAAACTTTGGCTTGCTTCCAAGCGGGGGGATGAATAATGAAAAAGTTTTTGCTTGCTTTAAGTGTTTTGTCTGGTTATGCCTTTTCTTCGATGATCGGCATTGATGCCCTTGGTGAAGAACAGGTGATGGGTGGGACAACCTCTGCTGCAGCCCGTGGTTATGCCGGTAATGCCAAGACCGGTGATGCTGAAGGCTTGTCTGTTGTGAACCCAGCCCGATTGGCTTTTGATGCGAAGGTTGTCTTTAACCTGAACTTTGCCATGGAGATGGATGACGCTCGAAAGCGTGGACATCATTATTCCGTTTCCGACTTGTCTATGCCGTCGTTCAACCTGTCTTTCCCGATGGGTTCTTTTGGTGCCATGGGCCTTTCGCTTTGGCAACATTACTCATCTTCGTTTAACGAGGAATCTGAAAACAAAAGCATTGGCTCTAACGTAAAACTGGAATACCAGGGTAGCGTATACGAAGTGGTGCCGGCCTATGCAGTGCGTTTGCCGTTTTTACGTTCGTTCTCCCTTGGTGCGTCTGCACACATCGTTATGGGTAATACATCTCGAAACCTGACTCTTGGTAGCGACGCGTCGTCTGTTGCTAAGGATGATGCTTGGGCTGCGGGAGATTACATCGTTTCGGATTATGTGGACGGTACTTGGGAAATCAAGGATCATCCTGCGTATTATACTGGAGCCCTTCAATACCGTGGAAAAATGGTGTCTTATTTCCTCTCGTATACAACGGGTTACACCTTGGAAAACGAGCTGGAATATACTTTCAGGTTTAGTGAACTTGATACGTTGGCGTCGACACGTTCGTCGCGAGAAATCGATGTGCCTGCCATGCTCGCGACCGGTATCAATTACCGCTTGGCCAAACGTCATAATATCATGATGGATCTGACTTGGCGAGTTTGGGACAAAGATATCGAAAACATCGCGGGTAGCTGGAATATGCCCGAAGTGACCGAAACACAGACAGACTTTATGGTTGCTCTTGGCTACCAGTTTGACGGAAGTCCTCTATTCTACGAATCGTTCTGGAACCGTGTTAGCTATCGTGCTGGCGCATGGTACAGAAATTGGTATGTTAAAGACGTGTTTGAAGTGGGCGGCTCCCTTGGCGGAGGATTCCCGCTGGGCCGTAAGGGTACCACCATCGATATTGCTCTGCAGGGTGGCAAACGCTATGCCGATACAAAATCGGAGTGGGAAGAAACTTTTATCGGACTCCGAATCGGTTTGACCGGTATCGCGTCATGGGGACAGACCAGATAGGTTTTTTAATGAAGGAGGCCTAGTATGGCTATAAAAAAAGAAACGGAAACAAAATCCAAGACAAAGTCTACGGTAAAGGCCAAGGCCGTTACGGAATCTGCTGAAAAGGCGGTTAAGGTTGCAGCCAAGAAGACTGCAACGAAGTCCGCAACTCTCAAGGCCATGAAGGATGCCGAAGAAAAGGCTGTGAAGGCCGTTGCAAAAGTGAAAAAGGCCGCTGCTACAAAAGTGTCCAAGATTACGGACGAAGTGAAAAAGGTTGCAGCCAAGAAGACTGCATCTAAGGCTACTGCGACCAAGACTGTTGCCACTAAAACAGCCGTCGCAAAGACCGTTGCAACGAAGGCAGTTGCTAAAGTTAAGGCAGCTACTACTAAGGCCACTGCAAAGGTTGCCAAGGCTTCCGAAAAGGAAGTGGCTAAGCTTGCTCAGTCTTTCGATGCCGAATATCTGGTGCTTATGCAGAAGGATCCGAACTGGATGCATGCCTTCTGGGAAGTTTCTGAAAACAGAATTAACGAAGCGAAGAGCGGCAAGGGGAAAATCGTTCTTCGCCTGTTCGACATTGCCGATGACCTTACGGTTCAGCGCAGCAAGAAGCGCAAGTTCCGCGATGTCGAAGTTCCGGCAAATGCTCGCAGCTGGTATGTCGAAAATACGGCTGGCAAGTCCTGCGTCGCTGTTCTCGGTGCCGTATCCGGCAAGAACTTCAAGCCTATCGTGGAATCTGCTCCGGTGATGACTTTTGACAAGTCCGCTGCCGCTCCTGCCGCAGACGATGCCTTTGCAAAGGCTTCTCTCGGCGGAAATACGCTTGGCAACTTCATGAGCTCTGGATTCTCTAGCCAGACGGCTGAATCTTGGCTCAAGAGCCTGGGCGGAAACTTCGGCAGTTCTTCTGAATCGATGTTCTCCGGTGCACTTTCTAGCGCAGCACTCCAGTCCAACAATATCGAAGTTGCCAAGGATTCCGTGAACTACGGTAAGGATTTCTTCCTCTGGGTCAAGACCCGCTTGATCGTTTACGGCGGAACCCGTCCGGATGCTCACCTCCAGGTGCGCGGCGAACCGTTCCCGCTGAACCCGGATGGCACCTTCAGCTTTGAAGAAGACCTGCCGGATTCTACGAAGATCATTCCGGTGTTTGCTACCGACAAGGATGGCGATTTCCCGACTACGATCGTTCCGATTGTCGTAAAGCGCACGGAGTAATCCGTTTTAATGGGAGCTCCCGGAAAAATCATTTTCCTGATGCACGCACATTTACCTTTTGTGCGGCATCCGGATTATAAACGCTTTTTCGAAGAGAACTGGCTGTTCGAGGCTATTGCTGAAACGTACCTGCCATTGGTGCAGTCGATGCGCCGTCTCCTTGAAAAGGGCGTTCCCGGGACGCTAAACTTAAGTGTTTCGCCTCCGCTGATTGAGATGCTTTCGGATGAAAGCTTGCTGAATAAGTTCTCGGAGCATTTGAAACACCTGCTTAAGCTGATTGAAAAAGAAGTAGCCCGCAATAAGGGGACTGAATTGGAACAGCTTTCGCACTTTTATCTTTCTCGCCAGCATACTTTGATTGACTTGTGGGAGAATCGTTTGCACCACAATTTGCTGGCAGAATTTTTGGAACTTGAAAAGGCGGGGAAGTTGAATTTGCTCACATGCGTGGGCACGCACCCGTTCTTGCCGGCGTACCAGAGTGACCCAGCGTCTATCCGTATGCAGCTCGATGTTACGGTGCGTACGTTCGAACGCGCCTTTGGCAGAAAGCCCTTGGGCGTGTGGCTCCCGGAATGCGGATATTTCCCGGGACTCGACAAATACCTTGCCGAATTTGGCTTGCATTACTTCTTCTTGGAAACCCACGGTGTGCTACTTGCTTCGCCCACGCCCAAGTACGGCGTGTTCACGCCGCTGCGTACGACGCAGGGGCTTTACTGCATGGGCCGCGAACAGAAGAGTTCCATGGAAGTCTGGAGCCGCCGTACAGGTTACCCGGGGCATCCTGAATACCGCGAATTCTTTACGGATATTGCCAAGGAACGCCCGCGTGATTATCTGGGCGAATACTTCTTCGCGGGCGACACGCCGATAGATTCTGGCTTTAAGTACAACCGCATTACGGGCGGCGAGCATAAAGAAATTTACCGCCCGTGGAATGCGATGAAGCTTGCGGAAGACCACGCGCGACTTTTTGTGGTGAACCGCGAAGCGACTATCTCTGAATTGCTCGTGAATATGGAAGGTCACAAGGCCGCTATGCTTTGCCCTTACGATGCCGAACTTTTTGGACATTGGTGGTTTGAAGGTCCGATTTTCCTCGAAGAAATGCTGATGCGAGCTGCGTCTTCGTCAGTCATTGAATTTGCGGGCGCTGATGAAGTGATGACCAGTTCTGCCGATCCTGAGACGCATGAACCTGCGTTCTCAAGCTGGGGCGAAGGAGGCTTTGGCTCCGTGTGGATTAATGGCGAAACCGATAAGTATTATCCGCAGTCGTATCGCATGCGTGCGATGATTGACCATTTGATGTCAATCCGTGAAAAAATGGGTGCGGCATCGCCGCGTGGAAAACTGCTGACTCGCTATATCAAGCAAATGGAGCGTGAGTTGATGCTGTTCCAGTCTTCGGACTGGGCCTTCATGATTCACAATCATTCGGCAGAGGGCTATGCCCGTCGCCGCCTAGATGATCATTACAAGAATGGCCATGATTTGTTTGCTGAAGCCTGCAAGGCGATTTTACGCAATTCTGATAAACCAGCAGCCAATTCTATTTTGCCAAAGCTTGAAAAAAACAACAACATCTTCAGCTGGCTGTAGTAATGAATAATTATTCATTACACGTCTCACATCCCACATTCTTTTAGTAGACTATTATAAAGTCTTTCAATTTTCCACTGTTGCCAGCTCTGAAGCGGTACACTCCGGGAACCATAAGCGACTTGACTTCGTTTTCGTCTATGCAAAGGGTGTGGCTTCCATATTCGATTTTCTTGACCAGATTCCCTCGGCGATTTCGAATTTCGATATAGTCTTTGTTTTGCGGGAGAGGGGTAAAGCAAAGGGGACCGTTTCGCCAGGGAGTGGGGTAGGCTCGCAGTGTAGAATCCTTGAAAATGGTGGGGATAGCTTCTTCTTCGCTAAATCGACTGAAAACCCAAAGAATGGAGTCTACGCTGGATTCTCTGAGAAATTCGGTGTTGGCAGAATCAATACTGTTCGACGATGGCAAAAGACGGATGGAATAGGCTTGGGGCTTAATTGCTATAGCTGAGGCTCTACCAACGAAATTGGATATATCAGGTGTACCATTTGCATAATAGAAGTAGGCTGTATTATCAAGGTCTGTCGGTTCAAACGCCGCTTTTTGGGATCTTGTCTGAAACTTCGGCCATCGGGGTTGATCGCTTGTAATCCAGAAGGTTGAATCGGCAAGAGAACTTCTGTCGCCAGTAAAAGAAAGCCTGATGGCAAAATCGTGGAACAGGGAATCTGCGGAAAGGCCCTGACTTTTGGAGACCTGTTCCAGTTGGTATTGGAATGTCTTGGTAGGAGCTTTTGCGAAGTTTTCCCAAATAAGTCTGTTGGTTTTGTGGCTAACATGGTTGTGAAGGTACAAAAAGAATATGCCTGCTCCATAGGGCCTATCCAGATTCTTGTAGGGGAAACCGATATTTTGAGCCATTTTGGGGAGATAGGTGAAGTAGTCGTCTATTTCGGGTACGGCGAGTTCTTCGACCCCGGATGCGGACGCCTCGAACCAAAAATTGTATTGGGGCATCTGGCTTGAATAGCGGAATTGAACGGCATGGTACAATTCGTGAGCCGCTGTTACGCGAATCGCCTGAGAGAAGTGCTTTGCGTATGAATAATAGTAGGTTTCGTTGGTGAATTCCTCTGATGAACGGGGATATGTGCAGACTTTGTTGTTGAATCTCACGGTGTCGGTAATGAAGAACCCTTCGGGTATGTGTTTGAAATCGTTCTCCATCAGCATTTCACTTTCTTCGTTATCAAAGGGTATTGTAAGCCCAAAGCATGTGCTGCATTGTGAATCCATTACGGCCTTGTAATCCCGTAGAAGGTATATGTCTATGACTTCGACTGGGTAAAGTCCGTTTTGGACATTCTTTTCATAATGGTGCGTTACAGAAATTCCTTTAGGAGGGAGCATTCCTGATTTTTTGACATGGAAATCCCAAGCATATTCAAGGCCTTTTTCCAACGAATCGATGAACTCTAAGGTTGTCTTATGGGGCCCTTTTAAAGTGTAGAATATTTCAAAATGTTTTGTGGTACGGGAGTAGACGCTGTCGTAGTAATCTTTAGTGGTGCAGCCGTCGCTTGTTGTACGTGCATAGGCTCTAGTGGATGCAAGCATTTGCTTGACCGTTTTGTGATTGCTGTTTAAGTAATTCAATATCTGTGCCGTACCGCAGGTATGTTCCGCAAAGGTTGGCAATGCAAGGCACAAAAAGAGTAATGCCGAAAAAAAACTAATGGTCCTCATTTATTCCCCTCAAAAATATGTTCTTCCTCTAGAATTTTCTCTACACGGTTGCGAATGTCTTCGGGTATGGTCAGGGCCTTTTGGTGATGGGGCTTGATACGGGCGTCTACAATCAGCGGGGCTTCGCACCCCCAGTGTTTTTCGCGAATTTGAGCGTGGTAGCCAAAAACATCCTTAGCCGGGTCTGAACGGGTAAAGGTTAGCCACAAGAAATCGCGAAGTTTGCTTGTATCAAGCGAATTGTCAAGAATCGGTGCAGAATCTACGATTGAAATCCAGGGATAGTTCTCGCGGAATTCCCAGTGCACAAGAGCTTCTTCGATTTTGGTGATAAATGCATCGCGCTCGCTGCCGTTAAAGGCTGGGCCTTGCAAAACGATAACGCCCGGCATCGGAATTTTAGCCGCGGTGATTCCCTGAATTTGAAGTGTTTGCAAGTCTTCGGGATTGCTACGGAGTTCGCGTTTCTTTAAGCCCGCGGCGGCAATGGTCAACTTGGATCCGTGATTGAGCTTGGAACCGGTATAGTCCAGCGTGTCGATGCTCGTGCTCGTTTCGAAATGCAGGTCACGACTAAAGTCGATTCGTTTCAGTACATGCCCGAAGAATCCGGCGACATCGTTTACGTCGGGGGCGTTGTCTTCGGCTGCGGCAATCAAAAGATACTTCGTCAGGCTCGCCTGGTTAAATCCGAAAATCGCATTTGCGGTCTTCAAGAGTTCCAACGGCTCGCTGTCTTCAGGCTTGGCGTAAGGCCTAAAGCGTTCGTGGGCAAGCGCCAAGCAAAGCGGGTGTACTCCGGCGTCATCGACGGCGTGGAGCGCTACAAGCCCCGGAATCGATGCTGGAACCATGGGCTTTGTAATCTGGTGAATAAAGCTGCCGAACAAGGTGTCTTCTTGCGGCGGGCGTCCTACGACCGTAAAGGGGTAGATGGCGTTTTTCTTGCACAAGACCTTTTTGACTTTCAAGAACGGAAACGGATGCCTATCGGAATAGTAGCCGATATGGTCGCCGAACGGGCCTTCAGGTTTTAAGTCAGGAGCCATCTCGCCTAAAATACAAAAATCGGCGTCACTTGAAACAAGGTAACCGTCGTATTCAAAATAGCGGAATCTACGACCGCCCAGCATGCCTGCAAACAAAAGTTCGCTCAGGTTTTCGGGCATAGGCATGACTGCAGCGACGGTCTGCGCAGGCGTACCGCCAATAAAAATGCTCACCTTGAGCGGGTGACCATCTTCAATCGCTTTCTGATGGTGCCTTGCGATATCGCGCTTAATTTGGTAATGCAACCCGCATTCGTCGCTTTCGTAGTCGTTGCCGGAAATCTGCACACGATACATGCCCACGTTAGTCGTCATGATCGAGGCTTTCTCGGCGGGGCGTGTTGCCACTTGCGGGAGCGTAATGAAGGCTCCACCGTCATGTGGCCAACAATGCAACTGCGGCAAGTCCGAAAGCTTGCACTCCTTAAAATCTTTGATGCTTCCGCTCTTTTTCGGGAGCGAATGAAGTCCGGTACGAGCCGCTTTCAAAAGCTTGGCGGGGGAGGCGTGCTTAAAGAATTCAACCGGATTCGACTTAAAAAGGACGGCTGTTTGCGTCCCTTTCAGGGTGTCGCGGAATAGGTAATCGAGCCTTTCCTGAGAGCCGAAAATATTACAGACTGCCCTAAAGGGGCTTCCCTTGACATGTTCGAATAGAATGGCCGGACCATTTTTTGCAAAAACTTGGCGTGCAATTTCAGGCATTTCCAGATACGGATCTACTTCACGCTGAATGCGCTTGAGCATGCCTGCTCGTTCAAGATCTAGCAGAGCCTGTTCCAAGTTTTTGTACATGGAAATCTCGCTGTTATCCGGCGGTAGCGGATTGGTCGATAGCGTTGAACCCTTGGGTCTGTTTCTTGCTTTCGATAGCGGCGAGGGTTTCTCGGGTATCCTTGCGGCTGGCGATAGCGTAAACAACGGATGCTTTGTCCATTACCTTTGCAAAGGCATCTTCTGGAAATTCGCTGAACCCCTGGAATGAGAATTCATCGTAGCAGGCGGTCAGATTGCCTTCGTCTGTAAACATGTGGCTCGCGTTAAAACCGCGGAACGGTCCCTTGTCGAGACGGACCATGATTTTCCCGTTGTTGATGGCACTGATGCGGCCAGTCCAAGTAATCTTGCGGAAACCCACCATTACCGTGTAACGGACGATTTCGCCAGCTTCGATAGACTGGGGCAAGGTGTAATGAACAACGGGAGCTTTTCCGATAGTCACGTTCATGGGCGCATAGCGCATTGTCTCCAGCATGTTTGCCAGAGTATATTCTTGCCATGAAGTTTGACTGTATTGAACCATATTCAATAATTTAGCAAAAGAATATTCGATTGGAGTGCGTTTTAAAAATAAATTACGCTTTTTATTGCACTTCGTTAAAATTCAAAATCGACGGCGCGACGTTCGGTCACGACCTTCTTGACGAAGGAAACGATTGCCAAATGTTCCGGATGGTTCTGGTAAATGTCGAGAGCCGCTTTAGTGTGGAATGTGGTGTCGAGTGCGATATCGTATTCTACGTCTCCGTTACCCAGTTCAGCCTTGTTAAAGTTCAGACCAGATTCAATGCTCAGAAGTCCTGGAATTTTACCGGCCAGGGCGTGGAAAGCGTCGACCATCTTCTGACCGTTTTCTTTTGCGGTTGCACCTTCGGCTTCGCTTTTCAATTTCCAAAAAACAATGTGACGAATCATGAGTTCCTCTTTTGGTTATAAATTTGTTTGTACAGGTCCAATTGCCGCTTGAAGCAATCGTTCCAGCTGAATTTTTCGGCGTAGGTTCGGGCGTTCGCCTTCTTTTGGCTTAAATCCGAACGGTAAAGTTCTACAATGGCGTCTGCCAGGGCTTCGGGGGTGCGCTTTCTCAAGATAACGCCAGCGCCCGAGTTCTGCACATGTTCGGCAGCGGCGCCTGAGCTTGCGCCAATCTGGGCGTTGCCACAGGCCATGCTTTCAAGAATCGAAAGCCCGAAGGTTTCCCAGCCCGAAAGGGCTAGGCCCATATCTACGCTCGCGTAGTAACGGGCCATTTCGTCAATAGACGAAATGAAACCGGCATATTGAATATGCGAGTGTTTCTGGACTGCTTCTTCCACTTGCGGCAAGTACGGGCCGGTGCCTGCAAAAACAAGTGCCGGTTCGCATCCAAGCTTTTCTGCAATCAGCGGGTAGGCGCCCAGCAAAAGTTCGATTCCCTTCTCTTCGCAAAAACGGTGCGGGAAGAATATCGTGAGACGTTCCGGTCTTCCAGCTTTTAGCTGCAAAACCAGCTTTTCGTCGCGTTTTTCGGGCGTGAACATCTGGATGTCGCAGCCTAGCGGAATCCAGTGTGATTTCGGCAAGTTGTTCTTTTCGAGTCGTTTCAGGACTTCGTTGCAAGAAACCTGGATGCCGTCAAAATGCTTGAATTCCTGGCGGGCGTACCAGAATGCAATTTTTTTCGCGAGAATTCCCAAGGTGCGGCCGAACTTATTTGTGACGGGGCGTTGCACGTAGGTAATGGGAAAGTCTGCATGCCAAAAACTCAGAAGTATGGCGTCTGGCACAACCTTGTTTGCCACGTATCGCACGACGGTGGGCAAGATATAGGGAGAGCCGACTTCGATTACCTGGGGCTTGTATTTTTCAAGGATAGGCCTGATTTGCGAAGGCCTCCACATGAAGCGGTATTCCCACTTGCCCGGAAAACGGTAGGCTTCCACATGCTCGATAATGAGCCCGTTGCTTTTCTGTTCCGTATAGGTTTTGGAATCGGGCATCACGAATACAGACAGGACTTCTTCCTGGCTTTCGTAAAAAGCCATCTTCTGCAAATGGTACCGACGAACGCCCCCGCCAGAAGGACTCCAGAAATTGTTAAAATCAACGACAGTGAACATTAAATCCGCTCGATTTCTTCTTGCATGCGGTTCGAAAGCGCGTCAATAGAAAGTGTGCCTTGGTACAGCTGGTTGTTGCCCAGGCGCTTGGAATCGACGGTCAGGAACATGTTTCCGCCCTTGGATTCCAGCCAGTAAATGGCGTCGGAATCACGCAGGTATGCTCGAGGCCCAACAAGTCCTGTTTCTGAGTTGATAAGCTCGCCTCCCAAGAACAGTGGAATATCCAATGCCTTGTACAAGTCGAGAATCGCCGAGGAACGCCTTTCGTGAATGTCTGAAAGGTCCGCATGATCCGAAACTTTCAAGTGGTCGATGCCGTCAATGACAACGACCAGGTTCTGGTGTTCCTTCACTTCTTCTTTTAGGTTCTGGAGCAGTACGATGTTGTCGAAATTGTTCTGGTCGTCCCAAATTTCTAGGCGGTTATTTCGTACAAAGGCCATCAGATCGCGTGTGGCTTCCAGAATCTTCTGGTTCACGGATTCATCTACGCTTTGCTTGCGGACTGTCAGTACCGATTCGCCAATGAGCATGGCCACAAGTCTGTCAAAGATTTGGCGGCGAGGCGTTTCAAGAGCGATGTAGATTAGCTTGAGATTGGGGTTGCTCTGGACTAGATCCAGTGCGAGACTCGAAAGGAGTGTCGTCTTCAGACCGAAAGGCTTGGAAGACACGTAGAAACATCCGGACTGTATGCCGTCGATTTCTTGCGTCAGTTTCGGGAATGTGTTGAGTGCATAACCCACGCTGACATCGGGCGGGCAACCCATGGCCGTGTCGAAGTTTTCCTTGATGTCTTGCAACAGCATGGAACGACGGTGGGTATGTACCGTATCTTCTCCGGTATTTTCCACCAGTGAAATCAACTGGTCCGCGCCGTTCTTGCGAACCACCAGGTCCACGGTTTCTTCTTTAGGAAGAACGATGGACTTGAATTTCAAGTTCAGTCGTTCCGCCATTTTCAGGTATTTCTGAATGCGGTATTCTTGCTCGCGACGGTCCTGTTCCCGTCTAAGAATAATCGTGACCGATTCTGCGCCGCAAGCCTTTAACTTGTACAGATGGCTCAGGGAGAGCTCCTGGTACATGGTCGAAACCACGCCTGGAATGCCTGCGAGGTCTGCGGTCAGGGCGTCAAAGAATCCTTCCACAATAATGGGCTTCGTAACATCTGATTGGATGTTGAACGGAATGTCGCTGGGTCCCGAGGCGTAAGACACGTAGGTGTGCTGTCCGTCGGACTCGTTGATTAGGCGCCCATAAACGGAGTGGATCAATCCCTTGGAATTGCGGGCGGGGATAGTGATGCGGGGCTCGTGGTAGGCGTCCAGGTTGTCCAGGTAGAAGCTGATCTGGTGACGTTCGATGCCCGACATCATGCAGAAACTGACAAAGGGTTCCGGGTCGCCGCTGTAATAACCGATTCCGTACAGTTGAGCCTGTCCAATGCTCCAGCCTCGGGCTGCCAAAAAGTCTGCCGAAGATGGACTCTTGCAGGCTGCCCAATGGCAGTAGCGCACAAAGTTCTCCAGGACCTTGTTCTTTTCTCCGCCGATTTCTTTTATCCACGGGTGTTCTTCTTGTAGCTCGTGTTCCTGCTCAAGAGTCCCTAAAAAGTTGACGGCTTCAGCCCTGGCGGCTGGTTCTTCCAAGCCGTTAAAGCGGCTGCGCATTACAAATTCGACTAAGTCGCCTTCGCTTCCGCACTGCAGGCAACGGTAACGCCAATAACCCAAGGCGTCGTAAAAGAATAACGAGGTTTCTTCGGGGGAATGAAACGGACAGCATGCAATCAGGTTTCGACCCCAGCGACTTAAAGGAATTCCCAATTGCCGCGGATGGGTTTTCGCTCGCATGACAATTCCTGCATGTTCTTGATCGATAATCATTAGAAGCCTCTCTTTTATACACTAAAAATCTAGTTATTTCTGTTGCGCGGGAGTGCAGAAAATTATTTTTACGGCATGATTGTCCTTGGTATAGATCCTGGGTCCATTACGACCGGCTACGCATTTATCGAAGTGGGCTTAACGAAGCCTAAAGTTTTGGAATACGGAACTTTACATGCTCCTGCAAGTCACGCCCTTGAGGATCGTTTGCTCCATATTGTGTCGGAACTGGAAAAATTGCTGGACAAGTACAAGCCGGAATCCTTCGGAATGGAAGGAATCTTTTTTGCCAAGAATGCCAAGAGTGCCTTGGTGCTAGGACACATTCGCGGTGCAGTCCTGGTGGCCTGCCGTAAGCGAGGAATCAGCTATTCTGAATATAGTCCTCGCGTGGTAAAACAGTCGGTTACCGGAGATGGTAACGCTTCCAAGGAACAGGTGGCGAATATGATTTTTGCCCGTCTCGGGATTCAAGGTGGCAACCTGCCGCTGGATGCATCAGATGCGTTGGCCATAGCCTGGACCCATGCCAATCCGTCTCCTTTAAGTGAGGCTGTGTCAAAGGCTATCGGCAAAAAGAAAGTGGTTCGAAAAAAGAAGGCGACAACCAAGCAGTGGCTGGATTTGATCGAAAAAATGGGAGGGCATGTTTGATGAACGGCTTGCTGGATTGTTATGGGCTTCGTGGTGTAGACTGTCCCGACTTTGTTAAAGTGGATGGCTATATTGTAGATAAATTAATTCTTGAAGATTATAACAAGTTAAAAGAGTCTCTTGCAAAATTTGGCTTTTCTCTCCGCATTGAATCCGCATACCGCCCCTTCGAAAGGCAACTTTCTATTTGGAACCGTAAGGCTAGCGGCGAATTGAAGTTGCTTTCCGCCGAAGGACTCCCCATGGAGCGTCCGAGCGACGAAGAGGATTTGATGTATGCGATTTTAACGTGGTCGGCGCTCCCTGGTGCAAGCCGTCACCATTTGGGGACCGACTTGGACGTTGTCGACGGAAATGCCTGTCCGGCTGGCTACGAGGTGGAACTTACGCCTGCCGAATGTGACGGCTTGTTCCGCCCCTTCCATGAAAAGCTCACGGAGCTGATCGGGGCGGGTGAGTCCTTCGGCTTCGAACGAGTCTTTGTGCCTGGCCGCGGAAAAATTCAGCCTGAAATGTGGCACATAGCGCATCTGCCGACTTCGCGCAAGTACCTTGAAAATTTCTCGCTGAAAGAGCTCCGTTCCATCTACGAGAAGACCGATATCGCCTGTAAGGATGCTCTTCTCGCGAACCTTGAAAAACTTGCAGAGGATTATATATATCCCTATTTTGTATAAAATGTGTAATGTGTAATGTGGAATGAGTAATTAGACACATCGCACATCTCACACTTCACACTTCACATCCCACATTATATATGCGTTCCACTCTCGCCCTTCCTTTTGCTACTTACGGTCACTCTGTTCTCGGATCGGAACTTCGCTACATTCCCTGTATGGGCAAATGTCGCCTTTTAGTGGTTGCTGGAATCCATGGCGAAGAACCGGAAACCACCTTCCTTTTGAGTCGCGTGTTGCGGACCTTTGAAAAGCCTTTTGAATCGGTTGCTTTTGTCTTGTGCGCCAATCCCGACGGAATGACTCTTGGAACTCGTGGTAATGCCAACGGGGTGGACCTGAACCGGAATTTCCCGACGGACAACTGGAGCAAGGAACCTGTAACGGCCCGCTCTATTTTAGAAGCTCCGCGTGATACGGAATTTTCGGCAGGCTCGGCCCCTGCAGGCGAACCGGAAACGGCTGCTCTTGTTTCGTTGATTCAAAAGCTTGCTCCCGAAACCATCCTTTCAATGCATGCGCCTATTGCTTGCGTAGACGCCCCTGTGCGCACGGCCATGGTGGATTCCCTTTGTGATGCATTTGGCGTCCCCTGGCAACCTGATATCGGATACCCCACGCCGGGGAGTCTTGGAACCTGGTGCAAACAACAAAAAAGTCCAGAGTGTATAACTCTGGAACTTCCTAGAATGTCTTTAGAGGCCTTGTTTGACCGCTATGCCGTTTCCTTTGCGGAATGGCTTAAGAACGTCTAGCGGCGTTCTTCAATCTTGTTCTTTTCGGCGTCTTCGATAATGCGCTTGCGCTGGACAAGGCCGACCGTGAATCCGATAATCAGGTACGAACTACAAAGAACCAGCAGGTATTCCAGAATGAACGGAACCTTTTCCGAAATAAACAGGAAACCGCAGATATAGGTAATGACAATCAGAACGGCCTGGCCAATGTTGAACAGCTGATTCTTGCGGGGCTGAAGCTTGGGCAAGAACAGCGGGCTTACCATCAGAAGACCGGTCACGAGCATCACCAGTACGGGGATTATCATCATGGGACATTCGGGGTTTTCGAATAGTCCGTGAGACTTCAGGTACACGATCAGAATGGCATTGATTGCTCCGGCAAAGGTAGACGGAAGGCCGGAGAAGTGGTGGTGGTAGACGTCGCTATCGCAGGCGTTGTACTTGGCAAGGCGCATGGCGGCGCAAAGTACGTAAATCGAGAAAGTGACAATCAGGAGTGCTCCGTTGGCCTGGAACCATTCCGGTGAGAGTGTCTTATAGGTGAAGAAAACGGTGAATGCCGGTGCGAGGCCGAATGCAATCAGGTCTGCTAAGCTGTCGAACTGGGCGCCGAATTCGGAACTTGCGTTCACCAGGCGGGCGGCAAAACCGTCCAGCTTGTCCAAGAGAACACTTAAGATAATGAAATAGGCACCGGTGCGGATAGGGTCAGAAGACGTAAAGGAACTGAATGCGCCGGTTACCCAGCAAATGGCAAAAACGCCCAGAAGAAAGTTCATGCTGGTAAAGGCATTCGGCAGAATAAAACGAGACTTACCCATAAGGGCCTCCAATAAGAAGTACGTGTCAAAGATAGATAATTTGGGCCTTAGTTGGCGGGCTTAATGCTCCAGAGAGCCTTTACGCCTGCGGCTACTACAAGACTCTGGGGCGGCGCATATGGATTTTCTTCGGTGGGGAAGTTTGTCCAATGCTTGGTCGAGAACTGGTAGTACTGCGTGGGACGGTACATTACCGGAATCACCGGAATAGTTTCCATGAATATGCGGTTCAATTCACGATAGGCCGCAATCAGGTCCTTTTCGTTGGTGAGAGCCGGAATCGTCTGGATCAGTTTGTCGGCTTCTTCGTTCTTGTAACGGCCCTGGTTTGCAAAGGCTTCTTCACCGATTTCCTTGAAGGATACCAAACCCATTACCTGGTCAAAGCGGTTCCAAGGGGAGGCGGCCGAAAGCTCTGCCGTTTGAGTCTTCATAGCCAAGTCGAAGGTTCCGAGTCTCAGGTTCTTGTCCCATACGCTGTAGTCCACGAATTTTTCTTCGGCGGCAAGTCCGATTTCGTGGAGGGATTCAACGATAACCTTGATGGCGTCTTCCCAGTCGGTCCAGCCTTGCGGGCATTCAATGGTGAAATTGCGTACGGGCTGTTTTTTCTTGTCGAGGAGCCTTCCGCTTTCGTCCCAACTGTAACCGGCATCGGTCAAGATAGACTTTGCCTTTTCGATATCGAAGCTGTAGCCGTACTTGTCGGCATCGTCTTTGTTAAAGAACTTGGATTCGGTGCCAAAGGGCAGAATGAACCCTGGCTGAATCATGGGGGTATAGTTAGATACAGCGCGGGACTTGATCTTTTCAAAGTTGATCGCGTGCATCATGGCACGACGGAGTGCCACGTCGTTAAAGGGGGCGTTCTGCTGGGCAATCAAAAGGGTTGTGATTGAGCCGGGGAGGTGGTAGGGCTCGTTTCTGCTCCAGGCGCGAATGCTGTCTTTTGCCTTGTCCCAAATGCGGGGGAGGAACACCGATGAAATGTCCAGGTTGCCTTTGGTCATGGCGCTGTTGAAGTGGTTGTTGCCGTTGTACAGGGAATGAATGATGTACTTGGGCGAGGGCTTTTTGCCGCCAAATTTGTAATTGCCCCAGTAGTTGTCGTTACGGACCAAAACAATCTGGTCGGGGGAATAGGTCTTAATGTTGTATGGGCCAGAAACCACCGGCATGGAATCGTTCTTGAATGCGGTAATGCGGCTCATGTCGTAGTTTTTGCCGGACTTCGCCCCCTGGACAAGGGGCTCAAATATAGCCTTGGGCAAAATAGATGTTTCTGCAATGGCGTTTAGGATGATTAAGGGATTCTTGTTCTTGCCAAAGTGGAACGAAATGTTGTTGTTGCCATCGTTGGTAATTTCGCTCAAGAATTTCCAGTTGCCGTGACGCGGCGTAGGCAAGATGGAATCGATTTTGAAGGTGTAAAGGACATCTTCAACTGTAACGGGGGTGCCGTCGCTCCATTTGGCTTTGGGATCCAAGTGGACCGTAATTTTGTCTTCGCTACTAGAATAGCGGTCGGCAAGCATGGGTTCCAGCTCGCCGCTCAGCTGGTTATAGGCGAGTAGGGCTTCGTAGGTGATTCGGCAGTTGCCGTCAATGGGGAAGTTCGGATCGTAATCCAAGGGATTGAATGTAGAAGGTGGTGCCCAGTCAAAGCCGCCGATGTACAGAGTCTCGCTGCGAGCGTACTCCGACTCAATCGTCTCGGGGGTAGCCTTGTTTTCTTCTTTGCAACCGACAAAGAACAAGGCACCGAGGGCGGTTGCCAGGGTGAACAATTGCTTCGCACGGACTTTAGCAGTGCATCCCAAAGAATTCTTTATATCCCTATAATCCATATCTTAAATTTAGTGTGTTTTTAACAAAAAAACCACCAAATTTTATTTACAAGACTTAAAAAGTACCCGTTTAAAGGGTGTTTTTTTACGTTATAATGAAAATCCGTACAAAAGACGTTTCGGAGATGCGCTGAACAACGTATGATTTAAGATGAAAGGCGTGCCCGCACCGCCTGGAGTGCTGAATTTTTGTTCCTTTTTACCGGTCTTTAAAGAAATTCCTACCACTTCGTTTCCTTGGTCTATCCATGCATAACCGTCTTTCACGAAGGGTTTCGGGAAAATGGCGTTCTTGCCCAAGTATTTCCACAGGGGGGCGCCCGCTTCGGAGTAAAGCAGGATCGACTGATCCGAAAGGCCGACGAGGAATTTTCTTTCACCGTGGTCAACAATAATTTGTAACGAAGAAATGGCGTTCTCCATCAAGATTTGGAGCGGAGGGTCTTTCTTTTTCTGGTTGAAAAGATACAGCTTGTTTCCGCTTGCCACGGCCGTAATGGAATCGGTACTGAGTAGGTGAGAAACCTGTCCTGGAATTTTGCGGGTTGAATTATCCTGGGTCTGGCCCGCTTCATCTTCAAGGACTGCAAGATTGCCTTCGAGGTTGCAGACGAAAATATCCCGGTCTGATTTAGAATGCAAGAAGGGTACCGAGAATACCTTTCTGGACCAGGCGAGCTTATTGTCTGGCCTTAGTATTTTGAGCAGGAATCCATTCCAAGTGGAAATGTAAATGGCGCTTTCGGTTACGTCAATTTTGAAGGCCTTGCCGGGAAGCTGCAATGTAACGGGGGCCGCATCCTTGTTTAAATCGTAAATGGAAATGTTGTAGCCCGATGCGATGGCCAAGGTGTTTTCGTCATTTTCGATAACGGGGCTGTTGTCCAGGGCTCCGATATATTTTGCCCAACGGATTTCTCCCGATTCGGCGTTGATACAGAACAGTCTGTCGGCAGCGGGGTCAATGGTGTATAGATACTTCTTGCTGCTAAAGAACTGGGGATAGCGCGTTTTCGGAGAAATGGGCAGCATTGTCACGAATTTGGCTCCGATAGCTTTCCCGTAGCGGCTCAAAATGAGTTGCGTCGCCTGTGGATTGCTGCCGGAAAGTCGTACTGCTTCTGACCATGCTTTTTGTTTTTCTCGTTCGTTACCTTTGTTCTGTTCTAGATAAAGGGCCTTGAAGAACCAGCCTTCGGCATTGCCGGGTTCCAGCTTGAATAAGGAATCTAGAACCGGAGTCAGTTCTTCCCATTCTTCACGTTCGGTGATGTCTGCTGCCTGTTGTGCGAGAATTTCAGAAAGCAGAATTTTTTTGCCGTAGTAATGGGGCGAAAGCGCAACGAGCTTGCGGTCGCCAAAATACAGGTATAGGTTTCCGTTGGTGTAGATAGGAGCCTGTTCAACGGGTTTCGCAAAATTGAAACGCCATAGCGGATTCAAAAGGGTGTCTACGGCCGTAATCGCGCCTTCGTCAGAGAATAGCCCCAGGGTTCCTTTGGCAAGGGGGTAAATGGACGAGGCGTCGCTTCGGATAGCTTTGCGGGTTAAGCCGCTTCTTTTGTCAATAAGCGAAATTCTTCCAGACGCTTCAAGCAAGGCGATTTCTTTTTCAAAAGAGAAAATGCTTTCGATGTTGCTGGCTGAAATTTTCCAAATGGGTGAGGTCCTCTGCTTGGGATAGTAAGCGTAAAGGTAATTGCCCGATACCAGGTAGATAGTGCTTTTGTCTATCAGTACATTCTTAATGACGTCAAACTGGGCGATGGATTTTTTTGTCGATCCGTCTTCGGCCGAAACAAAGTGAAGGGCGTTGTCGGTACAGTTTAAAACAAATTCGTTTGTCGGTGCAAAGAATCCTTCGGGAACGCAGCCGTTATATTTGTCTTCGATCTGTGTGACGATACGCTTGTTGTTTAGAATCGATAGCTGCCGTTCGGTTTGAACGAGAGCCCTGTTGCCTTCGACCCAGAAGTGTGTGATGCCGGTAATGGG
>JAFZOV010000184.1 GCA_017550445.1 Fibrobacter sp.
CATCATCGCCGAAAGCTACTCCGAAATCTTCTTCGGTAACTGCGTCGCTATTGGCGTGCCCTGCTACAAGGTGGACCACGCTACGGCCGACAAGATCCTCGCCTGGATCGAAGCCAACCCGAGTGCAGAACTTGTCACGAGCACCGAAAGCCGTACGCTCAAGATGGGTGACGAAACCATCCAGCTTACGCTCGCCGACGGCCCCCGCGGTCAGTTCCTCGACGGTTCCTGGCACGCCCGTTCCGCCCTCATGGCTAACGCCGACAAGGTGCAGGAACTCGCCAGCAAGCTGCCGTACATGCAGTTCCTGAAGTAATTTCTACTTGAAATTGTCAAAAGCGCCCGGTTCAAAACCGGGCGTTTTTCGTTTTTTTTGCAAAATGTCATTATTTGACATAGTAATAAAGTATATTACTGGGACAAAAACGCAAAAAGCGGAGGATAAAATCATGCTTGACTCAATCATTGCATTTACCCAGTCCTGGCCGGGACAAACAATCGGCCTGGTGGGATGTTTAGTCTTTCCACTATTCGCGGCTATTTACGGTTCACATTTAAACGATTGTGGAAAAACTTCAAGAATTGCAAACATCTTTTTAGTTATTTTCTTTGTCGCAGGCTCAATTGTCGCGATAGACGAAGATAGCCTTATGAAGACAATCGGGAAAGGCTTTATTTACTTTTTCGTAATAATCATAGAGACAGGGTTCTACATGGACCTGATGAAATCCAAGTAAAAGCCCCTACCCTTTGTAACTCCAACCACAGTCGTTGTGGTAGATCATCTGGCGGGTCATGCCACCATCGATGCAGATGTTTTCGCCGGTGATAAAGCCGGCCTTTTCGCTGGCCAGGTAAAGCACCATGTTGGCGATGTCCAGCGGATTCCCCACGCGGCCAGCAGGCTGCTGCGAAGCATCGGGGCCTTCGTAGGTTTTGAAGTCGGTGTCGATCCAGCCCGGCGAAATGGAATTGACCCGCACACGCCCGGCAAAGCTCACCGCCAGCGCATGGGTCAGGGCAGCAATCCCGCCTTTTGCAGCGGTATAGCTTTCGGTCTGCGGTTGGCTCATGCGATCGCGACTAGAAGAAATGTTCACGATGGAGGCGCCCTTTGCAAAATGCGGTGCAAAGAGTTTCGCAAGGTAAAACGGCGCCGTAACGCCCACGGTCAGCGCGTAGCTGAATTCCTCGTAACTACATTCGTCAACGCCCTTCATCAGCGGGAGCGCGTTATTTACGAGTACATCCACGTGCCCGTATTTCTCGATGACGAACTTCGCGAATGCTTCCAGCACATCCTTTTTCGAGAGGTCCCCCACAAAGCAGGGATTCTCGCGGATGTCTATATAGGCGACCAGCGCGCCTTCCTTTTCAAACTCACTCACTACGGTAGCCCCGATTCCATGGGCCCCGCCGGTCACAACGATCACCTTATTTTCGAACGGTTTCATAGACACAAATATCAGCCTCTATACTTGGATTTATACCCGTGGTTTTCTGCGGGGCGTAGGTCATTCGGATACATCACGTCGGTGTAAATGTCTTCTTGCAATTTCTTCACAAGCTTGTACACTTCGGCGTAATTGGCAACGCTATCAATAGAAATGCCTGCATTCGTGGAAGTTCTTCGTCCATTTAACGTCGCAGGGTTCGCCTGGGCCGAGGTCGTGACGATGTCGCCCACGCCAAACCACTGGTCAAAAACACCTCGATGCAAGTCCACATGCGAAAGTTCCGCGAACGGCTTTGACTTGTATGTCCTGCCAAAGATTCCGCCGGAAGCATAGATGGCCTTGTCCGTGACAACATAGGCCGTATTACGATAGCGCCTGAACGACAGCAGAGCCCCGCCCAGGTAGAGCCAGACCGGCATCAGATGGAGCAACATGAATGGCACCATAAAGAAGGCCAAGTTCTCCTGATTACCCGAAGAAACCGAAGCCCCTATAACGCCAAAATCGATTATAGCCCAAATCGCCGCGAAAGGGAGCATCGGATTAAAGACACTTTCAAAGATAAAGCACCTTTTATCCGGCTTGCCAACGTAGAGGATTTTTTCATCCTTCCCTATCAAGAGAGTCAATTCATTATCCATATCAAGCCTCGTTTCCCTAGTTTAAATATACAATTATAAAATGCCCTGTTGACAAAGCCTAATCATTATCCTATCATTCACGACAATGTTCCATAGCGCCGCTACAAACATTATCAAAGCAGCCTTACTTGTCCTTTTGCTCCTTTTTGCCGGATGTCGCGAACAAAATGCGTTCATGACCCCGACAAAAGACGTCGTCGTCATCGACGTGAATTCCAGGGAATACTTCATCAACGGGAAAAAAGCAGGGGAATCCGTCAAGGACTTTTTGCAGAACGGCGACTGGAAAGTCCAACCTATCCTAGATTTCTTCAGCCAGTTCAAGCAAGACAAATCAAGACCGCTTGACGAGAAGGAAGTCCACGTGCACATAGCCGGAAACTGCACCTACAGCGCATTAGGCAAAATCCTGACAACCCTGAACTTCGAGCCGCTTGTCGGCAAGGTCTTTTATGTCATCGATGACGACTTCAACTCCCCTATTCCGGCTATCAATCCCCATGTTGAGTCCGAAGTACAGCGTTGCAGGAATCTCCGTACAGACAACATTTTCAAAGTCGCCCACATGGAAGTCGGCGAAGGGCACCTGACCGACGAGGAAATTCTCCAAAAGCGCCTAAAAGACAAGCAGGACGAACTCGACTGCGCCGAGAATTTCATGACGATAAACCTGATGCTGAACCCCTATGACAAGGAAAGCCCGTTTTTGGTATCCCTAAACGAACTCGGGATTATCGGCGGGAGACAGCAGTACAGAATTGCAACCGAGGAAGAATTCTGGCAGTTTATCGACGAAATCAGGTCCCGCGAATCGCTCAAGAATAAAAAAGACCACGACCAGATTCTTATAATCCTCAACAGAGAGGCTCCCGTGGCAAGCTCAAGCCATATTCTCAAAAAATTGAACGAGTACGGCTTCGAAATGACCTTCGGGTACACGATCCTACAGACGGTACTTTAAAAGAAACGAGCGATGGCTTTAAACCACCGCTCTTTTTTCATGACGCAATCGAATTGCGCCATTTTCAATAGAAATTAGCCGAGACGCTTGTTGACTTCGTCCCAGTTGACGATGCTCCACAGCGCCTTCAGGTAGTCCGGACGGCGGTTGCGGTAGTCGATGTAGTAGGCATGTTCCCACACGTC
>JAFZOV010000185.1 GCA_017550445.1 Fibrobacter sp.
AATGGGGTAGCTCTTGTTTGGTGTATTTGCGTACAAGGACTTGAATACGAGGCTGTCTTGGTCGGCGGGTTGGTACCAAATGCCCTGGCGGTCTATGTTGAAAATCTGCTGATGGGCTGGGGCCATGGTGATGATGTCGAGATGGTCGTCTTTGATTTTACAAATGGAACCGTCGTTCAACAGCAGGAATGTGGGATTTTTCCCGAAGGTCTTTTGAATCGGAGCCTTTAACTGAATCGGAGCGCGCAACAGAGCTTCGGGCTTGGTGCTGGTCGCGCTTTCTCGTTCCGAAAGCCAGTAGGCTTTAGCGACTTCATTTGTTCTGGAGAGGCTTTGCTCGTAGTAGAAGTTTGCAGAAGTCTTATTGTCGGAAAGTTCCTGGATTTTGCCTAGGTAAAAATAGGCCTTTTCTTTGTCGTCTTCGTCACCCTGCATGGCAGCGTTTTCAAGCATCTTGATCGCTTCAGAAGTTTCGCCCTTCATTTCGAATAGGTAAAGTGCTTCCTGAATGCTTGTTTCCATTTTTTCAGCCAAAGCGAATACGCTGAAAAACCACACAAGCGCCATTGCCGTGCGAATCGCTGTACAATAGGAACCTATGTTTAACCGTTTACCTGTCATTATGCATCAAACTTGTATCCGGCGCCTCTCACCGAAATAATGAACTTGGGATTGTCCAAGTCGTCTTCGATTTTACGGCGAAGGTTTGCGATATGGTTGTCGACGGTGCGGGTCGAGGGCATATTTTCGTCAGTATAGCCCCAAATTTCCTTAAGCAAGGTTTCGCGTAGAATGACTTCGCCGCGGTGCGCCCAGAAGAATTTCATAATCAGGTATTCGCGGGTGGTCAAGTCCAGTGGCACGCCGCTCTTGGAAGCTTCGAATTTTTTGACGTTGATGCTGATGTTTGCAAACTCGAGAACGTCTGGAACGGTAATGGTGTTGCTGCTGGCCTGGGGCTCGATGCGGCGGCGGAATGCCTTGACTCGGGCGAGCAATTCAAGAATCGAGAAAGGCTTGGTCACGTAGTCGTCTGCACCCATTTCAAGACCTGCCACTTTGCTGGTTTCTTCAGTTTTAGCAGTCAGCATGATGATGTAGGTTTCGGGGTGCTTGTTGCGAATGTAGCGGCAAACTTCAAAACCGCTTTTCTTGGGAATCATCAAGTCCAGAAGTACCAAGTGGGGCTGGTAGGAATCTGCCTTCGCAATAGCCTCTTCACCATCGCAGGCGGTTTCTACGGTGTAGCCTTCCATTTCAAAATTGTCCTGGAGGCCCAAGCGAATAATTTCTTCGTCTTCTACGATGAGTATTTTGAAGTTCATGGTTATTCTGCCTTTTTAAACTTGACGATGAACGTGGACCCCTTGCCGGGCTTACTGACCAACGAAATGGTGGCCTTGTGCGTTTCGGCAACGCGCTTGACCGTTGCAAGTCCGAGTCCGGAGCCCTTGGTGCTTCGGGTCATTTCGTCACCCACTCTATAAAAATCATTAAATATATTTTTTTGTTCGGAAACTGCGATGCCTATGCCGGTGTCAGCGACTGAGAATATGACCCAATCACTGTCGCTCTTGACTTCGACCTTGATATCGCCGGGGGCATTGGTATACTTAATAGCATTGTCAATAAGGTTCTGTACCAAGCTGTATAGTGCAGTGTAGTCGCCCATCACGAACACGTTGGGCTCAAAGTGAGTGTAGAACGTGAGCCCTTTTTCGACACCGATGTCTTCGACGGCGTCAAAAACTTTTTTGGCGCAAATAGAAAAGTCGAGTCGTTCCCACTTAAAAGCGCCCGTGCCGTGTTCCATGCGGGTATAATTGAGAATGGCCCCGATCAGGTTCTCAAGTCGAGATGCTTCTTTGCCAATGAGAGTGGAATATTCCTGAACCTTTTCGGCTCGCTGCAGTCGGCCGCGGGCCATCATTTCGGCAAACATCTTGATAGAGGTCAGCGGAGTCTTGAGTTCGTGGGACACGCTGGACAAGAAGTTTGCCTTCATGGCCAAAAGCTTGCGTTCCTGGGTAATGAATCGGAACATGAAGAACGAACCGAAAATGACGGTGATGAGGGCAAACAGCATCAATCCGTACATCAAGAACATGCGGTGCCGAGTCTCTTTATGAATGTCTTGCATGTCTTTTTCGTACAAGGTGAATTCCCATTCCAAGGCCTCCGAAATATAATGTTGGGCTATGATGGGGGCGTTCTCCGGGATTTCTCCCATAATGACCTTGTCATTGTTTTCGGTAATGGAAAAAGGAATGTTCTTGAATGTCTGTATGACTGTTTTCAGCTTGTTTTGCAGTCGTGCCTTGTAGGAATCCCTGTTTATAACGGCAATCACCACCTGGTCCCCTGAAAGGTAGGGGTAGGACATTTTGAACAAAGTCATTTCTTCGGTATTCTTGTACAGAATGCCTTCCTTCGAGGAAACGTCATCGTCCAGTATTTCTTGGAACAGGTCGCGATTGTAGTACAATATGTCCATGTAGCCAAGCTGGCGGTTGAAGTTCTCGCGCAGGTTCCAGAAGGCTTCGCGTTTTTCCTGGGACAGATTTTCAAAAGAAAGAATCTGGGTGAAGGTGGATTCAAAAAAATACCTAGATGAAGAAATGTCGTCGATATTTTGCTTTTCAAGGAATTGGGCTAATACCGACAGACAGTAATCCTGGGCTTCCTGATGCTTTCTCTGGCTTACCAGAATCTCGAAATGGAGCAGGTATACGGCGTAAGTCAGATCGGCATGCAGATAGCCCTGCTGGTGGGGATTGTTTTCAAGGATGGCTAGCAGGTGCAATGCTTCGTCGTATTGCTTTTTCTTGTAGTAGAAGCGAATCAGACCCAGAATGTTCTGGACCTGCTCGTCCTTGGTTTCAAAGAAAAAGCTTGCCGGTCTCAGGCTCCGGGCGCGCTGTTCCAAGTAGATCTTTTGGGAAATGCTGTCCTTCAGTCCCTTCGTTTCTTCTTGATAGAGCCTCTTGTCCAGTGCCGAGGGAACGCTGTTTGAAAAGTTCGAAGAATTGAAGAATTTTTTTGACGACAGGTCCGGGTAAATCAAGTTCCTGTTGTTGAACAGGAATATGGCATCGATTCCTTCCACGGACTTGAATTCGGTGGCGTGCCCAAAGTCAAGCAGTCCCTGGGGTTGCTCGTACAAAAACAGGGATGCCGCCTTGGTTTCTTGGTAAATCTTCGCCTGTTCTTTTTCAATGGCGTCTTCGACTTCGTTCTGAAATGCATTCAGGTTCTCGTCGAAGTTTTTCTGCGAAAGGTATATCTCGTTCTGGATATTCCTGAAACTCAGGACCGACAGAATTGCCGTCGGGAGGACAATTCCTCCCGCGAACAAAAGGACGAACAGCAGATTATTACGTGAAACCTGCATTGCCAGTCCTTACGGAAATTTGGGACTTTGGGCGGAGTTCTTATTGGACAATCTTTGCACGGTGGGTCACCGATACCCTGTGTCCAACTTCAATACGTCTGCTGTTGGAGTAAATTTCGCGAATCAAAACGCTTGCTTCGTTTTCTGCGGCTCTTGCAATAATGCCGCGACCAATCAGGCGGGGCGGAAGCGATTCGTCGGTCTTGTCTTCTTCCCACACGGCAATGGCGTCGCCGGTGTTGTAGCCCTGCTTGGCGCCCTTATCGATCAGCACGTAAGAGAATGCGCCGATAATCAGCATGGGGTCCATGGAGTAGCGAATCATGGCCAGGGAATCCATCTTGGCTTCCTTAACCTTGGAGTATCCGGCTACGTTCAAAGTCTTGAGAGGCTGTTTTAAGCGAGCTTTGGATTGGTTAATCTTGATTTCGCGGAAAGTGGTAACAATCTTTGCTCGAGAAAGAGTGTCGCCAATAGCAGTAATCTTGGCGATGCCGGAGAGTCGGAGCAGAGCGTAACGGTCAAAGCCGCTACCTTGGGCTGCCGGAACGTCAATGGCCTTGGCGTCGATAATTTCGACAAGGTCGCCACGCTTCAAGTTGGCGTCGGTCTTTTTACCGATTCCCACCACCACTTCGGTTTCGGGCATGTGAATCAGAGGTTCCTTCTTTTCGCCCGATTTAATCGAAATAAAGCGTTTGTCCTTTCTCAAGGAATCAATCGTGTAGATTTCGGGGGCGTGCAACTGGTAGTAACCATTGAAAATCTTGGGGGCCGGACGCTGCTTGTAGTAGTATTCGTCGTTGGCCTTGGCTTTCTTGATTCCCTTCTTGTCCTTGTCGCGGAGGTTGCCGAGCATGCCTTCGAAATCGCTGTTGCGTTCATCGCCGTCATCACAACCTGCATTTGCGACTGTCAGGCCCTTGCCTTTGGGGAGGGCGGAATCTGAAATGGATGCGTTACAGGGATACTTGTTCTTCTTTTCGACCTGGAGCACGTTGCCTTCGCGAATAGTATCACCCAGATAGATGGAATCGCCCGGATAAATCCAGTGCGGGTCCTCGATATGGCGGTTGTTTTCCCAAAGGTCTGGCCAGGCAAAGGGGTCTTTGAGGAATTCGTCGCTCAAATCCCAAAGGGTGTCGCCTTCTTTGACAATGTAGGCAGACGCCAACAATGCAGAAAGTCCCAGACAGATGGATGCACATTTCAAAAATCGCATAATAATCCCTTACAGGCTGTTATACTAATAATTTAACCTTTTCTTTGCTTAAAGGTAGGGGCTTTTTGGCTAAAACGTGGAATTTCTTGCGTTTTTTGGCTAAAAACGCGTTCTTGCGGACGTTGAATTGTTCTGGAACGCTGCTTTTGGGCTGGATTCTGCCCTAAAAGTCCGACGCGGTCCGGTACGAACAAGAATAGCAATTCGAACTTTCCGGAACCCGGTTCCAGGTACAGTGGAATATTCTTGCGGAGCATGTAGCCCTCGTTACGGAATTGCTTGATGGTGCGAGAGGCAATTTCGAGATTCGAAGTCTGCAAGAGAATGCGTTCGGGTCTAGAAAATGCTGCTGCTTGTACCACGCCTTGTGCAAGTGGCTCGTCTCCGGGCAAGTTGAAATAGAATGTCCAGCGGCCTTCGTTTTCTTCTTTTCCGAAGAATTTGCCGAAGAAATCCTGCTCCACATGGGAACGGATAAACTTCATGTTTTCGCTCATGGCGCTGCGGGCGTTCAGTCGCGAAGACTGCATGGCGTATTCTCGGCAGTCCATAGATACGACTCGCTTGAACTGGTTGGCGAGCGATGCAGAAACGAAAGATGATCCCGAGTAGAATTCAAAGAAGGAATCTTCGGCATTCGGGTGAATGGCGTTCTGGATGCGGAGGGGAAGTCCAATCCACGGGTCGCGAATACGCGGAGCCCAGTCCAGGACGTGCATGCTGATTCCTGTTTCGCCAATGGGCATAAAGTCCCTGCCGAAAGCACTCTTGGCTTCGACCTTGACGGGGGTTGTTCCCGCAGGATCAAAGACAATGTCCGGCATGCACTGAATATGATGGCAACTGATAACTTCGGGACAGTTTCTTTGTACAAAATCAATGAAGGTCTTGTAACCGTGGGCGGAAAAACGGCCTTTCAGGTTTACTTGAACCAGCATGGCGTAGCGTCCGTCGCCTGTGGCTCGGAACCAAATTTGACGCAGGGCCTTTTTGAAGATATGCAGATGTTCTTTTTTGAGTTGCTCGAAGACGTTGTTTACAACTTCGGGTGCCTTCATGTCTCGGGCGGGGGCTTCAATGGAAAGATTTTCCTGGGCACCGCGGTAGGTCTTGATAATGCGCCAGTCAGAGTGTTCGGGAACGGCTTCGGCTGTATACCAAGCTTGGAACTTGCCGGGGATATGTTCGTTTTCGGCCCATGCGGCAAGTTGCTGCTTGATGTCTTCAAAGGTCATCGCTGCTTTACGGACAGGCTTTTCTGCCTTCGGGGCTTCGGCTTGAACTTTGCCGCGGCGTGCAGAATTTTCTCGTGTGCGATTGCTCGTATTTCTAAAATCACTTTTTATTCTTGATGATTCTTTTCTCATTATCATATTCACTTTTTTAATTTTTCGTCTCTCGTCTATACTAAGAATCTCGGGTAGATCCAGGAGCATTCGCGGGCAAGCATCTTCGGGAATTCGCGGAAGGTGCCGTTAATCTGGTACAGGTTCAGGCTGCCTTCCACCGGCGAAAGCTTGATTAGCGAGTCGGCTCGAGCTTCAAGGTAGGGGTATTCGTCGATGTTGCAAGACGATACCACGGCGCAACCCGTGAGGGCGATAATGGTGTCCACCATCTGCATCAGTATCTGGTGGGGCGCACCGTTCAGTCGCGTTGATTTCGGGTTATGCAACACCGCAGAAATCGGGTCAATTACCACCACGCGGTAATCGTGGTTTTCCAGTCGCTTGGCACCTTGGATACGCTTGGCGATTAGCTGTGCCGTTTCGATGGGCGAAAGTGCCGTACCGCGCAAGTTCAAGAAACCGAACTTCGGGGTACTTGCGTTCAGGTTGCGCTTTCCGCCCAGTAGGTAAAGACGGTTCAGGAACACGGACTTGGTCAGTTCGAAGTTGATGAACAGAACATCGCTAGACGATGTTGCGTTTCCGAACCAGTCTTCACCGTAACAAATGGAAAGCCCCAAGTCCATAAGTGCAAGGGACTTGCCGCTTTTCGGGGGAGCGGTGAACAGGAAAAATTCACCGGCACGGAGCATGTTTTCTACGATGGTCTGGTCTTTCTTGGGGGCTTCTTCGGTGTCGCTCGCCAGTTCAATGAGCGGTTTTCCGTCAAGGGAGTATTCCACCCATTCTTGCCATTCCTTAAAGTTCTTGGCTCCCTGTTCTAGTCCAATCAGGTATTGCTGTTTTCCGCCACGGAGCACGCCTGGCATGCGGACCATCATGTGTGGGTTGCGGTTACTCGAATCGACCTTGAACCCCTGGGAATCCAGCGTCTTGAAGAGGAAATCGACTCTTTCGTAGTATTCTTCTTCGTCGTTGGCGAAAATCTTGATCCAGGCCTGTACGGAGTTTGCGCCGGTGTTTACCAAGGCGGCACAGGGAAGGTTCAAAGCCTTGAAGTAGGCTAGCTGCTTGGCCAAGGACATCTTGGGATTGTCGACAACCACATAACGGTAGCGGAACGATTCGTCGGCGGCATCTTCGCCACCCTTTACGGCGTTGATGCAGAGAAGGGCTCCCTCGGGACTGTCGAGACTCTTCATGATCTTCTTGATAGAGTCGTCTTGCCCGATGATGTTAGAAACGAGTTCTTCGGTAGAATCCGGTGTGTTTGATACCTTGAACGAAATCGTTTCGTCCGGGTCGAAAGTCGCTTCGAGGAGCTTTGCGAGGTCCTTACGCCAGTCGGCTGCGGGCCAAGGACTGGATAGCGCTTCGGGGTCAATCTTGAAGTTCTGCAACAGTTCCAGGGACTGTGTGTCGAGTCCCATGGCAAGCATCTGCTCCATGGAGATCATGTTCGCCGAAAGTGGCGTGATGATCGGCATGGCGACCGTCTGCGGAGCCGAGGCTGCTTGAACGGTGGCACCCTCCGCAGCCGGGGCGGCGTTCTGTGCCGGAGCGGGCTGTTCCTGGGGTCGTTCTGCGGTGCGCTTTTCGGCAGAGAACGCACGGCGAAGAGTCTGTTCGACTTCTTCACCGTCCATGCCGTCATCGCGGGCCTTGCCGCCCAACTGGAAACTCGCGTCCATGAACGTCCAGCCTTCTTCCATGGCGGCAACGCCCGCCTTGTACAATTCGGACTTGAGTTCGTTAGGACTAAAAGTGCCTTTTAAGAACAGGTTGATGGTCTTTTTTGCGTTTTCCATAAGCGCCTCAGATGCTTTATTGTACTGAATGTAGCTTTTTTATTTACAAAAGGGTACTTAAAAGTGCAAAATGCATAAAAAAACGCCCTAGAAAAGCTCTAGGGTGTTGAAATTAATTTGTTTGTAGCGAAGTATCACGAAGGTTATAATTCGAATTTACTTCGTCGGATTAAAGCTGTCCTTCAGACCGACAGTTCTATTAAACACCAGGTGACCCGGCTTAGAGTCTTCGCTATCCAGGCAGAAGTAACCCTGGCGCATGAACTGGAAACGGTCTTCGAGCTTGGCGTTAGCGAGGCTTGGTTCCACCTTGGCTTGCTTGATGACCATGGAATCCGGGTTCAGGTAGTCGTGCCAATCTTCGCCTTCGGGTACTGCGGAGGGGTCTTCGAGCGTAAAGAGGTTGTCGATCAGGCGCACTTCGGCGTCCACGGCGTGAGCGGCAGAAACCCAGTGGATGGTGCCCTTGACCTTGCGGCCATCAGGCGTTTCGCCACCCTTGCTCTGCGGGTCGTAAACGCAGTGGATTACTTTCACCTTGCCATCGGCGTCCTTTTCAACGCTCTTGCAAGTCACAAAGTATGCGCCCTTCAGGCGGACTTCGCCTTCCGGCTTCAAGCGGAAGTACTTCTTCGGCGGTTCTTCCATAAAGTCGTCAGCTTCGATGTAGAGTTCGCCGCTGAACGGAACCTGACGCGTACCGGCGTTCGGGTCGTTCGGGTTGTTTTCCACTTCGATCATTTCGACCTTGCCGGCTTCCCAGTTGTCAATCACGAGCTTGACCGGGTCAATCACGGCCATCACACGGTTTGCAGTCTGGTTCAGCTCTTCGCGGATGCAGAAGTAGAGCAGGTTCACGTCCACCATGGAATCTGCCTTGGAAACGCCGATACGGTCGCAGAATTCACGGATGGAACTCGGGGTAAAGCCACGGCGGCGGTAACCGCAAACGGTCGGCATACGCGGGTCGTTCCAGCCCATCACGGCCTTGGTCTGCACCAGTTCCAAGAGCTTGCGCTTGCTCATCATGGTGTAGGTGAGGTTCAAACGGGCAAATTCAATCTGCTGCGGGCGGTTGTCGAGGCCCAGTTCAATCAGGAACCAGTCGTACAACGGACGGTGAGCTTCAAATTCAAGCGTACAGATGGAGTGCGTGATGCCCTCGATCCAGTCGGAAAGCGGGTGCGCGAAATCGTACATCGGGTAGATACACCACTTGTCGCCAGTGCGGTGGTGGGTGCAGTGCTTGATGCGGTAAATCACCGGGTCGCGCATGTTCATGTTCGGGCTAGAAAGGTCCACCTTGGCGCGCAGGCACTTTTCGCCGTCGGCATACTTGCCATCGCGCATTTCGCGGAAGAGCTTCATGTTTTCTTCCACGCTGCGGTCGCGGTAGGGGCTCGGACGGCTGGGCTTACCGGCGTCGTTGCCGCGGTATTCCTGCATCTCGTCGCGGGTCAGGTCTTCTACGTAAGCCTTGCCCATCTCAATCAGCTTTTCGGCAAAGGCGTAAATCTGGTCGTAGTAGTCGCTAGCGAAGTATTCGCCGCCCTTCCATTCAAAGCCGAGCCACTTCACGTCTTCGCGGATAGAGTCCACATATTCCACGTCTTCTTTGGTGGGGTTCGTGTCGTCAAAACGCAGGTTCGTGATGCCGCCGAAGTCCTTGTACTTGTTTGCGGTACCAAAGTTCAGGCAGATGGATTTGGCGTGACCGATATGAATGTAGCCGTTCGGTTCGGGCGGGAAACGGGTATGCACGCTCTTGCGCTTGCCCGTGGCGAGGTCGTTAACGATGATGTCCTGTACAAAATTCGAAGATTCAGGGATTTCCATGGTTAATCCTTTAGTTTTTACGCGCAAAATTTAGCAATAAAATGGTTATTCGTCTCCAAAGAACCAGTCGCGGTCGTGGCATACGATAGTGGTATGCGATGTTCTGAAGGCGATAACGGCAATCTTGTCGGTATCGGTGCAGGCGGGTGCATTTTCAAGTTTTGAAAAGAGCTCTTCGTCTTCGTAGTCGACCCAGTATTCGTTTTGGCATATGTAGGCTACCTTCTCTTTGTTTAGGTAGGCCACGACGCCTTCTAATGACTTGTTGCATGGGTATTGCGAAGTCTTGGAATTGTCTTTAGTATCGTGCGAATCGGCCGACGCTTCGGTGGAGCCTTTCCCGCCGCAGGCAGCGAGCAAAAAGGCGACTGAAATAAAGCTGAATAAACGTTTCATGAATATTGTTGCTTCTTTGCGATGCGATTTATTTTCTCATGCTTCTGCCAAAACCACCGCGGCTGTTTCCGTTACGGCTGTAGCCTCCGCTGCTACGGTCGCTGCTGCGGGTTGTCGTAACATTTCCGGATCTTCTGCTGTTTTGGTCGGAGTAGTCTTCTTGCCAGTAATCGCTAGAGGTGCGAGAGTTCATCGGGCGTTTTGCATTAGAAACCGGTTGAGCCGGAGCGTAATTTCTTGAGGCGGGTGCCGTATGGTGGTTCATGGGAACCTTGGCCGGCTTGCTTGGGGGAACAGCGTAGCGGTCGTTCCTCGGCGGCGGTGGGGCAGTGTGCCTTGGAGGCGGGGGTGGATTGTGGTAGTGTGCCGGGTGATGCGGGCGCGGTCTGTTGTGGTACCAACGGTAGTCGTGTACGTAAATTAGGTGGGTGTCCCATTCAAAGCGACTAGAACCCCAGCCCCAGTAATCGTAATAGCCTCCGACCCAAACGCCGGTGCGGTAACGCAGTCCTGGATATCCGTTGGAATAAACGTAGTAGACTACATGGGGGTTGTACACGGGAACATACACGTATTCCTTTCGAACGGGTTCGATAATAATCGTCTTTTCCTTGATGACTTTGACCTGCTCGTTACTTTGTAAGTGCCCGTGGTTGTAGGCTGCGTTTCTCATGCGCTGCACGGCATCCATCACCTCTTCTTTTTGAGTCGAAACGGCATCGCCCAACTGGTCTGTCCAAACCTGGTACTTTGCCATGGTGGCAAGTACGGTGGGGAAGGGTATCAGCGCCTGGACGCTTTCGTCATAGGGAAGGTCTTCGAGCTTGATTCGGTCTGCAAGTTCCTGACCTTTAAGGTTCTTGTTCTGGTTGGCCCAGTCGGCAGCTCCCGGAATTTCGTCGCCATGAACAGAAGCGGCGAGTACCTGCACTAGGAGCGGATCCGGGTACAGCGCAATAGTTGAAACGAGAGTATCGAGTTCTGCAGGAGTGAATTTGTCGCTAGCGCGGGATGCGGTGGGCAGACATAAAATGACGGCAAGTAATAACCACAGCCAAGTGTGTCTGACCGCATTGGAAATTTCAATAAAATGTTGAGCCTTTGAACCGGTAAACATACTTACCTCCCATAGCCTAAAGTTACCAATATTATACAAAATTTCTTAGCTGTTTAGATGCAAAACTGTCGCTTTTGGTTGCAGAAGCGACTAATTATATATATTTACAAGGTACGAGAAGTTCAAAGATCCGGTCGTAAAGGCGTACATGAAGTACTTTGCGACTAGGAACGCGGACTCTAGCGAAACCCAGAACATCAACAGCCAGGTATCTTACTACAAGACCGACACTTTCATAAGGAGCAAGTATATGACTTACGAATACGATCTTCACGAAAGCAAGGAAGCTGGAAGGGCTGAAGGAAAGACTGAAAAAGCTCGCGAAATGGCACGTGGGTTGCGCGATGACGGAGTTTCTCTGGAAATCATTTCTCGCCGTTCAGGGCTTTCTATTGAAGAAATCAAGGCTCTTTAAATAAAGTTAAATTATCCATTAAAAAAGCGACCTCCGTATGGAAGTCGCTTTTTGCGTGGACAAGTTTAGAGAGTGCTTTCAAGTTGGAATAATCGGGGGCATAGTTCCCGTGTTGAGATTTGTCCATTATGGATACGTTTATTTTTACACAGTTCTTAAACGAAATTATGCTTTTGAATTTTTGCGCAAAAATGCAAAAATTGCTCTGAATATCAATTAAAATAGGGCTAATTTCATTCAAAAATGACGTTTTTTTGTGATTTGGGCGTTGTTGTAATACACAACACATTAACTAAAATTAACATAAATTTTTACACATTTGAATCTATTTTTACAACAGATAGTTGGAGGCACTATATGGGCTATTGGGCTAAAATTATATCTGGCATGGCGCTTTGCGCGTCTTTCTCCTTTGCACAGACTTATGATTTGCCGATTATTTTCGTTGACACCAAGGGCAAATGTCTTGATAAGAATGTCACCGATAAGATTCCGGCAACCATGCGTGTGTTGGATGGCAAGACAAACAACGTGGCCGACAGCGCTAAGGGCACTCTCTATGATATTGGTATCAAGGTGAGAGGCCAGTCTTCTGCAATGTTCCCGAAACCGGGCTACAGCGTCGAAGTCCGCGACGACAAGGGCGAAGGTTTGGACGTGAGCATGTTCGGGCTCCCGCCTGCCGATGACTGGGTTTTCCATGGCCCGTACGTTGACAAGAGCATGCTTCGTAACGCTCTCGCTTACTGGCTCTTTAGACAGGCTGGCCGTTATGCCCCGCGTACCAAGCACTTTGACTTGTACATCAACGGTGTGTACCGCGGCGTGTATGTGATGGTCGAAAAAATCAAGCGCGGCAAGTACCGCGTGAACGTGAGCAAACTTAAAGAAACCGATATTGCTGGCGACAGCCTTACCGGCGGTTACCTTTGGGCATTCGACAAGGTTGGTACCAACACGGGTGGCGCTGGCAACAATAACAAGGGTGGTATCGATGCAGAAGGTTTCAACACTTCCGATGGTTTGAATGTCATTTTGCACTACCCGAAGAAAGCGAATATTCAAAAGCAGCAGGAAGAATACCTGAAGAAGTACCTGAACGATCTTGAAGCTTTGTTCAAGAACGGAAAGAATGGTGACGGCTTTGACAAGTACGTGGACCTCGGTTCTGCCGTTGACTACGTGTTGCATCAGGAAATCACCAACAACGGTGACTCTTACTGGTGCAGTTTCTTCTTGCATAAACCCAAGGACAAGACCAAGAACGGCGTGCTTACCGAAGGCAAGGTGACTCTTGGTCCTCCGTGGGACTTTAACCTCGCCATGAGTAATGGTGGCATGATGTTCGGTGGCTCGGGTAACAGCTGGCAGATCGAAAGCAGCAGTAAGTCCGGCAATGGTGGCGGCTGGGGCATGGGCGGTGGTTCCCTGATTGCACCCAAGTGGCTTACCGGCATGTGGAAGAGAAGCGATTACCAAAGTGAACTCAAGAAGCGTTGGGCAGAACTCCGCAGTGGCGTTTGGCACACCAAGGTCATGGATGCCTACCTGGATTCCATGAAGACTTACCTGAAGAGTGCTGCCGACAGAAACTTCAAGCGTTGGCCGAACTTGGGCAAAAATAGTGGCCAAAACGATCCCGATCCGGAGCCGATGAAATACTGCACCTCGAGTGGTGGCGGTATGGGCATGGGTATGGGCGGCAACAACGCTGATACCTGGGAAGGCGAAGTGGAACATCTCCGTACAAAAATGAAAGAAAGAATGCAGTGGATGGACCAGAAGCTTGGCTTTACAGAACCGGCAAATCCGGTTGTGACGCAGCCTGTGGACCCGAGTATTCATGAGCCCAATTGGCAGAAGGATACCATTCCGGAAGTTCCTCAGGATATCGCAGATAATTTCAGCAGACTGTCTCCGACGAACTACTATGATGTGAACGGAAACTATCTTGAAATCCAGACGAGTATCGGTGGCGTATTTGCCCTAGTTGATTTGAACGGTACGGTACTTTTCAAGAGCCGAATCAAGAAGGGGCTCACGACCATGAAGATTCCTGCCAAGGCGATGAACAAGCACTGGATTGCAACGCTCAACGGGAAAATGCTTGGCCGCTAATAGAATTAAAGTATGGGGGAGGGATTCAATGATTCGCCTACCTAAGTTATTACTCTGTACAGCAGCGCTGCTTTTTGCAGGCGCTGCTTTTGCGCAAACTTATGACCTGCCGCTTGTTGTCGTGAATACGAAAGGCAAGGACCTTGCCAAAGGTGCCGACAAGATTCCCGGCGAAATGCGGATTGTGGATAATGGCTCGAATACGCTTTCGGATTCTTCGAAGGTTGATAAAATCGATATCGGTATCAAGATTCGCGGGCAGACTTCGGCAGACTTTCCGAAGAAGGGCTATAGTATTGAACTTCACGATCCGACAGGGCAAGATACTAGCCTCAAGATTCTAGGAATGCCTAAGAATGCGGACTGGGTGTTCCATGGCCCGTATGTCGACAAGACTCTTATCCGTAACGCGCTGGCCCACTGGCTTTACCAGAGAACAGGCCGCTACAGCTCGCGTTTCAAGTTCTTTGAACTATACTTGAACGGTCAGTACAAGGGCGTCTATGTGCTTCTTGAAAAAATCAAGCGTGCCAAGGCCCGCGTGCATATCGCAAAACTCAAAGAAGAAGATGTTAGCGGCGATGAAGTGACCGGCGGTTACGTGCTCAGCATTGACAAGGTGGAAAATAATTCTACGAGTGGCATCGATAAAGAAGGCTTCAAGAGTAAAGATGGTTCGCCAGTCGTGATGCGTTCTCCGAAAAAAGAGAATACGACCAGGGAACAGCAGGACTACATCAAGAATTTCTTTAACAAAATTGAATCTACTTGTGATAATGGCGATGTCAACAGTAACGGCTGCTCCGACATTTTAGACATTGATGCTGCGGTCGATTACATTATGCATGAAGACGTCACCAACAATACGGACGCCTATATTTGCAGTTTCTACATGTTCAAGGACAAAGACAGCAAGGGCGGCAAGTTGCAGCTGGGGGCCCCGTGGGACTTTAACCTTGGATTTGGCGCCTACCAGCGTGTCGGTGGCGAAAAGGCCGATGGCTGGCGTGTGCCTCAGAGCGCAAAAGGCGGTTCCGGCGAGTGGTTTGTGGCCAAATGGGTGCAGAATCTTTGGAGCAACGATGGCTTCCAGAAAAAGTACAAGGAACGCTGGAAAGAATTGCGTAGCGGTGTTTGGCACACTAAGAACATCGATCACTTTATCGACTCGCTCAAGACGGTTCTAAGCAAAGCGGCTGACCGTAACTTTGAACGCTGGCCGAACCTTGGGCAGGCGAGCGGCACCTGCGATGCGGACCCGTTGGAATCCAACAATGGCGGGAACAACGGTGGTAACAACGGCGGCATGTGGGGCGGCTGGGGTGGAGGCGGCATGGGCGGCTTCTGCATGGGCTTCAAGATGAACTACTACAATGAGCCTACCTGGGATGCCGAAATTGAACACTTGCGCAAGTATGTGAAACAAAGATTCGCGTGGATTGACCAGCAGGTCGGTTTTAGCGAACCTTCGAGCCCCGTGGTGACAGAGCCCCTTGTTATTGATGACTGGACTTATTACGACAAGGTTGCCGATGACGACGACCCCGGTTCAAATCCTGGTCCTGGCGTCTCGAATCCGCCTTCGGCCATCAGTTCTTACTTGAGTATTTCTCGCTTGAACTTCTACAAGCTGGATGGTCGCATCATGACCATTCAGAGCGAAATGGGTGGCATGCTCAAGCTGCTGGATTATAACGGCCAGGTGATTTTCCAGAAGAGAATCCGTGCCGGGGTAGAACGCTTACCGCTCCCGCGTAGTCTGCTTGGCAAGGCGTGGATTACAACGCTTAACGGAAAACTTTTAAGTCGCTGAGTTAAAGATAATGCTTGACCTTGTTTACAGGGTCAAGATTTTCTTTGGGTGGCTTGGGAACGTAAATCTTGACGGCGTACACGTAATGGTCGGTTTCGACCAGGATGTCGCCTTCTTGCATGTCTTCGTTGATGTCGATTTCGATTTCGACACCATCACGGGCGATGCGGCGGATAGAATGTTCCTTGAGTTCGTGTTTCTCAAACAGAACATCGATGACTTTCTTGTAGGTGCCGTGATGGATGGTGCCTAGAATACTATTGCAAATCATTTAAAGATCCCGTTTTAAACCGCATCCATGGAGTCAACCTGGTTTACGATTTCAGTGACGGTCGCAATATAGCTATTTATGCTTTCGATGAAAACCTTTTCGTTACGGCTACTGAGCGGAGCCTTGAGTGCTGGATAGGCGTTGAAGATTTGCAGGTGGTTTTCAGGATAAATCTGGTGAATCAGGTAGTAAACCCCGTACATAATCGGGAGTAAAGTCGCGTTGGCGCGGGCAAAGAATCCGAGCGGGTTGCGTTCTTGCTGCAGGTAGATGTAGGCTTCGCGCAGGTGAATCAAAAGACCGCGCAGTTCGCGCTCGCATTCCAGACGCAGACATTCCTTATTTGGCTGGTAGTTGGGCAGGGGCTTTGCGCCGGCGATTGCGACGTTCCTGTTGGCGATGTGCAAAAATTCTAGCGGGAAAACGTCTTCGGAGGTCTGGATTTCTTTAAGGGTAAAGAAATAGCGAAATTCGATGTTTTCTTTCTTGGCTTCGCTCAAAAGCTCTTGAAGGGGCTTGATGCTTGCGGTAGAATTGTCGCGCAAGATAAAGCTCACGGTCCACGGACTTTCGAGGGCGTTGAAGCCTTCGACAAGGCAGTCGCCGTGGATGAAGGCCGATATCAGATTGTCGCCCAGGGCTTGCTGGAGCATGCCCGGCCATTTGGATCTTTGAAGTTCTACGATGCTCAGGTTCTTTTTCATAATCTACCTTACCACGAATTCTTTTTCCCGAAACTGCTGCCGCCGAAACTGCCCCCTAGGCCTCCGCCAAAACCTCCGCCGAAACCTCTCGGGCTGCTTCCGAAACCGCCGATGAATCCTGTTTCGGGTTCATCCTTTTTCTTGTTCTTGATGGCGCCTCCGAACAGGAACCAGAAGATTCCGTTGCCGCGGCCACCGCTGAACCTTGCCATCAGCAGTAAAAACGATACAAAGAGAATGAATAAAATCATGAGCGAAGACGTGCTGTTCTCGCTTATCTTGTATGGCGTTTCGTCGATGTCGAGCTTGATGCCTTTTGCTTTTGCTCCCATCTGGGCGATTGCGTAAGAAAGAGAAAGGATTCCTTCGCCATAGTTGTATTCGCGGAAGGCAGGAAGCAAGGTCTTCTTCTGGATTTTTGCAAGAGCCTTTTCGCTGTAATACTTTTCTGCGTTGGGAGTTACTACGATATTTTTCCAATGCTGTTTCTGTGAGACGAAAATCATGACGCCTTCGCCGCTTTCTTTACCGAGCTGCCATGCATCAGCCGTACTTTGTGCGTATTTGTCGCCTTTTTCAAACTGATTGGTGTGTCCGATGTCATCTACGATGACGCAGGTGAGTTCAATACCTGTTTTCTGGTAGAGCTTGTCTGCTAAGTCATCGAAAAGTCGCGTTTCAGACGGGTTTAGCAGGTGGTTGTCGTCATAAATTTTGCTTTCTGAAGGCTTTTGCGGAAATCTGGGCGTGTCTAGAGGTGCTTCTGCCATTGCCCCGAGAGCAAAGCTCAGGCATAGAACGGCAATAACACGAATGGAAAAACGCTTTTTTTCAAACATTACTTAGAAAATATAAAGTTTATTTCGAAAAAGGTGCGCGTGAACTTAATTTTTCATACGTTTTTGACAATAAAGTTTATTTGTATCTTACGAAATGGAATATTCCCGATTGGAATATGAAAAAGGGAAGATTTTAATTTTTTTTTGTAATAAGTGTTCTATTCAAAAAAAACTCTATATATTTAGGAGTGGGTTATGAACAGAACAATAGGATTGGATTATGAACGAGAAATGGACATGGCTTCCGGATTTTGCCTCGGATATGGGGATATGGGAAGATGATCTGATCGGCATTGCGCCTGATGCAGAACATGTTTTTGTGACATACGAAGACATGGTGTCTGTTCTTGATAATATTTATGCTTTGCCTGGTATTGCCGAGGCGTCTACCGTTGTGGGGTGGGGTTTTGGAGCTTTTGTTCTTTTGAAAAATGCTGACAAACGCCCCAAAAACCAGAAATGGATTTTGCTTGCCCCCTATGCAGATTATTGCTCTGAACACAGTGAGTGGAATGCCGAAAATTTGTCGTTTATAGCTCATCAGACAAAGACTGCCGTAGATGCGACATTGAATGCCTTCTATGAGCTGATTGAAAATGAATTTGGTGAGTGGCAAGACGATTGGATGAAAGCTGCAAAGGCTATCAATCCTGAAGCCTTGTTTAAGGGGCTCTCGTATATTGCGAAAAACCGAATCGATTCGCCGGTCCCAATCACGGGCGAAACCCAGGTGCTCTATGGCCGCATGGACGGAGCTGTTCCTCCGGCTATGACGTTAGAACTCAAGGAGTTCTTGCCTGGAGTGGAATTCAAGGAGCGTCCCAAGGCGGGGCACTGGCCGCCCATGCTTCTGTTCTAGCAGGCTTTTCGCCTTCTAATGGCACTTAACAGTGCGGTTAGCAGGTAAACGGCAAAGAACAGGAGCAGGGAAATTTCAACAGTATCGCCGATGTGGCTGTAAAGGGTGTCGCGGGTCTTGAGCGGCACCTTTCTCTGTACAACGCGGTCGGTGAAAATCTGGGTGTTCTTGTCGAAGTGGCCGTACTGGTCGATATATGCGGTAACGCCGCTGTTGGCAAGGCGTGCCACGGGCATGCCGTTTTCGATGGCGCGGTAGCGGATTAGGTTCAGATGCTGATAGGGTGCTGTGCTCCGGCCGAACCAGCCGTCGTTCGTGATGTTGACCATGAGGCGGGAGCCTTCGCGAATGGCTGCACGTACCAGATCGCCGAAGATGGCGTCGTAGCAAATGTAGGGGGTCCATTGGAACGGTTTGTAGACGGGGGTTTCCTTGCCTGCGACAAAGTCGCCTTCGCCCAAGTCAACATAGTTCAGAATGGGGAATACTTCGTCGAACGGGATTCGTTCGCTGAAGGGGACCAGGTGCTTTTTGATGTAGCGTTCCGGGAATTTGGAAACTCCCGGCGTAAACAGGAAGGAGGCGTTGTAGATGTCGAACTTGCGGATGCTTCCGCGGGGATTGCGACGGTAATCCAGGGCGCCTGCCAGAAGCTGTGCGTTTTTCTGGTCGGCTACTTTGTGAAGTCGTTCGATGACACCGGGTTGACGGCGGATATGGTCGGGAATGGCGGTCTCTGCAAGCACGATTAAGTCGGCGTGTTCCTGGATGCTGTCGTTCACCATGCCGACGGTCTTGTTCACGATGGAATCAAAACGGTCCTTGCTCCATTTGGCGCCTTGTGCAATGCTGGGCTGCACCAGGGCTATAGACGGGTTGCCTTCATTCTCGGCTCCGTAAAAAGGCTGGGCTTCGGCTTTAGAAAGAACAACGGTTCCCTGGACGAGTAGCAGAACAAAGATGGCGACAGGAACTGCCAAAACGGGAATGGCCTTTTTGATGTCTTGAACCTTGCAAAGCGTATGGGCCACGGCCTGGTTCGAAGCTACAATCAGGATGGTGTAGCCAAAGATGCCGATGAAGGGGAGCATCTGCAAAAGTTCAAGGCTGTTTCCGAAAACGTAACCCAGGTGACTCCACGGAAAGGCGAAGTCGCCGTAAGTGCGCGTCATTTCTAGGCCGGCATAGAATACGGGGTAAAGAACCAGAAGAATGGGACGGATTTTAGCGGGAGCGTCTTTGGCCAAGGTGTAGATGTATCCGGCCAAGGTGTTGTAGGCGCTAAAGAAGGCAATGAGCAGGAACAAGCCGAAGAGAATCAGCCCTGACGGAGCTGTTTCTACATGCATCACGTTGTAAATCCAATAGTAATTGATGGTGTTGTAGAGCATGCCCGACCAGAAGGTGGCAAATAGGGCTTGCCCGCGGCAGAATCGGTTCAAGACGATGAACCAGGGAACCAGAATCAATAGCGCCGCAGGGCCCAGGGGCATGGGCGGGTAGGCTAAAGCGAATAGACCCCATGCAAAGCAAGAAAGAATCAGTGCCGTACGGGATTCTTTTGCCTTGATGTGTCTAAAGTTCCAATGGGCAAAAAGAATCAGCCAAAAGAGTCCGATGGGGCCGGAGGTCAAGATGATTTGAATCAGTCCGGCGTGCCCCACTTTGTTTGTGTCGCCAATGTTGTAATCAAGGGCTAAAAACAGGAACGAGAGCAGGGCGAATGCGTATAGGGCGGGCTTGTAATTTTTGCGGATGTTCCTAAAAAACAAAAAGGGAATGGAAACGAGCAAAGGTAAATATTGCGCCCCGTGGGTGTAGAGCCCGGGGGTATTAGGGCGCAGTGCAAAGGCGACTGTCTCTGCAATCAAAACGAGTGCAACAAAAATCCAATATACTTTAGGACGATTTACAAAGCACGATTTAATTCTGTTTAGCATACGATTCTTTCTTCTGAATTCTAAACTATTTACAGGCCGCTTTTGTCTTGGGGATTGAATAGGAGTACAAATTCCCCTTTGGGCGGGTGGGCCTTGAAATGGGCCGAAATTTCGGCGGGCGTTCCAATGAGGTGTTCTTCGAATTTTTTGGTGAGCTCACGCATCAGGGCAATCTTGATTTCGCCAAAGACCTGGCCGATTTCTTCCACAAACTTGTCGATGTTGTGGGGGCTAGCGTAAAAAATCTGGGTCGCTTCTTCGTCTTTCAGTTTTTCTAACAGGTGAATGCGCTGTGCGCTTTTTTTGGGCGAAAAATACTGGAAGGTAAAGTGGTCGGTGGGCATGCCGCTTGAAACGAGGGCGGTTATCATGGCGCAAGGACCGGGGATTGCTCGCACGTCAATACCTTCCCGGACACATTCACGAACTAGGTTGAATGCGGGATCTGCTACGCCCGGGGTTCCTGCGTCGCTTACCAGAGCGATGTCGCCTTCGTTCTTTAAAAATTCCACATATTTGGGCGTCACTTTTTCTTTGTTGAAGTCATGGTAGGCTTCCATGGGAGTGTTGATGCCGAAATTGTCGAACAGCACGCGAGTGTGACGGGTGTCTTCGGCCAATACCAGCGGCACTTCTTTTAAAATCCGCACGGCACGGTAGGTGATATCTTCCATGTTCCCAATAGGGGTCGCGACGATATAGAGAGTGTGCATATTAGTAGTCTTGCGCTAGGTTTAAGTCGGTGCTGCGGCCGAGATGTGTTTCGAATTTCAGTCGTTCCAAAAGTTTGCGGTGCATTTCCTGAGATGCGTCATTGACGAGGTCTGCGCGCATACGGCCGTACCAGAATGCTTGAACATGTTCGCTTTCTTCGAATTCTACTTTGAACGTCAGCGACCCGTGGCAGAAAATTTGTGCTTCCATGTGATAGAACCATGTCTCACTTACTGGGAGTATGGGCCAAAAGGGAATGATGGTGGCGCCTATATTCCAGGAGCTGGGCTTGCTGTCGGGAGAAACACTTGCTTTGATATGGGCGACTCCCCGGCAACTTTCCAAGGGGTAACTGACGGTATCTACGGCTAGGGAATAGGCTCTTTGCAAATTCGAGTCTAGGTAAGATGTGTTTTCGCCCAAAGAAAGGGTAATCGGTTCGAAGAATGGTTTGGTCCTCGGATATTCTTGCAAATCGTACTTTGTTAAGCTGACGGAGCAACCTATAAGAAACAGGGTGCTTATGAGCAAGCCGATGTGGACGCGGTAAACCATTAATAAAAAGATAGTTATTCGCTGTGTGGTTTTCTGAATTACTATCATTGTTTATAATGAATCTGCCTGCTTATTTTATTTCGGATGCGCATCTCGGGGTGAACCCGCCGGGGGCTATTCCTGACCGTGAAAAGGCTCTAGTCTCGTTCTTGGAATCGATGACGGGCAAAGCCTCGCATTTGGTCATTGTGGGCGATTTGTTTGAATTCTGGTACGAATACAACGATTACGTGTGCCGTAATCATTTTGATTTGTTCTTTGCCATGCGCGAACTGGTGAAATCAGGTTGCGAAGTTCACTTGTTACAAGGCAATCATGACTTTGCCTATGGCGATTTCTTCCCGAAAACAATCGGGGTACAGGTCCATAAGGAGCTTGTTTTAGAAATTCAGGGGAAACGGGTGTATTTCCGCCATGGTGATGGTGTGGCTAAGTCCGACTTCGGTTACCGGTTGTTTCGCCGGATCCTTGATTTTCCGCTGAATCGGTTCCTGTTCCGTCAGATTCATCCGGATTGGGGAATGGCTTTGGCACGGTTTGTGGGGCGCAGCAGTCGAAAGGTGGGCGAATCCCGCGTCATTAAAATGGACGAATACCTGCTCTGGGCGAACCGAATGCTCAAAAAGACCGGTTCCAGCTGCTGTATTCTGGGACACCACCATGTTTCGGGTATTTGGAACGTGGAAAACGGTGTCGTCGCCTCTGCCGGGGACTGGATGAAAAAACTCTCCTACATCCAGATGGATGCAGGAGAGTTAAGTCTCAAAGAGTTTGAAATTTCGGTTTAGTTTGCGTCCTGTGCGCCTGCACGGGATTCCGTGGACTTCATCATCTTCTTGCTGGCGTTTTCACCCCAGATCCAAGCGACGAGGTCGGTGTTTGCAAATCTATCCCACAAGTCGTCAACCCAGCACCAGTGATGGGTTACTCCCTTGTCGTCGGTAATAGTCCATTTTTCCGGGGTAGCGGAGAAGGTCATCTTGATCGGCTGGGCTTCGCTGTAGCTGCCGTATTCGTTCGGCGTTGCTGCGGGAGGGTCGATCTCGATGGTCCAGGACTTACCTTCGGTTCTTTTGTAGATACCGACATTGTACACTATAAGGAGTGCGCCGACAATGATGGCTCCCTTGAAGTTCTTCTTTGACAAGAAAAAAATCAAGAGCATAAGCAACAAAACCGCTACTGCGCCCAGATTATAGTGCGTCGTATAAAACAACTTAAGAATGTCGATCATGGGAGACTCCGACTAATTATTTCTTGGAACCTTTTTCGGCAGCCTTCTGCTCGGCGACCAGCGCGGCGACACTGAAAGTAATCGTCTTGCCTTCGACCTTGCATTCGGTACGGAAACTCTGCTTGGGGAGAGCAAGTCCGTGAGAAGAGAAGGTGCCCATGAAAGAGGCGTTTGCGTGGCTTGCAATGGTGCGCACGTTGATGAAGCCCTTGTCCTTGCTAAAGGACAGCTTGAAGACCTTCTTGACGCGGTCGTAATCGGCGATCATGGTCTTGTTCACCTGGGTATTCACGGCGTCTCTCGTATGGCGGTCGAAAATGATGGTTCCGCGAGAGTCGATGGAGAGCATGGTCTTGTTTGCGATGGAGTTGCGGCAAGCGATCAATTTCCACGGACCTTTTTTCTTAGTAGAATTCTTGCTCGTGAAGATGTACTTGTTGCCTTCTTTTTCCAATTCGTACGGACCGGTTACGATTTTTTCGCCGATGGCGTTCAGTGCGCCCTTAAAGTAAAGGAACTTGGATTTGGTGGAATTAACGCCCACGATAAAACGGAACGACGTGGTTTTCGCTTCCTTGGTGGGCGTGATAGCGACTCGCTTGCCCACAGGGTCGACTTCGATATCGGCATAAGGACCGATTTCAATGACTTCGCCCTTCTTGGAGGATTCTTGCTTTGCCATCTTGTCGAGCTTCATCGTTTTGATGGCCTGATCCGGAAAACGCAGAAAACCGCGAATATCCATTTTTACAATGATCGTTTCCATAAACACCTCTTTTTGTTTATTTGTGGTTTTCAAAGTAAACTAATAATTTTTTTTTATCTAGGCAATGCAGATAAGAAAAAAACATTAAAATCTGTTCCCAAAAAGTTTTTTTTGTGCGGAATCTCACACAGAAATTGTCCATTTTTATTGAAATAAATTGCGTTTTTGGACAGAAAAAAGCATTTTTGACAAACTCTCTCCTTTGCGCTGGACCAATTTTACGTTTCCCAACTTGGAATATTCCAAGTAAGTACGATTCTCGAATTGTTTTTTGTCACTAATTACAGTTATGTTATTTTGTGCGTTTTTTAACTTGTCTTTGGTAATATTAAAATGTGTACGAACTAGAAATTTGGGGTATAGAAAACCATATTTCTGGTGGATGGCTTCGGCAATGTCGAGAATGGGGTCGATTAAGATAATTTGTTCGTTATTACGGTGCTGGTTGATTGCCGAGATGGCGCCCATCCCGCGTCCTACAAGGATTTGCGGGGCGTTGCCGTTTAATTGTGCTGCGCATTCTGCAATTTGTGCTACGTCTAGAGCGAATGTTTCTTCGCTGGGAGTTCCCTTGTTTTGTGCGGAGCCTCGGTAATTAAATGTGACGACATTTACGTTCGGAAGTGTTTCTACTTGCGCCAAAAATTGTGCGGCGTCTTCGTCTGCTTCGGGGTAGTAAAGCATGATAGGATCAGTTTCGTTTCCGAGACTGAATCCGTTTAATATGGTTCCGTCTTCCAATGTACAGGTGATTTGCTTGGCCTTGTTCTGAATCGCTTCGTTGGCTTCTTTGTGATAGATTGCCCGCGGAAAGACGTTCCTGCGTTCGGTCAGCGCGAGGTAAAATACCATGCTCACGTATATGACTGCAAGAATTCCCGCAAGGCGGAGAATGCGGAAAAGGACGCTTTTTAAGATGGCGGCAGTTTTAGATTTGCTGATCATTGGGCGCAAATTTAGAAAAATAAAGAAAAATGCGCTTGTAAATAAAAAAGGACTTTCGCTTGTTACCAAACGAAAGTCCAAAGGATGGGATTGGGTGTTCCTTGAATATATCCAAAAAAATCGGCAAGCGTATCACTTCTTTTTTCAAAAGTGTTCACGAATTGTTCTTTTTTGCAAGATTTACGGGAATTTACAAAACTATTTCGAAAAAAGGTGTTCCCAAAAAATGGCAAAAAAAGTATATTTAGATTGATGAACGTATACGCTTACTACAACTACCGAAAGTTCTTGCAGGACTATTACGACTACCGTAAGTCTGTGCAACGATACTTTTCATATAGGTCCTTCGCGAAGAAGGCGGGGTATTCCTCGTCGGGTTTCTATCTGGACCTGGTCCGCGGGCGCAAGTCGCTTACGCCCCAAATGTTGCCCAAGTTTATTGCGGCTTTAGGCCTTAACGAAAAGGAAGGCCGCTACTTTACGTTGATGGTGGACTTTACCCATGCCACCACGCCGGCTTCCAAGCAAGCCATCTTCGAGCAGATGTCTGCTCTGTTGCCTAACGCCATCAAGTCCTTGACCAAGAGCCAGCAGGAATACTATAGTAAGTGGTATTACGTTGCCGTCCGCGAAGCTCTGTCGGTGTTGAACATTGGCCCGAAGAACATTCAGGAACTAGCTCTGTTCCTGAACCCGCGTATTACGCTCCCGCAGGCAAAGCAGGCGATACAGCTGCTCTTGTCGATGCAGTTGATTGAACTTGACGAAAATGGGTTTTACCGTTCGGTCAACAAGGCGATCTTTAGCGGTTCCGAAATCGCCCCCTTGTTTGTCCACCAGTTCCAAAAACAGATGATGGATCTGGGTAAAGACGCCCTGGACCATTACAGCACCGAACGTAGAAATGTATCTTGTATGACGATGAGCGTTTCTGCTGAAGGCTTGGAACGCATTATTAGCAAGATAGACCTGTTCCGCAAGGAAGTGGTTGATATTGTCCGTTCGGACGAAGGTGAAACGATGGTGTGCCAGATGAATATCCAATTTTTCCCGCTTAGCAAGGAAAAGGTGGATCTGCCGCCAGAAACCGAGGAGGAAAAATGAACAAGAAATTTTCTTTGTTAGTTTGCCTAGCCTCTTTAGTGGTCGCCTTTTTAGGTTGTAGCAACGAAAAGGTTGCCGGTACGGTGACGGATACGGGAAACACGGTTACTGCCGATGCCCAGGTGACGGGCGTTGTTCTCCGTGTGGACGGCTCTCCGGCTTCTGATGCCATGGTTCGTATGGCCCGTATGGCGGTTTACGATTCTGTTTTGCATGTCCCTGAAAAGATTGAAGTCTTGACCGACTCCGACGGCGTGTACGCTTTTGATTCGGCTTTGTCCGATACATTCCAGTTGGCCGTGATTGATACGTCTGCGGCTGAAGTGTTCTACTTGCCTCGCACGACTTTGCAGGCGAAGGCTTACGACAGCATTCAGCTCGCAAAGGCTGCTGTCGTGTCTACGGTGCTTTACTTTAACGAAGTTGAAGATTCTGCAGTATCTGTGGGCGGCCACTTTATGACCTGCCTTTCGGGGACGCCTTTCTGCGATGACGTCTTTGCTGCGGATAGCTTCTATATGCTGGTGCCTGCCGGTAACTGGAACCTGGAAATTTTCCCGGGAGATTCCATGATGGTTGCCCGTATGCAGACCCTTGGCTTTGCCGATAGCCTGATTTACCGCAGCTTGAGTCTGGAACGTCTTTATGACGGCGATACGGTTAGCCTCGGCCCCATTGTGTGGAGTACGACGGCTAAGGCGGATACGTTGATCAAGGAATCTGAAAAGGAAACGAAGAATGTTGCCCGTATTTCGGGAAAAGTACTCTGCAATGGCGATAAGCCCTGTGTAGATGTAGAAGTGATGACGATTCGCGACATCTATGGATTTGAGTTCGTGGAGGGCGATTCCCTTGAATTTGTTGCGCAGACCAAGACCGATAGTTCGGGTCGTTGGTGGTTGCCTGTTCCCGATTCTTTGCCGGGCGATTCTTTCAGGTTCGAATTCCGTAGACTGCGTGACGGGGAGAAAACCTTGGTCGGCGTGTCGGACTATTTGACTAAGAAGGATATTGAAGACTTGAAGGATACCTTGGATATCGGAAAGTCGATTCTTTCGAAGGCAGCATCCTTGGTGAGCGGTGTAAATCTCGTGGTTGACCGTGAAGATACGACTCAGTCCAGCAACTGCATGGTGAACAGTGTTGGTGTTGGCGTTAAGGGAACCTCGCATTTTGTGCGTGACAGGACCTGCT